>NZ_AJZD02000347.1 GCF_000272105.2 Vibrio splendidus 12E03
ATAACCACTTCAACGATACTGTTGGCGGTGGCGACTGGCTATGTGAACAGGATGTTGTTGAATACTTTGTTGAAAACTCGACTCGCGAAATGATCCAAATGGAACAATGGGGCTGCCCATGGAGTCGTAAAGAAAACGGTGAAGTAAACGTACGCCGATTCGGCGGTATGAAGGTAGAGAGAACGTGGTTCGCAGCGGATAAAACCGGCTTCCACATGCTTCATACTCTGTTCCAGACTTCGATGAAGTACGACACAATCAAACGATTTGATGAGTACTTTGTGGTGGATTTGATCGTTGAGGAAGGCGAAGTACAAGGCCTAATCGCGATTCACATGTCTGAAGGTGAGCTTGTTACCATCAAAGCAAAATCTGTTGTATTAGCAACCGGTGGCGCAGGTCGTGTTTACCACTGTAATACTAACGGCGGCATCGTAACGGGCGACGGTATGGCAATGGCTTATCGCCACGGTGTGCCACTACGTGATATGGAGTTCGTTCAATACCACCCAACAGGCCTACCAGGCACTGGCATCTTGATGACCGAAGGTTGTCGTGGTGAAGGTGGTATCATCGTCAACAAGAACGGCTACCGTTACCTCCAAGATTACGGCATGGGTCCTGAAACTCCAGTGGGCGAGCCGAAAAACAAATACATGGAACTGGGTCCTCGTGACAAAGTTTCTCAAGCATTCTGGCACGAGCAGCAGAAAGGCAACACCATCAAGCACCCGCTTGGTGATGTCGTACACCTTGACCTTCGCCACCTTGGTGAAGAGTACCTGCAAGAACGTCTACCGTTTATCTGTGAGCTAGCAAAAGCGTACGTAAACGTCGACCCAGCAAAAGAGCCAATTCCAATTCGTCCAACCGTTCACTACACCATGGGTGGCATTGAAACTAACGGTACCTGTGAAACTCGCATTAAAGGCCTATTCGCCGTTGGTGAATGTGCTTCAGTTGGCCTACACGGTGCAAACCGCCTAGGTTCTAACTCTCTGGCTGAGTTTGTAGTATTTGGTCGCGTAGCGGGTGAACAAGCCGTGAAACGCGCTGCTGAGTTCAAAGGCTGGAATGAAGAGTCTATCGCTAAGCAAGTGAAAGCGGTTGAAGATCGCATCGCAGGTCTACTAAACCAAGAAGGCGATGAGAACTGGGCTGATATCCGTACTGAAATGGGTCACACCATGGAAGCGGGTTGTGGTATCTACCGTCAAGAAGACTTGATGCAAAAGACCATCGACAAAATCACTGAACTGAAAGCTCGCTACAAAAAAATCAGCATTAAAGACAAAGGCCAAGTGTTCAACACTGATCTACTTTACGCTATCGAAGTGGGTTACGGTCTTGAAGTTGCAGAAGCGATGGTTCACTCAGCGATCCTTCGTAAAGAGTCTCGCGGTGCACACCAACGTCTAGACGACAACTGCACAGAACGTGATGACGTGAACTTCCTGAAACACTCTCTATCTTTCTACAACGAAGATGCAGCACCAACCATCGACTACAGCGGCGTTAAGATCACCAAATCTCAACCTAAAGCTCGTCTGTACGGCGAAGCTGCAGAGAAAGCCGCTGCCGCTGAAAAAGCAACAGAAGAGAATGCTAAGAAGAGCGAAGAGGAGCAAGCATAATGTCAGCGAATCGAATCCAAAAAATTGAAATCCTGCGTTATGATCCTGAGCACGATGCAGAACCTCACTTTCAAACCTTTGAAGTGCCGTTTGATGAAACCATGTCAGTACTTGATGCGATCGGTTACATCAAAGATAACCTAGATAAAGACCTGTCTTACCGTTGGTCTTGTCGTATGGCGATTTGTGGTTCTTGCGGCATCATGGTTGATGGCGTGCCAAAACTGGCGTGTAAGAGCTTCTTACGTGACTACCCGAATGGCTTCAAGATTGAGCCTTTGGCTAACTTCCCGATCGAAAAAGATTTGATTGTCGACATGACGCCGTTTATCGAGCGCCTTGAAGCAATCAAGCCTTACATCATTGGTAACGACCGTAAGCCAGAAGACGGCACTAACATCCAAACTCCAGAGCAAATGGCGAAGTACAAACAGTTCGCTGGCTGCATCAACTGTGGTTTGTGTTACGCAGCGTGTCCTCAGTTTGGTCTAAACCCTGAGTTCATCGGCCCTGCGGCACTTGCTCTTGCTCACCGCTACAACCTAGATAGCCGTGACAATGGTAAAGCTGAACGTATGAAGCTTATCAATGGCGACAATGGCGCTTGGGGCTGTACGTTTGTAGGTTACTGTTCTGACGTATGTCCGAAGAAAGTAGACCCAGCAGCGGCAGTGAACCAAGGTAAAGTTGAGTCTTCAATGGACTTCGTTATCTCGATGTTCAAGCCAGACGGATCGCAAGTAAAAACAGCAGAGGAGGCATAATATGAGCAATCGTAAGCCTTATGTTCGTGAAATGAAGAGAACGTGGTGGAGCAACCATCCGTTCTACCGTTTCTACATGCTACGTGAAGCGACTGTACTGCCTTTGATTCTATTCACTCTGTTCCTAACCTTCGGTTTGGGTTCGCTAGTGAAAGGTCCTGAAGCGTGGGAAGGTTGGTTAAGCTTTATGGCTAACCCTATCGTTGTTGGTATCAACATCGTGGCACTGCTAGGCAGCTTGCTGCACGCTCAAACCTTCTTCAGCATGATGCCTCAAGTGATGCCAATCCGCCTTAAAGGCAAATTGGTTGATAAGAAAATCATCGTACTGACTCAATGGGCTGCGGTGGCTTTTATTTCTTTAATCGTTCTTGTTGTAGTGTAAGGAGCTGAATTATGAACCCAAGTTACAAAGTAAATCGTGCTCCTAAACGCTCAGACGAACCAATCTGGTGGGGCCTATTCGGCGCTGGCGGTACTTGGTTCGCGATGATCACACCGATCACCATTCTAGTGTTAGGTATCTTAGTGCCAATGGGCATTATCGATGCGGATGCAATGAGCTATGAACGTGTCTCTGAATTTGCCACCAGCATTATCGGTGCGCTATTCATCATCGGTACGCTAGCACTGCCAATGTGGCACGCAATGCACCGTCTTCACCACGGCATGCACGACCTTAAGTTCCACGTCGGTGTTGCAGGTAAAGTGGGCTGCTACTTCTTCGCAGGCCTAATTAGCGCGTTGTCTGTTATCTTTATCTTTATGATCTAACAGTTAAGAGCAGATACGGGATTCGAGTAAACGAGTATCGAAGAGCTTAAGAGCGAAAAGACTAAAAGCAGAGCTAGGTTACCCAGCTCTGCTTTTTTTGTTTTTCGTATCTCTCATCTCGTTTACGCGTATCTGTTCTTAAGGTACAAAAAAAGGCCGCCTAAGCGACCTTTTTCAGATACTTGAAGTAAATTACTTCACACGACCAACGTATTCGCCAGTACGAGTATCAACTTTAACAACTTCACCGATAGCGATGAATAGAGGTACGCGAACTACCGCGCCTGTTGCTAGAGTTGCAGGTTTACCACCCGTACCCTGTGTATCGCCTTTAAGGCCAGGATCGGTTTCAGTTACTTCGATCTCAACAAAGTTTGGCGGAGTAACAGTGATAGGGTTATCATTCCACAACGTTAGAGTACAAACGTCATTTTCAACTAACCATTTTGCTGAATCAGCGACTGCTTTTACGTCTGCTGCGATTTGCTCAAATGTTTCGTTGTTCATGAAGTGGTAGAATTCGCCATCGTTGTATAGGTAGCCTAGTTCAACGTCAACAACATCTGCAAGCTCAAAGCTTTCGCCTGATTTGAATGTTTTCTCTAACACTTTGCCTGACAGCAGTTTACGAAGTTTTACACGGTTAAACGCTTGGCCTTTACCTGGCTTAACGTATTCATTGTCGATAATTGAGCAAGGCTCGTTATCTAACATGAATTTTAAACCGCCTTTGAATTCATTGGTGCTTACTGACGCCATGATTTTCTCTTCCACATCTTTGAGTTAATTTCAATGCCGCATATCATAACCCGAAAAGTCGAATCTGTTGAGCAAAACTGGCTCAAACAACTATCGAATGCGATCTCTGACCCGACAAAACTGCTTGAGGCATTGGAAATAGACCCAACACCGTGGCAAGCAGGCTTCGCTGCACGTGAGTTATTTGCACTTCGGGTACCTCTTAGCTTTGTCGACCGAATGGAAAAAGGCAACCCACACGACCCTTTGCTGCGACAGGTTTTACCGCTCAGCGAAGAGTTTGAGGTTCATCCGGGTTATTCCGCTGATCCACTGGAAGAGCAAGACAACGCGATTCCTGGGTTGCTGCACAAATACAAAAACCGTGCATTGATGATTGTGAAAGGTGGCTGTGCGATTAACTGCCGCTATTGCTTCCGCCGTCACTTTCCGTACCAAGATAACAAAGGCTCAAAGTCTGTTTGGCAAACCAGCCTCGACTATGTGACTGCGCACCCAGAGATCAATGAGGTCATCTTGTCCGGTGGCGATCCTTTGATGGCCAAAGACAACGAACTCGAATGGTTGATTCACGCCATCGAACAAATTCCTCATATAAAAACCGTTCGAATTCATAGCCGATTACCGGTTGTGATCCCTGATCGAGTGACAGATGAGCTGTGCCAGTTGTTAGCTCAGACTCGTCTCAACGTGGTCATGGTGAGCCATATTAATCATGCCAATGAAATCAACTTAGAACTTAAACAAGCCTTCCATAAGTTGAAGCAAAATGACGTGACTCTGCTAAACCAAGGTGTGATGCTTAAAGGGGTCAATGACAGCGCTAACTCATTGAAAGAATTAAGTGAAAAACTATTCGATGCCGGGGTTTTACCTTACTATATGCATGTACTTGATAAGGTTCAGGGTGCGGCACACTTCTATATTTCGGATGAAGAGGCAAAGCACCACTTCAAAGGTTTGATCTCTGAGGTTTCTGGCTACCTTGCACCAAAGTTAACTCGCGAGATTGGCGGTCGCAGCAGTAAGACACCACTCGACCTACACATTGAATAACTCTATCTCGAGCAATGGTCGCTTCTTGAGTATCAAGAAGCGACAAAAGAAAAACTCCCCTAGCTTCACCTTAACAACACACGGCTGCTAGACTTTAAGTCATCTTTATCAATCGTTAAGACAAAAAGTTTTTGTTCGATCGTCCGGTCTATTATTAGCATACTCGACTCTATTCTAAATTTTTAGGAGGGGTGATATGACACAATTTATAGAACAAACTCTCAACCTTGCCCCCTTTAGCTGGGCAGGCCTTGCAGTATGTATGCTGTGTGGTTCGTTAATCGGTATCGAACGACAAACCCGCGGTAAACCGGTAGGGATCAGAACCTCGATTCTGATCATCAGTGGTACCTATTTCTTCCTTACCATGGCGATTAGCCTTTCCCCTAACACGCTCGATCAAGCTCGTGTGCTTGGTCAGATAATAACGGGGGTGGGATTTCTTGGGGCCGGGGTAATGATGACATTGGATGGCAAGATTCATGGCGTCACTTCAGCCGCGATTATCTGGGTACTCGCAGCATTAGGCATGATGATTGCCTTAGGACACCTTTCTCAGTCTGTCATCATCACTCTAATGGCGCTTGTGATACTGCTTGGTGTCGACAAGGTGGAAAACAGTTTCCAAAGCCTGCGTCGTGGTGTGCATCAGAAGTGGATGAATAAAGGTCGCGTGAAGAAGTAACCTCTAATTTTAGATGCGTTTATCTTAAAGACATTTTGTCCTTAGATTCGATTTCTTAGAGGAAAATTCTTAGAGACGAATTCTTAGAAACGAAAAAGAAGCCTAGTCAAACGACTAGGCTTTGATTTTTTAGACAAGCGCTTAATGCACGTGAATACACACTTGATTCTTACCCGCGGCTTTCGCCTTATAAAGCTGCTCATCCGAAGAACGAATACTCTGGTTTTCCCACAAGTGACCAACGCTGTCGAACTTGTACAGAGAGTAGAGCGTCGCGCCACCAGACACTGAGACATTCACCTTATCACCCGTCGGACATCGGTAACTTTGCAGGCTAATGTCATTCTGAATTCGTTGAAAGATCGATGAGAGCAGCTCTGAGGATTCACCCGTGATCGCGACAACAAACTCTTCACCACCAAACCGTGCCACGATATCTTGCTGTCTAACGCTGTTCAGCATCAACTGAGCAACATGGCAAATCACCTCGTCCCCCACTTTATGACCATGCTGATCATTAACGACTTTGAAATCATCAATATCAAACACGCCAACACCAATAATCGGCTCCTCATCCTGCGCCAGTAATCGAGCTTCAAAACCACGTCGATTCAGCAAGCCAGTGAGTGGATCGCGCATTGCGAGGTCATTTAAACGCTGGTGTTCTTGTCTTGTATAGAAGCGCCATAACCATAAAACCGAGAGCAGATACAAAACCAACAGTATCGAAAGCTGAATCTTCTCCATCTCCAATACATGCAGAAAGTGCTCGCTCTTATCTTCTTCAATACTCAGATATAGCTGGGTGTTAATGTCATCAACATACAGAGGCTTGGAATAGGTAAAATCCATAAACCCGTATTTGTTTGCGCCTCGCGTACTAGTGACTTTATAACCATGAGTAGGGTTCGATACTAGGTTAGAGACATAGCCATCGACACCCAATACCCCTTCAAACTCACCATTAACGTAAATGCCTTTGGTTAAGGTCACGACTTTTTTACCCGTCAGGTAATCATCATATTGGCCGGTATAGACAACTTGGTCTTGACCTTGCGCTAAGCCAAAGCGAATCGTATTAATCCAATATGGTCGGCTATTTACGACAGAGTCGAACGTATCGCCTTTCATATATTGGGCAATATCGGAGGGGGAAGAGATAATAAACTTCTCTTTTGAAATAAAGTAGATCGCAGAGATGGTCTCTATGGTATTGGCAAAGTAAGCCATGGTCGGCGCGATAAACAGACGCTTACCGGCTTCGGTATGAAGATCCGACTTAGGGTCGCACATCTCGCTGGGGCCAGAGAACATAAAGTCAAAGCGAGGGGCATGCTGCTCTTCACTAGTGAAATAGCACGTTTCATCTTCGATCTTTTTCTCATGCGAGAATACATAGGTATCCCCATGCAGTGGATAGAGCGCCGTAATGTTGTACTCAAGCGCATTTATGATCTGTGTGAGCTCCGCTAAAGAGCGTGTCACGCCTTGGTTTTCGATTCCATACTGTTTATCTGATTCTTCCGCTGAATCAACGAGCAACAAGCCCAAAACTACTAAAAAACTGGCGGTCAGACTTAAAAAAGCCTTTTTAAAATCGACGGTATGGGTATTAATCAAAGCATATAAATCATCGTTGGAAATTTATCGAACATTGTACTTATAAGTAAAAATACTGCAATAGCAAATATAAAACAGAATGCTTATTAAGTCATTTGAGATATGTGCGTCAGAAATGGAATTGAACGTAATGACGCCTAAACAAAGAGTTTAGGCGTTGATAGGCTAAACGACCGGCTTTATTTAGCAAAGTTTACAATCGGGAAGCACGGGAAGAAACCGTTATCAGCACAGTTGATCAAGCCAACTTGTACGCCTTCGATTTTGTTGGTTTTGTTGAAGATACCAACCTGAACCGTAGACACTTCTGAAAGGTTCGCTGCACCAACATCAACCATAGTGTTACCTTCTGAGTAGTTGACGAAACTCACGTTCGCGCCTTTTACATCATTGGTAATGTTCACTGCACCAAGGTTAACACCGGTTGTTTTACCTGTATTCCAGTTAAAGAAGCCAAGTGAAGCACCTGTCATTTCTTGGTTCACTTTTGATGCACCAAAGATACCAAGGTTCACACCTGTTGTTGTTTGCGTCTCAGACATACCAACAACCGCAAGATCGACACCTTTAAGGTCGTTTACTTGTCCGTGAAGCAGAGCTAAACGAACCCCGCCAACCGCGTCTGAATCAGGTGCGTTGAAGCCGTTGATCGTTGAAAACATAACTGGCGATGAAGCAAATGCCGCTGGTGCCATTACCGCTGCCGACACAGCTAATACTGAAAGTAGTTTTTTCATTGGGGGAGTCTCCACTGACTTATTGTTGACTTGATTAATCCATTTTCAATCAAGTATTTATTATCCTTTATTCAACAGCTATCCATGTTAGATCAATGTCATAACTGTACTGTTGAATATAAGCCGCTAAATCATAAAGAGCAATGGTTCAGAGCAGAGATAAGAGCAGATTCGAGATACGGGTGGCGAGATGCGAAAAGCAAAAAAAAAACGGAGACCGAAACCTCCGCTCTAGCGCTTATTATCCCAAATAAGAATCTGAGAAAAAAATTAACATGTTTCGCAAGAATGCAGCCCACACACTCATGGCTGCATCTAAATCGATATCATCCTAAAAAATTTAATGACAAAAGCTCAACAGACCTCTGTTATTCAAAAACTAATGTTCGTTAAATCCTCAAAATAAACTAAGTTTTAATGACAGGGACACAAACATATGAAACGAATGGAGCATAGTAAGTATAGTGATTAAGGAAACTGCGAATAAACAGACCATAAAGGCAATTATTTCGCGTGGCTCTTTAGCTATCGTGCTGTTTCTGGGCCTTTATCTCTATGCTAGCTATGTCCTGAAGAACAAAGAGCAGGACATGATTGATCTCCAGCTCAGCCTTTCACAAGCCTATAGCGTTATGCTCTCTGTCAGGCGCCAGGAACAACAATTTATTTCTACAAGGCAACTCGAAACTCAAGAGCTTCTCGATAGAAAGCGAAGTCAGCTAATCGAACAACTGGCTGAGATCGATGGAAAAATCGTGCGAAGCGATCTGAATATTTCTTTTGATTACGCCAGAGTTGTCGAGTATCTCGACCAGTACCAGATTGCCTTTTCATTATTAGCCATTGAGCTAGTCAGCATACATGGTCAAGGGGACCAAATTGGGCTCATTGAGAAACTTAAGAACGCTGCGTTGACACTAGAGCGTTTCGTACATGAAGCCAACAATAAGCAGCTTGAAGAACAATTTATAGCTACGCAAGATCTCATGTATCAGTTTTTCACTGGCTTTGAGCAGAAAACATTAGATCAGATCGTCGATTCATTGTTCAAAATCCAATATGAAGTCGAAGAGAATACCCGAACGATGACTGCACTGGCTTCGTTTAATAATTTTAAACGCCATTTTTGGCGATTGCAGCGGGGGTTAAAGAGTGTAGGGTATAGTTCTGACAGCGGTTTGAAAGGAGAGCTCACGAGCAGCATTTATCATGTTGAAGATGAACTCAACTTGCTGTTCACCGAAACACCTAAGCGAATCGCAGAGAACCTGATACAGGTAAAGTGGTACCGATATATATCAACAGCCACATTAGGAGGGGTGACTTTACTGGTGCTGTTCTATGTTGTGTGGCGTGCCAGTCACCTCGAAACTCAGTTAATTGTTTCACAAGAGAAAGAGCGACAGGCTAATCGTGCCAAAAGTGCCTTTCTTGCCAATATGTCTCATGAGATACGAACACCGCTTAATGGTGTTATAGGTATGTCAGAAATTCTGGCAGAGACCAAGTTATCGCCAGAACAGAAAGACTGCCTTGGAACGATCAACACCTCTTCTCAAGCCTTACTTATGTTGATCAACGATATTCTCGACCTATCCAAAATAGAATCAGGCAAACTGGAAATTAATCCACATACGACAGACTTAAGAGAGCTGCTATTTGACAGCGCGACTTTGATCTCATCTAAAGCTTATCAAAAGCAGATTAAGCTGGAAGTTGAGGTTGATGACGAGCTTCCAGAATACATTCATGTTGATGAGAATAAAGTTCGCCAAGTGTTGATGAACTTTGCTTCAAATGCGATCAAATTTACAGAACAAGGCTCAATCGTATTCGCGGCTCAACGGCTTGCATCATTAGAAAAAGAGTATGTGATCGAGTTTTCCGTTCGAGATACTGGTATTGGTATTGCAAAAGATCAGCACGAACACATTTTCAAAGAATTTTGCCAAGAAGACACCAATACCGCCTCTAACATTGTGGGCACGGGGTTAGGACTGAGTATTTCGTCACGTATGGTCGAGATAATGGGAGGCTCGATAGGTGTTGAGTCAGAGAAAGGCGTAGGCAGTCGCTTCAGTTTCCAATTAACGGTTGTGCAATCAGAGCATTCTGAAACGAAAAAGCGTAAACCGACCGTTATCTATTATTCAGATGTACCATCGAAGCTTTTACTCGATGATTTGTTCCGCTTTGGTTACTCACCAACACTAGAATCAATTGAAGCAAATTTGACGTTAGTTGACATCCCAGATATCGCTTTTACGGAAGATATTAATCAAGCTAGAGCACTACATCATCAAGCACCAGAGGTGAAAATCATCATAGTGAAAGATAACCTTAGCGATCCGTTGACGGAGTGCGATTTTGTCTCGGGTTATGTCACTCTTCCTATGCTCGGTTCCCGATTAAGCAGCATGATGAACTCATTACTTGAAAGGGTACAGTCCCCTCAGTCAAAACCTGTAGAACGGATTCGACATCAAAAAGTTCTAGTGGTTGAAGATAACCGCGTGAATCAGAAGGTGGTATGTATCAATTTAGATAAGCTAGGGATTGACTATTGGGTTGCTAATGATGGACAACAAGCGATTGATTTATATCGAGAGCATCATCAAGAAATCGGCCTTGTTTTGATGGACTGCATGATGCCGAATGTCGATGGCTTTGAAGCAACAGAGCAAATCAGGCGCTATGAAGAAAGCCTGCAACTTCAGGCAACGCATATTCTTGCTTTAACGGCTTCAGTGCTCGACGATGATATTAAACGTTGCTTTGAATGTGGAATGGACGATTATCTTCCAAAGCCATTTAAACGTGACATGATGCTGCAAAAAATTGATGCACAACAGTTTATACACGAGCCTGGGTGACCAATGATTAAAAGCAGATGCGGGATTCGAGTGAACGAGATGCGAAAAGCAAAAAAAAACGGAGACCGAGGTCTTATATATTTTAAAGATTCTATCTTTCAAAGCCTATGCATGGCTTCCTCTGTTACGAGAAAAGGGGGGATGATGTCGGGTAGCAGCGACGCATTGCTGCGCCACCGCCCCCTAAGAACCGTACGTGCAACTTTCGCCGCATACGGCTCAAGCCTCTATAAACTCAACGTGAGTCGAGCCAGCAACATGAGAGTGTTTAATCTAGTAGCTTTTGATAGCACCTAAATAACCGTAGATTAGATCGCCTAACCTCACTGTTCTTAGTTAACAAAATCACTTTTATAGTGAAATTATACAATTGATACAGTGAGGTCAAGCCAGCCACAGATAAGCAATGAATATCAATAACTTAATACGTCATCACTGGGAGATATTCTCATTACCGAGCATCATATGACCTGATAAATTAACAGATCGCACAATTGATGGTATTGATATAAGCCCAGTACACCCTCTTAAAACAATCACTTAATAACACTGTGTTGTGTCAGGTTAGCAATGTCATAGTACATAAGTTCCTAACTGATCAATCGTATAGAATGACGAGCTGATTCTTACGCTACCCCTCTTTGGACAAATTGTGTATTTGCCTATGGCAATTAATGTGAAGCATCATTAAATTCGAGCTTTTATCACTACCTCCGTCAACCCTTCTAACTATGTGGTGTATATCCCACTCGTCTTCAGAGTTGAATTGTTGGTGACATACGAGACATTTGAAATCCTGTCTTTCGACAATCTTCCATAGCTTCCAGTTACCCGATAAAGACTTTTTCAGTCTTTGCATCTTCAGACGTTCAAAGTATTGTTCGTCCTCAGGCAGGTAGCTGTTTGCCAATGCTCGAACTTTCACATGCTTATCGACTTTCACCCTCGCAGCACTCAGCAACCGATAGTGTCCGTCTTCCCCATTTACCTTAGGTGCGCTGAAAACCCAGTTTCTATCACCTACTGTTTTAAAGTATTTCTCTTTAATCCAGCGTTTTCTGCGATTTAAGTGGATTCGCTTGCACCATTGCCAAAGCATTTTCCAGATTCTGTAATCAATATATTTGAATGTCTCGCTAGCACATACCCATCGATGGTAGTTACACCACCCGCGGATCATCGGAGTTAGCTTGGCAATGATTGCCCTAGCTGGCACCGTTTTATGGCTATTGAGGTACTCTCGTATACTTTGCAGAAAGGTCTTAACGTTTTTATTCGATGGTTTGATTAACATCTTGCCATCGTATTTACGTACATTCTGCCCCAGAAAATCAAAGCCCTCTTCTATGTTTGTTATCAACGTCTTCTCTTCAGAAAGTTGAAGCCCTCGCTCGGCCATAAAGGCTTTTACTAATGGCAATACTTCTTTCTCTAGCAACTCTTTCGAGATCCCAGTGATAATGAAGTCGTCGGCATAACGCACGTAATTAACTTTGGTTTTATAACTAGCTTTAGTGTTTTTCTTCCCGAAGCGGGATTCCAACACTGTTTCAAGCCCATCCAAAGCCATATTAGCTAATACGGGTGAAATAATTCCCCCTTGAGGTGTACCAGCGTCAGTCGGACTTAGTTTTCCTGATTCCATGAACCCAGCTTTCAACCACTTTCTGAGTATCGATTTATCCATAGGGATATTATCGATAAGCCAGTTATGACTGATATGGTCAAAACACCCTTTGATATCACCCTCCAGAATCCATAGAGCACTGGCTTTACGACTGAGGTTTACGAAGCATTGCTCCATTGCGTCAGCACATGAACGATGAGGGCGAAAGCCGTAGCTATTTCGGTCTGCCGTGGATTCTGAAACGGGCTCCAGAGCTAGCAGGTATAGTGCCTGCATTGCTCTGTCACACATTGTCGGAATTCCTAATGGCCTACGTTTACCGTTGGCTTTTGGGATGTATACTCGCTTGAGAGGTTTAGGCTTATAGCCTTTTCTCTCAAGCTTATGTATGGCTTCCCATTTCAAAGTAGGAGTATTCCAGATCTCTCCGTCGACTCCTGCTGTATTCTTACCTCTGTTTTCAGTTACTCGCCTAACGGCAAGTGCTTTAGCAGCAAATGAGCGTGCCAGCATGCGCTGAAGTCGCTTCACTTTTCGCCAATCAGAGTTAATTGTTGCCTTTGCGATCCGTACCTGTAGTCCCCGCACCCGACGATACAACAGTTCCCAGTCAAGCTGGTGCCATTGTTCTGCTAGGTGGGAGGATGCAGACACATTCGCCTTAGCTAGTGTGTGCACCTTGCTTTCCTCCTATAACTACTTGAAGTTACCGAATAAGGTGCACTTGTCCCCATAGGGTAAGTTGCAACCCTATAAGGTAAGAGGAGTAAATCACTCCCTTTTTTACTTCTGAACTTTACACGTTTTCACGCAATTAAAGACCCCATGGAAGTCTGCACTCTTTCAAGTCAGGGCAAAGTCTGAACCCCTATGTTTTCCATTACAGAAAACCCTTCGCTTTTTCCATTTTCCTTTACCCTCTTATCTAACAGGTTCTCTTGCGAGTTCCCTGCCCTTGGGGCAGATAATAGGGCTTACCAAGTTCCTTGGTTTGTACAAATTGATCACTTAGGTTCTGTCTATCCAGCGATGGTACAACGATAGCGTTTCCCCAGATGTAAAAGAGAAAACCTGACCACTTACCTTTTGGTTAGAGCGTAATCAAAGGCATTTCGCTCATTGCGGCTGACGCTGTTTATCAACAGTTCACTTAAGTTAACCCTATAATCAAGCCTAGCCCCTCAACCCGCTGCCATTGCCGGTATCTTTGACCTCATTCACATGTCATCAAACCCTTTCGGGGGGTACATTGTCAGGAAGCTTCGCACTCATCCGTTACCAGATAAGCACTATCCCTAGGCTACTGCTTGCTACAAAGCAGGTCTTATCAATCAGGCTGATTGCCGAATGTAAGACAATACAAATCAAGACTTAGGTCGTTTTGACCGTGAAGAACATTCTTCTTGTATGGGCAGATACAACTGTACTGTCCTCATTTAAGAAGCCATATTCCAAGATGGATTGGATACATGCATTACATGTACAAGAGAGAAAGAATGAAGCAAGCCAAATATATTCGGCCTGCTACATTCAGAGCGGGGTTACCGCGAGTGGTTTGGGGCAGGAAACTCCATAGGAGTGCTGTAATTTCATTCCTGCTAGACAGCGAGAGTAGTTATATCTTATGACATTTCTACTCACCTTAGCGATTTACGCTAAGGAACGGTCAGTACGACGCTTGTCGCACTACATCATACCGCCCATGCCACCCATACCACCCATGCCGCCCATATCAGGCATTGCAGGAGCTGAATCTTGTGGCTTGTCTGTGATCATCGCTTCGGTTGTGATCATAAGACCAGCAACTGATGCTGCGAACTGAAGTGCGCTGCGAGTTACCTTAGTTGGATCTAGGATACCCATTGCGATCATGTCGCCGTACTCACCCGTAGCCGCGTTGTAACCGTAGTTACCTTCGCCAGCGCGAACGTTGTTAGCAACAACAGACTCTTCATCACCTGCATTCTTAGTGATTTGACGGATAGGCGCTTCCATTGCACGTAGTGCAACACGGATACCTACGTTTTGCTCTTCGTTGTCGCCTTCAAGGCCAGCAACTTTAGAAGCAGCGCGGATAAGTGCAACACCACCACCAGCAACCACACCTTCTTCAACGGCAGCGCGAGTTGCGTGAAGTGCATCTTCAACGCGGTCTTTCTTCTCTTTCATTTCAACTTCAGTCGCAGCGCCCACTTTGATTACTGCAACACCGCCAGCTAGTTTCGCTACGCGCTCTTGAAGTTTCTCTTTGTCGTAGTCAGACGTTGCATCTTCGATTTGTTGACGGATTTGAGAAACGCGACCTTGGATCATCACTTCATCACCCGCACCATCGATGATAGTCGAGTTTTCTTTAGTGATAGTAATACGCTTAGCTTGACCTAGGTCTTCTAGCGTTACTTTCTCAAGGTCTAGGCCAATCTCTTCAGAGATAACAGTACCACCCGTTAGGATAGCGATATCTTGAAGCATAGACTTACGACGGTCACCGAAACCAGGTGCTTTAACAGCCGCCACTTTAACGATACCACGCATGTTGTTCACAACTAGAGTTGCAAGCGCTTCGCCTTCTACATCTTCAGCGATGATAAGAAGTGGACGAGATGCCTTAGCAACGGCTTCTAGAGTCGGAAGAAGTTCACGGATGTTCGAAACTTTCTTGTCGATAAGAAGGATGAATGGGCTTTCTAGATCAACTGAACCCGCTTCTTGGTTGTTGATGAAGTAAGGAGATAGGTAGCCACGGTCGAACTGCATACCTTCCACTACGTCTAGCTCGTCTTGTAGAGCCTGACCTTCTTCAACTGTGATTACGCCATCACGACCTACTTTTTCCATCGCTTCAGCAATGATGTTACCTACTGTCGCGTCAGAGTTCGCAGAGATAGTACCTACTTGAGCGATAGCTTTCGTATCAGAACATGGAACAGAAAGGCCTTTAAGCTCTTCAACTGCAGCGATAACCGCTTTGTCGATACCGCGCTTAAGATCCATTGGGTTCATGCCAGCTGCAACCGCTTTTAGGCCTTCAGTGATGGTAGCTTGAGCAAGAACGGTTGCTGTAGTAGTACCGTCGCCCGCCGCGTCATTCGCTTGCGAAGCCACTTCTTTAACCATTTGTGCGCCCATGTTTTGGAACTTGTCTTCAAGTTCGATTTCACGTGCAACAGAAACACCATCTTTAGTGATCGTTGGTGCGCCAAATGATTTGTCTAGAACAACGTTGCGGCCTTTAGGACCTAGCGTTACTTTTACCGCGTCAGCCAGAACATTTACACCTTCTAGCATTTTAATACGTGCGTCGTTACCAAATTTAACGTCTTTAGCAGCCATCTTTATTTCCTTTAAATTCTTTATTCAGTCAGTTCAGGTTTATGGGTCGGATTACTCAACGATCGCCATGATGTCGTTTTCAGACATGATCAGAACTTCTTTGCCGTCGATTTTTTCAGACTTAGTGCCGTAGCCTTCAGCGAAGATAACAGTGTCGCCAACTTTAACGTCCAATGGTTGTACTGAACCGTTTTCTAGGATGCGGCCTTTGCCAACAGCTAGAATTGTACCGCGAGTTGATTTTTCAGCGGCAGAGCCAGTTAGAACGATGCCACCAGCAGATTTAGATTCAACTTCTTGGCGCTCAACGATAACTCGGTCGTGTAGAGGACGGATATTCATCGGTCAGATCTCCTGATAATTTCCATTTAATTTGATAGTTGCCACGATTGGCATGGGGTTAAAGAGTATGTTGGGGCGATGTGAAAGATCCCAAGGGGTGAAAGGGAAAAATTGTGATCGAAAGAGCAGATACGAGTAAACGGGATGCGAGATACGAAAAGCAAAAACACCCCTGCGAGTAATCCGGTGTAACTGTCAGGGATAAAACAAAAGAAGACTGCATATCTTTTCTCCGCTTTTAGCTCTTCGATACTCGCTTACTCGAATCTCTCATCTGCTTTTAGCTTTTCTTTCTTTCCAAGCCACATCTGTTTATCCTACGCTTTTGGTTTCTATCGGCGTTTTACATGCAAGATAAGCACGGGCTATTAACCGCCCCAATTGAGAGTACATTACGTACCATGACCATACCGACCATATTCGGTATGGTGGCGATCTTGATGTTTAACCTCGTCGATACCTTCTTTATCTCACTACTCGGCACGCAAGCCCTTGCAGCGGTGAGCTTCACCTTCCCTATCACCTTTGCGATTAACTGCATCACCATGGGGATCGGCATTGGCTTGTCGACGTGTATCGGAAGATTACTTGGCCAAGGCTGTGCGCAAAATGCCGCTCGCTTTACTTGCCACGGCTTATTGCTTGCGGTGCTTCTTGTTGGCTTTGCATCAACTCTGGGGCTTGTAACCCTAGAGCCCATGTTTAACTTATTGGGCGCAGAACCAGAGTTACTGCCACTTATATCTGAATACATGACAGTCTGGTATTTAGCCATTCCACTACTTGTTATTCCAATGGCAGGTAACAGCGCAATACGAGCGAGCGGCGATACCAAAACACCCGCCAAGATCATGATGCTGGCGGGCCTTATTAACGGCATCCTCGATCCGCTGCTTATCTTTGGTTACGGACCTTTCCCTGAGCTCGGGATTCAAGGCGCCGCCATTGCCAGTGGATTCAGTTGGTTTGGTGCATTGTGCGGCTCACTGTACGTGTTAACCATGCGAGAGAAGCTGCTTGCTCCACCCAAGCTAAAAACCATCATCAATGACTGGAAACAGATCTTAACTATCGGTACACCCGCAGCTCTTTCCAATGCCCTCAATCCACTTGCAGGGGCTATTATCATGATGATGTTAGCCAAACAAGGAACCGAAGCCGTCGCGGCTTATGGCGCTGCTCAGCGTATTGAATCGATTCTGATCATTGTGTTGATGTCTCTGACCTCTGCCCTCACGCCTTTCATGGCGCAGAACTTTGGCGCAAATAATCCTCAACGCAGTTTTAAGGCACTGTTTCTCAGTATGCGTTTTGCGGTGATGTTCCAAGGTTTGATTTTCTTAATGATGGTGCCACTGAGCATTCCTTTGGCCGCCCTGTTCTCTCAAGAAGAATCCGTGCGAGGCATCTTGTGGCATTACTTGTTAGTCGTCCCGTTTAGCTACGGATTCCAAGGCATTGTGATGATGCTGATCAGCGCGATGAATGCCATGCACCAACCGCTCAAAGCCTTCCAATGGAGCTTCATGCGCCTGTTTGTCTTTACCTTGCCATTCGCTTGGATAGGCAGCCAAATCGATGGTGTCGAAGGGCTGTTTATTGGTTTAGCTTTGGGGAACATCATGGGTGGTATTTCGGGGTATTGCTTTGCACTTCGTGTTAGGGGTAAAGCAGATACGGGATGCGAGTAACAGAGATGCGAAAAGATATAAGAGCAGATGAGAGATTCGGGTAACCGGGATGAGAAAAGATGTAAGAGCAGTTAAGAGATTCGAAGAGCTTGAGAGCAGAAAAAGACTAAAAAAAGGAAGATGACATGGAAGACACCACTTACAAAATGCTTTATGACGCGCCGATTGGCAAGATGATCATTGTGAGTAATGGTGTGTCGCTTATTGAAATTGACCATGTAAATCATGAAGAGCTAATGATTAGCAATCCAGATGACCTGTGCCAGTTGGCAATGAGACAGTTAGATGAGTACTTTGCCGGAAAACGTACAAGCTTTGATTTACCTTTAATGCCACAAGGCACTGCCTTTCAAAAAGCTGCTTGGCAGGCTTTAACAACCATTCCTTATGGAGAAACCATCAGCTACGGCGAGCAAGCAAAAAGAATGGATAACCCGAAAGCCGTAAGAGCGGTCGGTGGTGCGAACGGTAAAAACCCGTTTAGCATTGTTGTCCCCTGCCATCGAGTGATTGGAGCGAACGGTACATTAACGGGCTACACCGGCGGTATGAACCGCAAAGAGTGGTTGTTGGCTTTTGAGCGTTCGGTTGTAGATAGAACGCAATAAGCCTTACCTCGCTAGATCAATAATATAAAGTTTCACCATCAAGAAGCGCCATTATCACCAGACAACATATAGTCTATATTTAAAATTTCATACAAAGAGGTGATGGTAATGTCCACTGATACGATTGAATCTTATGAAGATCGAAAGCGTAGAGATGGAGCTATAGCGCTAATGAAACTATTATCGTTTTCTATTGATGATAAAAAACATGGCCGAGTCAATTCAGGTACTCAGATTCGAGATAAACTGGCAAAACGTAAACAATCGGTTCAAGAATCAACATCACCGTTACGCTGATAATAATACGTTCGGTTACTTTAGTTTAATCCCATAAGTGTCAATATGGGCAAGTAACTCGCTTGATGTAATTCTATGCTTAACGAGCAAGTCAACCTTGAATGGAAGCGACGACTGTTCTAAACGATCTTGCAAGCCTGCGACGACACTTAACGAAATACCGTGCCCCTCGATAACAATATCGATGTCGGAGTTATCTTTATAAGTTCCAAGGGCTCTAGAACCGAATACCCAGGCATGAATGACTGAGACATGGTTCAAAACAATATCCTCAATCAGCTGATACTGATGAGGCTTAAGGCCGACAGAGTCTGGTTTAACCAAATAACTATCGATCACATTTAACCTCTTGTTCGCATTGACCCTCCTGATCACATTTAAGCTTTAAATAGAGTGTGACTTGCCCTATCACTGGTGAAAATGACTCTAAGATCAGTGACTGAGCTTCAAGGACATTTTCCTCATCATAGGTGTGGGACAATAAATTTCGTTTTATGAGTGCTTCAAGCATGATCTCACACTGCTCCGAAGATAGGTGCTTAGCTTCTAAGGCTGTACGAAAAACGCTCCTCGGCGAAGCCACATCAAACCCTTCAAACTCAAGTAAGTCTTTAAGGGTCTTCCATGTCAGTTCGAAAGAAAATTCAAAAGTTTGTACTAACCCAGCGAGCTCTAACTCATTGTAGCTATCTTGTGAGCACGCTCTCTCAAGCCTTTGCTGCGCTTTCATTAAGTTTTGCAGTCGTTGCTTCCAACGGTCTGGGTTTGAGTTCATATAAACAGCCTAGAGATAAGGTAAAAGATAAGTATAGTATGAGCCTTAAGCTACCTAATCATTCAAGCAATGTCACTCTTTCGATATTCATCAAGGCCGTTCTTTTCGTCTTTTATTTAAGGTCGTGCCCTTCTGTTCTCCCCTGCATATTTTTCTCACCCAATTCCTGCCCTTAAAGCTCTTCGAATCCCGTTTACTCGCATCCCGCATCAGCTTTAAGCTCTTCGCATCTCGCTTACTCGTATCTCACATCTATAAAAAAGCCCGCACTTTGAAGTGCGGGCTTTCAAAATCGTTAAAGCTCAACGTGAACCGCTGAGCTAAACCATTACTTAACTACTTGCTACTTAACGATCACGTCACCTGACATCTCAGCTGGGATTGCGATACCAGATAGAGAAAGCATTGTTGGTGCTAGGTCAGACAGTTTACCGCCTTCTTTGAACTCAACGTCTTTGCTGCCTACGTAGATAAGTGGCACTGGTAGGTTAGTGTGCGCCGTGTGGATGCCACCCGTTTCTGGGTTTACCATCATTTCCGCGTTACCGTGGTCTGCGGTGATAAGCAGTTGGCCATCGGCTTCATTGATTGCTTCAACTACTTTACCCAGACATTCGTCTAGCGACTCTACCGCTTTAACCGCTGCATCGTAAACGCCAGTGTGGCCAACCATGTCACAGTTAGGGAAGTTACAAACGATAGCGTCGTATTTGCCGCCTTTGATTGCAGCAACTAACTTTTCAGTAAGCTCTGGTGCGCTCATTTCTGGCTGTAGGTCGTACGTTGCTACTTTTGGAGAAGCAACAAGCTGACGCTCTTCGCCTTCAAACTCGTCTTCTTTGCCGCCGTTGAAGAAGAACGTCACGTGCGCGTATTTCTCTGTTTCAGAGATACGTAGCTGCGTTTTGCCTTCTTTCGATAGCCATTCACCGTAGGTGTTCTCTAGAGAAGCCGGTGGGAATGCACATAGCAGTGGGATGTCGGCTGCGTATTGAGTCAGCATCACGAAATCGATCGCTGGGAATACGTTACGAGCAAAACCGTCGAAATCAGGAACGAATGCACGTGTAATTTCACGAGCACGGTCAGCACGGTAGTTCATGAAGATAACCGCATCGCCATCTACGATAGCGGCAGACTCTTCGCCTTCTGCTTTGATTTCAGTCGCTTTCACGAACTCATCGTTTTCGTCACGAGCGTAAGCCGCTTCTAGGCCAGCAACCGCCGTATCGAATGTGAATTCTGCTTTTGCTTGAGTAAGCAGGTCGTAAGATTCTTGAACGCGATCCCAGTTGTTATCACGGTCCATTGCGTAGTAACGACCAATAAGAGAAGCCACACGGCCTTTACCTAGCTTAGCGAATAGTTCTTGGAAGCGTGCAAGTGTGTTTTCTGCGCTACGTGGCGGCGTATCACGGCCATCTAGGAATGCGTGTAGGTAGATTTTCTCTGCGCCACGCTCTGCTGCCATTTCAACAGCTGCGTAGATGTGATCTTCATGAGAGTGAACGCCACCTGGAGACATAAGGCCCATGATGTGAACCGCTTTCTCAGCTTTCACCGCTTTATCGATAGCGTTAACCAGCGTTTCAGTTTGGCCGAACTCGCCGTCTGAAATTGACTTAGTGATACGAGTAAGATCTTGGTATACCACGCGACCCGCGCCGATGTTGGTGTGACCCACTTCAGAGTTACCCATTTGGCCGTCAGGTAGGCCTACATCTAAGCCAGAAGCCGAGATTAGCGTGTTAGGTTGGTTAGCAATAAGACCGTCTAATACTGGTGTTTTAGCGTTCGCGATAGCGTTGTCTTGGTTGTCTTCACGGTAACCGTAACCGTCAAGGATCACTAGAGCCATTGGCTTCTTAGCTGACATAGGACTGACCTCGTTCAATTCAAAATAAATCGGTATAAAAACAAATTAGCGTAATTTTACTACAGTTTACAGTCAAAACTGTAGTGGAAGATCAAGAAAGGGCGCAGGTAGGATGATCGAATGTGAAAAAAAGCGTCATTTTGTGTTTTAAGACTTCGATACAGCATTAAAAATCAGACTATGCAAAATATTGTACAGAGCATTCTTTGGCAACATTAAATTACATACTAAAACCCAATATCACACTCAAAAAACAGCGAACAAAACATACTCAACTGAGTGTACATATTGATAGTTTTAACGTAAGATACACGCAAATAAAATTATCATAAAAACTGGCTAGAGTTCATTATGTTATTAGAGCTATCATTTGTTGGCTTCTTCTCCTTTTCCTCACTCTTTTTGATGAGAAAAGTAGCAAAATCCATTGGCTTAGTGGATAAACCGAATGAGAGAAAGTTACACACTGGTGCGATCCCATTGGTAGGTGGTATAGCGATCAGCTTAACCATTGGCCAATTCATCGTTACCCATCCAGACGTCATCCCGCATAGCCCACTCTTTTTAGCTTCTGTTATTGCGCTTATTATTATCGGGGCGCTTGATGACAAATTCGACATTAGCTTCAAAATACGACTGGTGGTGCAAGCAATTCTCTCCATTTGCATGATGCATTTTGCCGATATCCGACTCGAAAACATTGGTAACCTATTTGGGACCGGAGAACTGCATTTAGGTTTTCTTAGTCCCGTTGTCACAATACTCGCAGTGATTGGCGCGATTAACGCGTTCAATATGGTCGACGGCATTGATGGATTGTTAGGTGGGCTTGCTATTGTCACTTTTGGCGGTATCGCCGTTTTACTTCAAGTCGACAGCCAACACGGCTTAGCTTACTTGTGTGCTGTATTTATTGCCGCGACTATTCCCTATATCTTAATGAATCTCGGTATTCTGGGGCGAGAACGTAGAGTTTTCATGGGTGATGCTGGCAGTATGATGATTGGCTTTACTGTGATTTGGTTACTGCTGGGCGCAAGCCAAGCTCCATCAGAGGCCATGATGCGACCAATTACTGCACTGTGGTTAATTGCAGTTCCGCTGATGGACATGGCTGCCATTATGTTCAGACGCGTACGACGCGGTGACTCCCCTTTCAAGCCCGACAGAGAACACCTACACCACATCTTCCAGCGTCTTGGTTTTACATCACGACAGACGCTCGCCATCATTTGTTTGATCGCAAGTGCCTTTGCAGGGTTCGGTATCTACGGAGAGTTCCTAGAAATTGCAGAATCGACCATGTTCATCCTGTTTATGCTTTGTTTTGCTTCTTACACCGTCGCCATGAGCTATGTTTGGCGTATCACTACCTGGATTAGAAGTTGGCGTAACCTTCCAGAAAAAGTCTACTAGTGATTAGAAGTGTATTAATGGCTTAGGTTTTCAAAGATTAAGCAAAACGTAAAAAGGGCCCAACCTCATATTGAGATTGGGCCCTTTTGCTCATTATAACTTGGGTTATGGCAACCTGAAAACTGAACGGGCTAATCAATAACAACAGACAGCGATAAATGAAACAGGCGATAAGGGAAGCTAACTACCACTGCTATAAACATGAGAATGTTGGTATTTCTTCACTCCCATCATCTTATAATACTGCAGCTTCCTCAGATTGCTTTTCCTCTAACTTCTTCCACTTTCTAACGATTTTCGCCATTTTAAACGAATGCGTCATCGCGTAAGTGTGGCATAAGAAACACGCCACAATGGTGTAGAACATAACGTATTCTGGCACTTCAAAGTATTCACCTAATAAACCCAAGGTGGAATAAATCAATTGTACCGAACAAATCACCACTAAAGACTCACGCGGCGTGAAACCAATGCGTTGCATAATGTGGTGAAAATGCTCTCTGTCGGGTTTGAATGGCGAGTGTCCTTTACGAATCCGACGGATCATAATGGCCATCATATCAATCAAAGGCACTGCGATTAACCATAAGGCGGTTACAGGGCGAATGATATAAGGCCCCTCTTCAGACTGCGTCCCACCAATTAGTACCCAGATAACAATGAAGCCGATCATCATGCTACCGGCATCGCCCATAAACACTTTACGCAGCTTGCCAAAATACCCTAAATTGAACAGCACAAAGGGCAATAAGATCACCACCATCAAGGCCATAAAAAAGGCATAAAACTCGAGGTCATAAGCGAAGAACACCACACCCAATGATGCAAACACCACCATGCTTAAACCGCCCAGTAGCCCATCAATACCATCAACCATATTAAAGGCATTAATCGCAGCAATTACCGCGATCACCGTAATCGCGCTGTCAAGCATCACAGGGAAATCCAGCACACCCAAGCCGAACACATCACCAACATGAGAGAGGGTTAATCCAGAATAATGCATGACGATCACAGCTAAGATGGCTTGCACGCCCATTCGGAGCTTAAAACTAATGTCAAAACGATCGTCGGCCACCCCAATTAATACCAGCACCGTTAAGCACATCGCTGCTATTTCTACATTCTTGAACTCATCCGCATTCACGTAAAGGAAGTACAACACAGTGATGCAGAGAGAGATCCCGCCCACAAGAGGAACCACCCCTTCATGATGCTTTCTAGCATTAGGTTTATCAACCAAACCAATGGCGTAGCCCACTTTACGCATACAGTACAACACAGCAAGGGCAAGAAAGAAGAACATAGAAAGTTCGATAAGGTAATCAAACAGAGACATTGATATAAGCCCTTTTGGGGTGGTTATTATTCTTATTAACTGACGAATAAATAAAATATTGCGAGTGAAACAGAGACACCGAAGAAAAGTGCCTCAAACTAATCAGAATGAGGCACTAGTAACATCAAAGATGCTGTATATGGATAGAGGGAAATAGAATTCGATTGATTTCTATATTTGGGCTTTAGAGAGCCCTATTGCGGTTTACTTATTGTAAAACTCGCGGTACCACTGAATAAACTCAGCAACACCTTCTTTTACTGTTACCTTCGGTGTATAGCCCGTAGCTGCAAACAAGTCTTGTGTGTCGGCATAGGTTTGGTAAACGTCACCAGGTTGCATTTCTCTGAAGTTTTTCTTCGCTTCAATGCCTAGTTCGTCTTCAATCGCCTTTACAAAATCCATCAAGCTGATTGGCGAACCGTGGCCAATATTATAAACGGCATAAGGCGCAGAACTGGTCGCAGGGGAACCTGCTTCGACCGTCCAGTCGTTATCACGCGTTGGCACCACATCAGCGATACGTACCACCCCTTCAACAATGTCGTTCACGTGAGTAAAATCACGCCACATATCGCCATTGTTGTTGATATCAATAGTATCGCCATCAAGAATCTTCTTAGTGAAGATAAAAGGTGCCATATCCGGGCGTCCCCATGAACCATACACGGTAAAGAATCGCAGGCCTGTGGTTGGAATGTCGTATAGGTGAGAGTAGCTGTGCGCCATCAGCTCATTCGACTTCTTAGTCGCCGCATACAATGAAACGGGGTGGTCGACCGAATCTGACGTTGCGAATGGTGTTTTAGCATTCAACCCATAGACAGAGCTAGAAGAGGCATAAACCAAGTGCTTCACTTTATTGTGACGACACCCTTCAAGAATATTCAAATGACCGACTAAGTTCGAATCTGCGTAGGCATGTGGATTTTCAATAGAGTAGCGAACCCCAGCCTGTGCGGCCAAGTGGATCACTTGATCAAATTGCTCCGCTTCAAACAAGTTAGCAACACCATCACGATCGGCGATATCCAAATGAACCAATTTGAAGTCGACATGTTGGATGCGACCCAAGCGTGCTTCTTTCAATGCAACATCATAGTAGTCATTCAGGTTATCGACACCGACAACCTGGTGGCCTTTCGCTGTTAATTGCTCGACTACGGCACTACCGATAAAACCCGCCGCACCCGTTACCAAATATTTCACTTTTTCTTCCTTAATCTGAGCCGAATAGATCGCGCGTATACACTTTGTCTTTCACATCCGCCAACTCTTGAGCCATGCGGTTTGAGACAATCACATCACAGCTTGACTTGAATTGCTCAAAATCCGTTAATACTAATGAGCGGAAGAACTCTTTTTCTTTAAGCTCTGGTTCAAACACCACTACTTCAATACCTTTTGCTTTCAAGCGTTTCATAATACCTTGGATGCTTGAAGCTCGGAAATTATCAGAGCCAGACTTCATCACTAAGCGGTAAATACCAACGCGTCTTGGGTTTCTTTTAATAATAGAGTCGGCAATAAAATCTTTACGTGTAGTATTAGAATCGACAATCGCGCCAATAATATTATTTGGAACATCAGAGTAGTTAGCGCGCAGTTGCTTAGTATCTTTTGGCAAACAGTAGCCACCGTAACCAAATGAAGGGTTGTTGTAGTGCGAACCAATACGAGGGTCTAAGCTAACGCCATCGATAATTTGACGTGTATCTAACCCGTGAGATTCGGCATAAGTGTCTAACTCATTAAAGTAAGCAACACGAAGCGCCAAGTAAGTGTTAGAGAACAACTTTACTGCTTCGGCTTCGGTTGAATCGGTGTATAGGATTTCAACGTCTTTCTTAACCGCGCCTTCTAACAAAAGGTTCGCAAAAACTTTTGCACGTTCAGAGCGCTCACCGACTACAATGCGAGACGGATGCAGGTTATCGTATAACGCTTTGCCTTCACGCAGGAACTCAGGAGAGAAGATGATGTTTTCACATTCAAGTTCCTCTTTAATACGCGCGGTATAACCCACAGGAACGGTAGATTTAATCACCATCACTGCATTGGGGTTAATCGCCATCACATCTTTAATGACCGCTTCAACGGAAGAGGTATTAAAGTAGTTCGTCTCTACGTCATAATCAGTAGGGGTAGCAATAACCACATAATCGGCATTTAAATACGCCAACTCTTTATCGATCGTCGCAGTGAAGTTTAATGGCTTGTTCGCCAAGAAATCTTCAATTTCAGCATCGACGATTGGAGATAATTTATCGTTCAGTAATCTTACTTTTTCTTCGATAATATCGACGGCTACAACTTCATGATGCTGTGATAGTAGCATCGCATTTGATAAGCCTACATAGCCTGTACCGGCAATTGCAATTTTCATTTTAACCTAACCATAATTTTCAAATACCATAACCGAGCCATCTATATAAAACTCATACCTGTACTCATTCAACAAACATCAGATAAAGGCTAGGAAATGATTACTAACATCGCTAATTCATCTTAATTTTTCATATGCTATTTTTTTAATGAACGATGGCGAAATACGCAACATTACAAGTTTGCACACATGAATATAATTAGATAATGAATAACAACCTAATTTTTCAAAAGCATACATCCTCGAATTAAAATCATTTAGCGCTTTCTTAAACCCGCGTCTAGAATGAAATTCATTATTTATCCTAAAATAAAGGAGAGGTTTATTAATGTTAGAAAATATAACATTACAAGAAAGCATATCAACCCATAAATAATAATCTTGCGTGTTAGAAAGCTCAGATTTATAACGTAATTTATGTTCCCTTAATGTATTCAGCCTAATCATTACGCTGGGATGGTTAAAAGGACAACGCTTAATTATGTTTTTCTCTAATGAAAGGTGATCTGATTTCATCTTCTTGTAAAAAATGTGGTTGTTTTGCTCATCAATTTCAATAACGTCAGAACCAACAACTCCTACATCATTATGAGTATTCAAATAGTCAACCTGGCATTTAAACCTTTCTTTTAAAGCTATATCGTCGGCATCCATACGAGCTAACAAAGAAAAAGAGCTATCGTTAATTACATTTTCAATTGTATCATTCAACCTTTGAGCAAGACCTAAATTTTCAGCATGGAAATAAATCTCGACGTTACTATTTTTTATGTATGAAAGTAAAAGCTCCTTTAGGTCTTCTGCAACAGGTCCATCAACTTGAATGAAGAGAACAAAGTTTTGATAAGTTTGTTCAAGAATACTGTCAATTGCTTGTTTTACGAAATTAGTCGAGTCAGAACGATATACTGACATCGCGATAGCTATCTTATCCATATAATCTAACTATCCCAATAACAATTCGCGTATATTACGCTTATCAAAACCATTTACGTGTAAATACCCACATAAGTTCAATAATTCAAGCATTGCTCTATTTCTAACTGAATTAGCGACAAACCCTTTATTCAAAATAACTTCATATACATCTCGATCCACAAACTCTTCTATATGTAAAATTAAATCATCCATATTAATATCAAAAAACAAGTCGATCCCTCTCTTGTCTTGATTCCAAGATAGTTCATCGGAAAGCATTTTTCTCAAACAAATTTTGTTTTTTAATTCAGAAAAATTATATTTTTCACTTGAAGGCAAGTTAAAACAAAAATTTGACAAGTCTTCATCTATCCAAGGATAAAATATATTAGAATCTAAAGAATCAATAGCAGCCTTAGTTTTTCCTATCATACATTGATGATCATGGAATTTACCTCGAGAGAATGATCTAAAGTCAATAAACTCTTCATCTGTACTCCGTGGAATGCTAGAAAAGTAAGAGTTAATATCTAGAGCTTTATCAAAAGGATAAAAACAAGATAAAGCAGATAGGTCTCCTTGTGCTTCAGCGGGCGATCTTAAATACCATCTAAGCCAACTTAAACTATTAGGAATAGCTTTCCAAAAATTTAATTTTGACAATTTGAATGCACTAAACTGTGATTTAGATGGTAGGTAACCTAAATGTTCATCGTTTCCAAGACCATCTATAAACTGACATGCGCTTGCTGATATCTTATTTTGTAACAAAAAGTGTTGTATACCGAAGACAAAAAAGATGAACCCTTGGTCTAACACAGGGTTATTCATAGAAGAGCAAGCCTCTAAAAAAGTTTTTTTATTAAATGATGCGAAGATTTGTTCAACATCCACAAAATATGGCGTATGCCCTAACTCTATAGCTTTTTCACTAACAAAACTTCGTAATTCATAATCATCTTTTCTAAGCAAAGTTAGAGTTTTGCACTTAATACCCATTTTAGAAAGAGCTAGAGCAATGCTTAAAGAATCTTTACCGTCGCTTAGTAATAGAATGGTTTCTTTTTCTATATCGATAGATTTTTTGATGGCTGTTATCATTTTATCCATCAATAATTCAGGGTCGCTATTAACAGTATTCTTCTGGTTAATTTCAGAAAAAGGATATAAAGCAAAGTCGTTGAGACCCAACTCTGAATAAGTTGCCTTATCTCTATTCTTTAAGTTGGGAGGACATATCATATGCTTTGCATAAGTATGAATTTCTTCGACAGAAAATTGACTAAATTTATTTATCATATATTTGCATCCACTGATTTACAACATTATCGATCGAATAATGATCGATAATATCTTTTCTAGCTCTTTCTATAGTTGAATCTAGATTTAAATTTTTAAATTCAAGCATACATTCTCCAAATTTATCACTATCATTTTGCTCAATAATTGGATAATAATCTTTTACAAATTCAGTAACACCTTTGAAGTTAGTTACAACCATAGGTTTTCTTGCAATCATCGCTTCACAAATAGCTAATGGCATACCTTCAAAAACTGACGTCATTAAATATAGATTGCTAACACTCAAATACTTATATACATCATCGACAACTCCTAAAAATACAACATAATCAGATATGCCAAGTTTATGAGATAAATCTTTTAATTCATGTTCATCAGGTCCTCCCCCCATAATTATTAATCTATACGATCGTTCTCTTTCAACTACATATTTAAAAGCTTCAAGCATCATAGGGTAATTTTTCTGGGCATCTAGTCGACCAACAGCACAACATACATAATTAGATTCATGAAGCCCTATTTCATTTAAAATTTTCTCTCTCTGATATATTGATAATTCCCTGTTACTTCTAATATAAAAACCATTGGGAATATAACTTGATTTTTCAGGTGAAAAAACACCTTTCCTGATATATCGGTCTACAGCAGA
>NZ_AJZD02000348.1 GCF_000272105.2 Vibrio splendidus 12E03
CCCGGCCGTTGTCACGATCTTCACGACGCTCTTTGCGACGGTTCTTATCACGCTCAATAGCAGCGATCATTGGGTCTTCGCCAACGTAGAATAGTGGGCTCTTACCTTGCTGACGCTTAAGAAGCATTGCAGCTAGAGTAGCAGCATCAACTTCTAGAGACTCTTGAAGAGTAGAGATAAGACCTGCAAAGTTTTCTAGTGCTTTGCTTTCTTTCTCAGTTTCAAGTTCAGCGCCAAGCTTAGCAACACGTGCAGCAGCAACTTGGTCACGTAGAGGAAGTTGGATTTCTTCCATTTGAGACTTAGTTACGCGCTCGATTGTGCGAAGCATACGAATTTGGTTAGTGCGAACTAGTAGGATCGCTTTACCTTTACGTCCAGCACGGCCAGTACGACCAATACGGTGGATGTAAGATTCAACATCGAATGGGATGTCGTAGTTGAATACGTGAGTGATACGTGGAACATCAAGACCACGAGCTACAACGTCAGTTGCAACTAGGATGTCGATAACACCTTGTTTGATGTGATCAACAGTACGCTCACGTAGAGACTGAGGAATATCACCGTGCAGTGCAGCAGCTTTGAAGCCACGTGCAGATAGCCAATCAGCTAGACGCTCAGTGTCTTGACGAGTACGTACGAATACAATTGACGCGTCAGTTTCTTCAGTTTCTAGAAGACGAGACATTGCTTCGTCTTTTTCTACGCCTTTAACAACCCAGAAGTTCTGCGCTACTTTATCAACTGTGTGGTTAGTACCAGCAACGTCAACTTTAGCCGGGTTACGTAGGTAACGGTCAACAATAGTCTTAACCATTGGAGGCATAGTTGCAGAGAAAAGTACACGTTGTGCAGATTCTGGAGCTTGCTCTAGGATCCAAGTAACGTCATCTACGAAGCCCATTTTCAGCATTTCATCTGCTTCATCAAGAACAAATGTGTGTGCTTCATCTAGGTGTAGACGGTCACGAGTTAGTAAGTCTTTAACACGACCTGGAGTACCAACAACAATGTGAGCACCGCGGCTTAGAGCACGCATTTGGTCAACAATTGAAGCACCACCGTAGATTTCAATAACTTTAAGACCTTTGATATCACGGCCAAGGTTTTTGATTTCCGCAGCAACTTGAATCGCTAGCTCACGAGTAGGAGCCATGATGATTGCTTGTGGTTTGTGTTGGTTCAGGTTGATTTTGTTAAGTAAAGGCAGAGAGAATGCTGCTGTTTTACCAGTACCAGTCTGTGCTTTACCTAGTGCGTCACGGCCTTCAAGAAGAAGAGGAATAGCTGCTGCTTGGATTGGAGTCGGAGAAACGAAACCCATGCTATCAAGAGCTGAAAGAATGTTATCGTTTAGGGCTAATTCATTAAATTGAATTACAGATTCGGACATTGGGATCCCACTATATATAAGTAAACAAAAGGTCCCGGGAGCTCTATCAATTCCAATACTGATCCAATCAGATACTGATTCCATTCAGAGTTACGAAGCAGTAATAAAACACTTCAAGCCATTAGGGACGTCTAAGGGAGGCGGATTATTCCCTAAATGCATAAAAAAAGCCAGAAAAAATTGAAATACATCACATATTTTTCGGTTTTCTATCAATACTGGCTATCATATCGTCAAAACTTGATGAATATCTCGTCAGGGCGATAGAGTTCGACCAAATTGATAGAGTTAAATAAGAGGGCAATTAATTTACGCTCTCTTCGGCTTTAAGTAGTAATCGGGCCACGCAATGATTATAGTGTGCTCAATTGTTCTCGTTAGATAAAAGTCAAATGTTTCAAGATAATCCTCTACTCGCTCAGCTCAAGCAGCAAATCCAAGAAACCCTCCCTAAAAAGGAAGGTACTATCAAAGCCACCGAAAAAGGTTTTGGTTTTCTCGAAGTTGATAGCAAAACAAGCTTCTTTATCCCACCTCCATACATGAAGAAATGTGTGCACGGTGACAAGGTGATTGCCATCATTCGCACAGAGAAAGAGCGCGAAGTAGCAGAGCCTGAGGAATTAGTAGAACAAGGTCTTACTCGCTTTATTGCGCGAGTTAAGCTTTTCAAAGGCCGATTGAACGTTGTTCCTGATCACCCGCAGCTCAAAAAACTGCAACTTAAAGCGAAAGCAATGAAGGGGCTAAACCCTGAAACGCTTAAAGAAGGTGACTGGGTTGTTGCTCATATCGTTCAACACCCATTAAAAGGTGATAATGGCTTCTTGGCTCAGATCTCTGAGAAAATCACAGATGCTGATGACAAGATCGCACCTTGGTGGGTAACGCTGGCACAAAACGACCTACCTAACAGCGAACCTGAAGGTATCGATGATTGGAAGATCAATGACGACGCCGATCTTGAACGTATCGACATGACACACGTCCCTTTTGTGACCATTGATGGTGAAAGCACAAAAGATATGGATGATGCGCTTTACGCGAAGAAGAAAGAGAACGGTGATTTTGAACTGACTATCGCGATTGCAGATCCTACCGCTTACATCTCTCCAGATGATGCGATGGATAAAGTGGCTCGCGAGCGCGGCTTCACTATCTACCTTCCTGGTCGCAACATCCCAATGTTGCCTCGTGATCTTGCTGACAACCTATGTTCACTGATCGAGAACGAAGTTCGTCCTGCACTTTGCTGTACAGTAACGGTATCTAAAGATGGCGTTATCGGTGATGACATTAACTTCTTCGCTGCAAACATCAAATCTCATGCTCGTCTTGCTTACGACAACGTATCAGACTGGCTAGAGACAGGTACATCAGAGAAATGGCAACCATCAGAAGAGATTGCTGCAATTGTTTCTGATCTTCACCAATTTGCTCAAGCGCGTTCAGCATGGCGCTCAGCAAATGCTGTTGTGTTCCCAGATCGCCCTGACTACCGTTTTGAACTGAGCGAAGATAACGATGTTGTCGCTATCCACGCTGACATGCGTCGTAGCGCAAACAAGCTGGTTGAAGAATCAATGATCAGCGCGAACATCTGTGCGGGCCGAGTACTAAAAGAAAGCTTCAACCAAGGTGTGTTTAACTGCCACTCTGGCTTCAAGGCTGAGAAAGTCTCTGACGTTCTTGAACTGGTAAACCCGCAAGCGGAAACACCGTTCACTGAAGAGCAAATCGTTTCTCTAGAAGGTTTTGCTACTCTACGTCGTTGGTTAGGCTCTTTAGACAATAGCTACTACGACAACCGTATTCGTAAATTCCAAGCGTACAGCGAGATCAGCAATGAGCCTGCTCCGCACTACGCGATGGGTTTAGATATTTACGCAACTTGGACTTCTCCAATCCGTAAATACGGCGACATGATTAACCACCGTATGCTGAAAGCACACATCCTAGGTAAAGCGCCGATTCAAACACCAGATGAAACTATCGGTGATGAACTTGCCCTGCACCGCCGTCACCACGGCATGGCTGAGCGTAATGTTGGCGATTGGTTGTATGCTCGCACTCTAGCCAATGCTCCAGCAGAAGAAACTCGTTTCCAAGCTGAGATTTTCGATATTAACCGTGCAGGTATGCGTGTACGTTTACTTGAAAATGGTGCTGCTGCATTTATCCCTGGATCTCTCATTCTTAATAATAAAGAAAGAATAGAGTGCAACGGTGATATGGGTACTGTATCTATCGATAAAGAAATGGTATACAAACTGGGAGACGTTTTAGAAGTAGTTCTCTCAGAAGTTAATCAGGAAAACCGTAACTTAGTAGCAAAACCTACTCGAGTATTTGCGGACTTGCCTAGCGAGCCTGAAACGACAAACGAAACCGAAGCTTAAGAGCTTTAACGGTTACGGCTTTCAAGGTTAGGACTTGCAAGGTTTAGATCTTTCAAGGTCAAAGCTTTCAAGGTCAAAAGCTTCAAGGTTCACTTCTAAAGGCGCTAATTATTAGCGCCTTTTTTGTAAATGTCTCATGCTTAAACAATACTTAAAAAAAAACAATCAATAAGCAATCAATTTACAACGTCAAAGAAGCTCACTATGTCATCAATCACAGTTACTCAGTTCAGAAACTTCATTCCCAGGAGACGAGAACGTTATCCTGCCTCTAAAAACGGTATCTTTATGGTATCGAAAGGCAGCATTTCTTTTGTGTTACCCAATGGTACTCAAGCCTCGTTGCAAGCCGGAGATTTCACCCTTTACAATTCTGGTCAGATTAAAGACATCACGGTTAACACTGAAAATGGCGAATTCAGCGCAACTTGCTTAGATTTTGATTTGGCTATCTTTCAGAAGTTCATTAATCAGTTCAGCGATTTAGAATCCGCTCGAATCCCAGACAAGTACATTAAGTTCAATCAAACAGATACTGAGCTCTGTCAGTTGAAAGATCTCATCATGTCACTCGCCAACTCTTCTTCTCAGAATGACTACGCACTCACTCAATTAGGTTTAAGTTTGCTGTCTTTGATGGTGGAACAGTACCCTGCTCTATTGGCTATTATTGCTCGAGCTTCAAGGTTAACCGTGACCCAAAGAGTCATTCATTACATCGAGCAAAACATTGAAAACAATATCTCTTTGGATACGCTCGCCAGTTACATGGGAATGTCACCGGCTACGCTTAAACGTCGCTTATCGGCTGAAGATCTGTCGTTCTCAAACTTATTAAAGATAAAACGTATTGCTCATGCGGCCACTCAGCTAAGAACATCGGATAAGTCGATCACTCAAATCGCGTATGAGTCAGGCTTTAAAAGTGCCGCTCACTTCAGCACGGCCTTTAAAACATATCACGGCAAAACACCAAAAGACTTCCGATCGTTAGTGGCACAAGCACAACTGCAAAGTGTAAAGCCGCAAGTTTAAACAAACAAAGCAATAGATTGACGTGAACGTCTTAGTTGGGAACTGGTGTAAACCAAGTGGCTTCAATATTAAGCCACTTGGATGTGAGATGAGATCATTTGTTTTTTTGGATTCAGTGGTTGAGTTTTGAAACTCATTGATTCAGCTTTGGGGTTCAGGGGTTTAGCTTTGATAACAGGCCACCAGCAAACGTGAAAACAGAGAGACTATGACCAGAAGTACGATTTAGGGTCTTTTTCTATTTCCGCCAAAATAGCATCAAGATCCTTCGATTTAGGCAGGTACGGATAAGGTCCCCAATTCACAGAGTCGGTTTCGACATCCCCTTCAAGTGGCACCATCACTAACCAACAAGATAACGACTCATCAAAAGTTACACAGGCGATCTCGTTTGTATAATCGCTATGAGATGAGTCGAGCAGATAATGCGCCTGAGAAAACAGCACACCACCCTCACACTCTTCATATAGGGATTTGCCTAGCTCGACAGGTAAACTGCGATTTCGAGATGTACAGAGCCTCTCAGCCCCAATTAAAAGACGATTCAGTTCGATATGAATGACGGACATAACACCCCTTGTAACTTCATAGAAACTTCTAAGTAGTGAATTCCTCTACTTAGCTTAGGACTCAACAAACATTTTAGCGAACAAGCGCAAACAAAATACCCGCCCTGCTCCCAGAAACGAATCCTGCTTTCGAAAACCCAGAAAGCTCTCACTCAACAAGCTAACAGTTATACATCGAGCGTATAGAATTTCACAAAAGTGTCATATAACCGACCTATCATATGCGGCAAATGTTATTAACTAGGAGTTGTTTATGTTACGAGTCGCGCTTGCCTCTCTTTTATCCTTAGCCCTGTCTTCTCATGCTGCTTTTGCACAAGAAACCACCATTTCGGGCTCCACTTCAGTATCACGAGTGATGGATGTATTAGCTGAGGAGTACAACAAGACTCACCCTGATAACTATATTGCGGTTCAGGGCATTGGTTCTACAGCAGGTATTACCATGGTTAATAAAGGTGTCTCTGACATCGGTATGAGCTCGCGTTATTTAACCGACCGCGAACAAGACGAGAAGTTGAAGGTATTTCCAATTGCCTTTGACGGCCTAGCTGTCGTAACTAACCGCTCAAACGCTGTAAGCAACGTTACACGTGAGCAGCTGTTCGATATCTACAAAGGCAAAATCACGAACTGGAAAGCTGTGGGTGGCGCAGATCAGCCTATCGCAGTTGTCACTCGCGAAGCGTCTTCTGGTTCCCGCTACAGCTTCGAAAGCTTGCTTGGTTTAACGAAAATCATTAATGACCGTCTAGTGTCTGACATCAACCCAAATAACTTGGTTGTAAACAGCAACAGCATGGTTAAAACGATTGTTAACCATAACCCGCACGCGATTGGTTTTATCTCTGTCGGTTCGATCGACCGTTCGATTAAAGCAATTACATTTGAAGGCGTAGAGCCAACATCTAAGAACATTGCTAACCACAGCTATGAATTGGCTCGCCCATTCTTGTTGCTGCATAAGACAGACTCAGTTTCTGACGAGAGCAAAGACTTCATCAAGTTCGTGAAGTCAAAGCAAGGGCAAGACCTTATCGAAGAGTACGGCTACACTCGCATTAAATAAGTGAGTGAGTTTTATCTTATGAAAAAAAAGAGAGAGCATTAAGCTCTCTCTTTTTTTTGGAATCTATAGAGTTCGTTTAGAAGTGAAGTTGAATCACGGAAACGATCACAGCGCCAGGACGACGAATACCTTCGATTTCTACGCGAATTTCGCGTTCAATCTCTAGGCCTTTCTTGATTGGCGTTACTTTTGTTAGCGTACTCTTAGCACGAACGTTACTGCCCGATTTAACAGGGTATGGGAAACGTACTTGGTTAAGACCAATGTTTACGACCATCTTCGCTGTTGGGAATTGAGACTTGTCAGGGTCAACACTGTCAGTCAATCGAGGAAGCAGAGATAAAGTTAAAAAACCATGTGCGATGGTTGTTTTGAACGGAGAGTCTGTTTCCGCTTTTTCAGGCTCAGTGTGGATCCACTGCATATCTTCAGTAACAAGGCCGAACTGGTTAATACGGTCTTGACTTACATTGATCCAGTCGCCAGTATGGATGACTTCACCGATCTGTTGATTGAGCTCATCAAACACAAGTTGTGCTTCTGGCTTAAGTAAGATCGGCTGTTCAACCGGCATCTCTGGTGCATCTTCATTGACAGCGGGTTTGTGGTGATCACGAACCCACGCAAAGAAATGACTATTTTGCGTACGATTAAGAAAGTCGCCCCAGTAATCTCTAAGAGCTGGAGACATCCATTGCATAAACTCTGAGTGTTGCGAAGACATGCTATCGCCTCGGTGTTTAAATAAATCAATGACTTTCATAAGAACCTCAATGCACAAAAAATTTCAATATAACTTCGTAATTTTGAAACACTTCACACTATTGTGCAAATGTTTTCGAGCATACAACCGTTAGCTGAACCTTGTTAAAATCATATTAAACAAGCACTTACCAATAAAACATCATTTTATTACAAAACCCAAATTAGAGTGTTAGCTCTATCACATAACAAACATTTGTTTATATAAAAGGCGTTTTTATTCATCAGTGGAATAAAAAAGGCTTAGCGCAATGCTAAGCCTCAGTTTTTACAAGGAATTAATTTCCCAAGGGTTGGTCTTGTAAGAGACGAATCTTACAAGACACTCAATCCCCTATTCGTCATCAAGCGGAACCAGCTTGGTATTACCACCGTGTGCTTTCTCACGCTTACGTTGCACGAATGCGTAGAAGCCAGGGATTAGGAACGTACCCGCCAGTAATACACATAACAGGCCGCCGATCAGTGAAATACCCAAAGAGTTCTGACTCACGTGACCTGCGCCCGCAGCAAAGATAAGCGGGAAGATACCTAAGATGAACGACCAAGACGTCATGTTCACAGCACGGAAACGTAAAGTACCGCCCTTCACCGCCGCATCTTCAATCGGTGCGTCTTTCTCTTCACGTTCAACCTTTGCGAATTCCACAATCAAGATTGCGTTCTTCGCGGCCAAGGCTATCAAGAGAACCAAACCTATTTGTGCATAAAGGTTCAGCGGTGTGCCCGTTAGATTCAACGCTAAGAAGGAGCCTAAGGTTGCGACCGGTACTACTAAGATAATCGCAATCGGTATTGTCCAACTCTCGTATTGAGCTACCATAAACAGGTAGATGAAGATCAGAGCCAGTGCGAAAGCAAAGATCGCTTGGTTACCTGCTAGTACTTCTTGGTAAGCCATGCCTGTCCATTCGTACTGATAACCCTGAGGCAATACTTCTGCAGCTACGCGTTCCATTGCCGCAATCGCATCACCACTTGAGTAACCTTCTGCAGGTTGACCTTGAATCACCGCACTGCGGTACATGTTGTAACGCCATGCTACATCTGGTTCAAAGATCTGGTCGTAAGTCACCAATGTGCTTAACGGGATCATCTCGCCATTAGACGAACGAACGTGGAATCGTTGTAGGTCATCCATGCTGCTACGGTGTTCACTGTCAGCTTGCATGGTTACGCGGAAGTTCTTACCAAACATGGTGAAATCATTCACGTACAGAGAACCTAGGTTACCTTGTAGTGTTTGGAAGATTTCCGACAACGGAATACCAAGTTGCTGCGCTTTCTCACGGTCAATGTCGACATAGTAGTGCGGTACATTGGCACGGAAGGTACTGAATGTATGTGAAATCTCGGGCTGTTTAGCGGCCTCTGCAATCACGTCATTCATCACCATCGCTAGATCAGTTCGGCTACGACCTAATGTATCTTCAAGAACGAACTCAAAACCAGAAGCTGCACCCATACCCGGTACTGCTGGAGGTCCCATTGCAAATACAATCGCTTGAGGCAATTCTGTTGCTGCTCGACCGTTAATACGTTGTGAGATAGCTTGCGCTGAATGTTGACCGTCCAGTGCGTTACGCATATCCCAATCATGCAGTTTGATAAATAACGAGGCACCATTCGAAGCAGAAGCGCCCGTCATGAATGCATAGCCATTAACCAGTGTTACACCATCAACACCCGGCTCTTGCTCAACCATCTCTAGCAATTGCTCAGTCACATCTTCTGTACGAGACAGTGATGCCGCGTCAGGAAGCTGCACGTTAACCAGCAAGATGCCTTTATCTTCTTGAGGTACAAATGCCGTAGACGTAGTTTTCGCGAAGTAAGTTACCGCCGCTAGCGCCACAACAAAGAAGGTAAACAGTAGAACACCCTTTTTCACAAGGAAGCCTGCAATTTGACCGTATTTGTTGGTTACGGATTCAAGACCACGGTTAAACGCTTGGTACCAACGTGCTGTGTTACCACCGCCCTGTTTAAGAACCAATGAACACAATGCTGGTGACAGCGTTAGAGCGTTAATAGAAGAGATAACAACCGCAATACAGATAGTCAGAGCGAACTGACGATACATTATACCGGTGATACCTGGCAGCATCGCTACCGGAATGAATACTGCTAACAGAACCAATGTAGAAGTAATGATCGGACCCGTTACTTCTTTCATCGCAATCAGTGTTGCTTTACGCGGTGAAATGGTTGGGTCTTTAGCCATCGTGGTATCAACGTTCTCGATAACCAAGATCGCATCATCTACTACGATACCAATCGCCAATATCAAACCAAACAGGGTTACCGTGTTGATGGTAAAGCCTGTCATCTGCATGATGGCAAACGTACCAATCAAAGATACCGGAATCGCAACCACCGGAATCAAGGTCGCACGCGCACTACCTAAGAACAGATACGTTACCGCGATAACCAGCAAAATTGCTTCGATAAGTGTTTTGACTACGCCTTTAATCGACTCAGCAACGAAGAGTGTAGTGTCATAGCTCGCCTCATAAGCAACGCCTTCAGGGAAGTTTTTGCTTAGATTGTCCAGCATCGCCATTACCGCTTTACCACTTTCCAGCGCGTTAGCGTCTGATTGAAGTGACAGCGTTACGATTGAAGCGTCTTGACCACGGTATTTACCATTGCCGTCGTAGAACTTTTTACCTAGCTCAACACGTGCGATGTCTTTTAAGTAAACCGTTGAACCATCTTGGCTAGCGCGAAGCACAACATTTTCAAACTCATCAGCCGTTTCTAGTCGGCCTTTGGTTACCAAGTTGAACTGCACTTCTTGTGCGTTGTCGTAAGGTGCTGCACCAATACGGCCAGCCGCTACCTGAACGTTCTGTTCAGCCAAGGCGCGATTCACGTCAGAGGTGGTTATATTGAGGTTAGCCATTTTCTCAGGGTCTAACCAAACACGCATCGCGTATTCACCACCACCCAATACGTTAACTTCACTGATGCCCTTCACACGAGCCAGCTGATCTTTAATGTTCAAGTTCACGTAGTTGATCAGGAATTGGTCGTTGTACTCACCGTTTGGCGAATAGAAGTTCAATACCATCAACAGGTCTGGAGAACGCTTCTTAACCGTTACACCCACCATTCTTACTTCTTGTGGAAGCTTCGATTCGATCTGAGCAACTCGGTTCTGAACGTTGACCTGAGCCATATCTGGATCAGTACCAACATCAAAGGTCACGTTAAGGTTGTATGAACCATCGTTAGCGCTTTTAGAAGACATGTAGATCATATCTTCTACGCCGTTAACCGACGTTTCTATGGGGTCGGCTATCGCCTG
>NZ_AJZD02000349.1 GCF_000272105.2 Vibrio splendidus 12E03
ACTTGAGAGAAGTACTAAAGGTACTTGAGATAATCTGCATATTTTTTAATCTTAGTACTTGACCGTGAGTACTGTAGTGTTAGTATTGTAGGTACTTAATTATGAGGACTTACTTGTGAAGTACACAAATGTTACTGATGTAACTCAAGTTAATGAAGATGGTGAGGTCACATCTCAAAGAACATCTAAGACATACAATATTCCTAGCGAACCTAATTACATTAAGTTTTACATCGAGGATTTGGGGGCTTTACATGGATTGTCTAAAGGTGAATCAGACGTGCTCTTTTCTTTGTCTCGTTTGATTGGTTGGGACGGAATCGTAAGCATTTCCAAAGCATCGTTTTGAAAGAACAATCGAGCCTGAAACTGGGCTGAAATATCAAACCTTTAAAAACATAATTAAACGGTTGGTAGATAAGGAAATTTTTTATCGAAGTGGTCGCGGTGAATTAGAAGCTAATCCATTTTTATTTGCTAAAGGGGATTGGCAGGATATCTACCAAAGAAGAATGGAAATAGAGCTAAGAATTAGTTACTCAAAAGAAAATGGGCGAACTATGAGTAGTACTGTAGTAAGTAAATAGCAATCGCTGGTTGTCCGGGCGGCTACCCGGACAACCAACTAACCACAACAAACAAAACACACAGGAGTCATATTATGGCTGTAGCGAATGATACATCAAAATTAATGGTAGCAGAAAGTGCGATTCACTTATTTCCTGAGCTTACAGTTAGGCAATATGAAGCATTAGAAATTTTTTCGTGTGGTGCACCTCAAAAACAATTGAGCGCAACCATGGGAGTGACAATCGATACCGTGAAAGAGCACATCGAGGCGGTGAAGCAAAAGTATGGCTGCGGAAGTACATTAGAAATTCGTTACGTGTACTTATCTCGTGTAATGCAATTTCTTTGCTCAAAAGAAATGTCAAAAAACAAGGTGTCAGCACTACAGAACATCGAACGATCAACTGACTTGGATAAAGAGAAAGTTTACGTTCTACCACAACAGCGTTTCTTCTCTATCCTAGAACGTTCAGAGCGTACTGACATTATGATGAAACTCCTCTCTAGATGTACCAATCTAGAGGGTGAAGAAATGGCTCTACTAGAAATGTGCGTAGATGAAATTCAGACTATCAATCACGTCTTGCACGATATGAGTGCAGCTCACGCTGAGTCGTTAGAGTGCGTTGAAACTTATGAACTGAACCAAGACTCGCCGTTTTATTTAATGGAAAAAGGCTTAGAAAATGACAAATAAAAATGTAATAGCGTCCTTGATTCTTGCAGCATTATCGAGTTTTCAAGTTCTAGCTATAGAAAATGGAACGTCTGTCGATTGGCAAAATGATTTTGATGACCAGGTCAAAAACAACTGTACAGGAATGATAGTCGGTGGCAATCAAGTATTAACCGCAGCTCATTGTACAGATTTAACCAGTATTACCTTTGCTGATGGCACTGTGATGGATGCAGTTAGTCGAGATGATCATCCTAGCTATTTGTATTCAAGTTCAGGCTCTCAATATGAC
>NZ_AJZD02000350.1 GCF_000272105.2 Vibrio splendidus 12E03
TGACTGATCGGAATTCTCCGAAATATGCAGCTAGTACCAATATCGACTAACCTACTAAATTCCGCACTTAACTGTCATGACGAGTAAGCGTTAAAGTAGAAGTAAAACTCAACGTTTTGATATCACTATTCAAGAAAGAAAGTTATGAGTAACTTCTGTTACATTAACAACTAGAAATAGATAATGTGAGTAGTTTTGGTTACATTAGATTAGTTTTTGATAATGCCATGTGCTGCTTTTATCAATCACGTCTAAAAGCTCCTCTGACATGAATCACTTAGAATATTTTGAAATATAAAGCCTTTAAAATCGAACCAGAATACATAAAGGACGGCTGTTCAGTTCCTTTTTAAGCAGGATTTTTATGTAACATGCTAATTAACATAAAATTAGAGTTAATACTCCAAGAGCTTTGCTGGTATGGGATGAGACATATGCCCAACTCCCGCCAGCCCACCAAACGTTTGGAAAGGGCCAACTCGAAAGGGTTGGCCCTTTTTGTTTGTCTAAATGTCACCCATTAGCAGATAAACACATAAATAACAAACACTTACCCCCCTTGCCATCAACGTCCAAAAACAGACACTCAATAAAAAACCACACATCCCAATACTGAAATGTGTGGCTGTCTAAAACTGTTCTAGAACGAACTTAAATAAGTTTAGGTGTTACTCCATATCGCCCAGCAAGTAATCTTCATCACTGCTCACTACTGCGCCGTGTTTCAGGAAGTTCTTACCTAGGATCATGCTGTATTCAAAGCGAGAGCGATCTTGAAGGTTTACCCTCACCTCTTTCTCTAAGTCACCTAACTTCACCTTCATTTCGACGACAGGACGAATGTTCACCTTCTCGCCTTTCTTGGCTTTGATGCGCATGACATCAATCACTGGCTTAGTGAAGTCTTGCTTATCGCCTTGGTTGTTTTGATAGGTAAAGCTCACCATGTCTTGGCCGTCTTTCTTAAATCGTTTGATGTTGACTGCGTTCATTGAGCTTACATCTGCGCCAGTATCCAACTTGGCCGGGAACTTCATGCCGTTGACTTCAACAACTTCAATGTGCCCTACTTTAAACAAAGGCTCCGATTTCAAAAGATAATCAGATCGAGTATTCACATATACTCCATCTTTCGCCATCTTCTTACCTAGAATGAAGTACGCTTCTTTTTCATTGCTGGTAAGCACGTCGATAGCAAACTCTTGTTGGCGAACTTTACCAGCTCCCAAAAACTCACCACTTACAACCGGACGAGTATCATCACCGACCTTAAGCTTCTTAATAATTGGCTTTGTTATCTTCTGCTTCTCACCGTTTACATCTGTAAGATAAAATTCAACAGAAGCCTCTTTGCCTTTACCTGTCATTTCAAAACTATCGACCTTCAGCAAAGGCGTGTTGACAGTAAATGAAGCAACAGCCTTCATAGGGAAACCATCTAATGTGATATCTTCTTCCGGTGAGATAATTAATGGCTCAGTCTTTTTCGCGACCTCGCTGAAGTTCTCAGAGCCTTCAGAAAGAATATTCTCAGCGTTGGTATCGATCATGAAAAGTTCGCTAGCGGTGCTTGTACCAAACCTCAACTGCGACTCGCTACTCGAGCGGTCTCGTAGGTACACCAGAACATCTTTGGTTGTGTTTTCATCGAGTTGGACTGGTACATATACCAAAGGTCTTTTCTTACCACTCACGCTTAACATACGAACCAATGGCAGTGTCATCTCTTTCTGTTTGCCATCGTTGTCGAACATATCAAACGTCACTTCACTGTTCTTCTTATCTACATCGATGTCTTTTGCATGAAGAATGCTGTATCGATTCTTTAATGAGAAGGTCGCGTTCATCGCCATTCCGGAGATAGACACCACCTCTTTGCGGCCAACAACTGTCGCGTTTTCCTGCTCTTGCAAGTAGTCATAGCCCGCAAATACTAAAGCGTTGTCAGCAAGAAAGGTTTTGCCTATCAGCACTGGCGCAGAGAAGTGACTTCTGTCCGTCAGGTTAACGTCTGTTTTTAATTCTTGATCCGCAATGGTCAGCGACATTTTTACGGTAGGACGAAGCAAAGGCGTGCTGCTGGTGCGACTGCGTATCATGCTGACACGCTCTAAAGGCGCTTTAATTAAGACCATGTCACCCGTACGTGGGTTTTGAACCTTGAAAGAGACCACCGCTTCATATTTTGCAAAGGTACTGCCATCCCAATCATCGTAATCAACATCGGAATTATTCAACAGGTCTTCGGTTAACGCCGCCATCAACTCTCTGTCTTTGAGGTTTTTGTAGTCAGCATTAGAGCTCTTCACATGAATGTCTTCAGCATGCATAGAGGTAGTTTCTGCACCGGTATCAATCTTACCAATGAAAGGAACGTCTTTTAGCCCTTGAACGCTAGATAGGTACACATTCTCAGTGCGGCCTAATACCGCCTTACCATCGAGTTCGTAAGTAGGGTTTTGTGTGGTGTGGGAAGTATCAGTAGCCAAAGTATATTGTGAAAAAAGCAAAGTGCTTAAAAGAGTTAGAGCCAAAGGTATCTTTTTCATTAGTTGGTCCGTTGTGATCAGTGCACTAATAATACTGGTGTTTCAGCGAAGAGTTCCCCCACCAGCAATGGTTCTCACATAACGTTAACGCTATGAGTTTTTCAATGACAAACCGATGACTTTACGTTGTATTCGCTTATCGATTATTGAATAACAGATACCCAATAGTCTTTTCAATGCTCGGTGTTCTATTGGAGAAATGAATACAAAAAAGGTCAACGACAAGCGCTGACCTTAGCTATTCAAAACACACCTGAAGCGAGTTTAACTTTCTAAAATACAAACGGTTCTAGATAAACATAGCACTAAAAAGTCCCAACTGTTTTCTTTGCACAGATAGCACGAGCTTTTTCTGCGCCCTCACCTTTATTTTTGAGATAACACTGTCGATAAGATTGGACATAACGCTCAAATAACACTTTCGCTTCCGGTTGTGATTTAGAAAGCAGTTGATTAACGAACTTTCTTGAGCCGACCTCAAAATGCTGAGTATCGATTGGGCTATTCCAATCCCCTCCCCAGATCATGAATCCGTGATGGGCGAAAAGCTCAACCACATCTTCTGCCATGCCACTACGTTCAATTTCATCACGCGCGCGAAAACGAGTACGGTTCACATAACTTGTCGCAGATTGTGAAGGCTTGACCGTGATTTTTCCGTTGCTATCGAACTCTAAGAAAGGGTTTTGAACTGGGTTGATGTCTATTGCCACACCATACGCATGTTTCGACCAACCACCTCCGCCTGTAATAGGACGAGCGTTAAACGCACTGCTGTTGTTCGCATCCATTGAGGCGTTATCGTCACCTCTGAATTCACGCATTAGACGAGCGGAGTGAAGAGGAAAATTGCGCTGTTTGAGTTCTGAAAAGATTTGTTCAACAGCAGGTGCAACCACATCAAACACGATCATATTGCCCTGTTGCGTTTCCCCTTTGAAATTAATGAAATCGAAATCCACTTTAGATAGTCGCTCACAACCAACAGGCGCACCACTACTCAAGACATTGTTCTTTTTCATCATGTCGCATTGCCATTGAGATATAGGGGCAACTTGGGCATAACTCACGGCACTGAGTACAATGGCCAGCCAGACGACAAAAAAACGTTTCATATTAAAGACTCAAAAAATAGTAAGAGTGAAAAGTAGCAGAGTTGGAAAATAGCATATTAAGCCAAGTTGAGCGCACGTTTTGTTCCAATAGACAATCTCTCGAACTCGTCCGTTCTGGTCCCTGTCGGCTTCTCCACCAACAGAAGAAAGTTCAGGTAAGGTCGATAATTGCGGAGCGTAATAGGCAATCAGCATAAGTACGAACGCATCGTAAATATCGTCTATCGCGACGTCTTTACGCTTGGTGGTTGAAATGGCCAACGACAAGCCGTCACACCATTGAGGGGCAAGGTGCTGAATAATAGAAAGCCGTTCCTCTTTGCCTTCTTGTGTTCGTTTGGAAAACGTCAGCGGTTCGCCTTTCAAAGCTGCAAACACAACCTCAGGATGTGATTCCCTGATGGAAAGATTGGGATGAGATTCAATGAATTCATCAAGCTCACGGATCTTGGGCACAATTCCCCAAGTTTGCTTAGAGAATTTCTTACCAAGCTGCTCAACATTGGCACTGCACGCTTCAATGTAATCGGTTTGGTAAACCGCCTCTCGGCACGGAACAGGAAACACTGAAGAACCACGCTTGCTAGTTAGAAAACGTCTTGCTGCTTTATCGCACAAGCGATCTGGTGTCAGTGAATCACTAAAACCAATAGGCATATCGATTAACGTTGTTGATCCCGTAAGATCACCAACCAACTCATCGAGCGTATTTACCACCTTAAACGTAGGTATCTCATTGCCAGAGACAATCCAAGCAATCCATCCCGCTTTACAGCCATCAATTCCGATGTATTTCATTATGTTCTCGATGATTAGTTCCACTCACTGATCAGAAGTCGACTTTTTACTCCACGTACTTGCAAACCCATTGCATCAAACACCTCTTCGAAGTCTCGACACTGCGCAGGGATATTAGGTAACGAAAGCGCGGCTTCTGAAAAGAACTGCTGTTCAAAATGAGCCGAGTCACTCCATGCCAATTGCCACCATTCGAGAATACGAGACTTAGACGCTCGAAGTTTTTCAGCCGTAGGAACTTTGTCACTTTTGCTTAGATTCTCTTTGCTTGTGGTGGGAAAAAGGTTCCACTTATCGTTATTCGGCCAGTAAGCAAAAGGCAAACAGTGATCAACGTGATACTCGTGTTTCAATGACTTCCCACTCCACACGCTGACAATGTCTGCGTGATCAGATCTAAGTTGCTCGACACGTTTACGCACATCGCGAGTATCATGGTTTTGATCGATCCATACCAAGCAGTCGTGATACGTCTGCAACGAGATACTTCGCTGTCGGTTCAACTCGAAACGCTGCATCTCCATGACCCATTGATTCACCACCAGTGGTTCAATCCAAGAGTGGTAGATTCTAAAGCACTCCCACAGGCTTTCATCGAGAGTGAAATAGCCAAAGCTTTCTAAAAACTCACTATCAATGACCAGTGATTCTCGGCTCTTCCGTCGTTTCTGAGGTGGGTATATATCGAATAGTCGGTTGTCTTTCGAGCCTTGATAAATAAAAGTCACAGGTCCTGATTTAATGGTACTAATCGTTTGTGAAAATAGCTTTTGTAGAGCCTTGGCTTCATCGCCGAGAAACATAGCGCCAATCGCTAGGTCATCAGCACTTAGGTGTTTGAGTTTATTCCACCCATCCTCTTTTACAAACCCAAGTCCCTTCGTTGTGTTGCTATTTTGCTGAATCCCAGCGCCTTCTATGTCGATATCAATCAGTCGCTTAAACTGCCTAACCCAATACAGAGCAACCAAGCCCACTGGTAGAGAAATTTTCCCATCAGTTCGATCAATCACAGCGCCTGAATGCGCATCCGCAATTCTCAGTAGAGTTCTCAACAAAGCCAACTTGTATGTGGCCGACTTATTGTCATTCACAATAATGTGGCGCACCTTGTTCAAATCACCGGAGCCATCGTCTGGCAATGTCATCACCACGGTTTGCCACCACACTTCACTGCGGTTCAATGTATCTTGGCTATCATCAACATGACGAACCAACAAGGCGCTGTTTTTTGATAAACGCTCGAGCTCTTCAACCGAGACTTCATAGCCTTGTCGACTGTCTTGAAACTCCCCATGACGCAGAGTGATCACCAGCTTGCCATTTGGAGCTAGCAAGTTAGACAACTTTCTAAATGCTCGTTCTCGATGAGACGGGGCTAAGTGCATCCAAACCGCACTGACCAATATCAGGTCAAAACGCATTCCGAGGTTGTCAGTGCGGCTAAGCGAAGGCAGTGAATCATCAATCCAGGTAACACTTGGGCCTGTATATTTCGAGCCTTGTTCGCCTAATGAAGCACTTGGTTCTATCGCAATAACATCAGCTCCGGCTTTGTGCATCCATAGAGCATCACGACCGCATCCAGCACCAACATCTAGTACTTTATCGCCCACTAAAGGCCAATAAGCTTGCCAGCTTTTATGCACCGTCTCGAACGTCACTGAGTTGTACTGCTGGCAAAGTATGTGAGCATTTTTATCGTAAAAAGGAATCGATGAGGACATATGCGTTATTAGGGTAAGGAGCCTATCTCAATAGTAATGGGGAGCTTAGGCGATTGCTAGCAGCTCATGCAAGTTCAGCCACACCGAGCGGTATTTATCGTTAGTGACTGTTTTATATCAATATCCACCTAATGAGTTCATCAGGCGAGTCACATCACGAATCAGTTTCGTCAGCAAAATAAAAACAAACAAGGTGCAAGCTGACGTGCGAACAGAGATAATTGTTTGAAGATCATTAACCAACCTCAAGCACCTAGCCGATAAAAACTAATGAACACATACTCACACATAGATACCCCGTTCAACCTGCGCCACACCTGTTGGTTTTGTGGTGAACCTTCCAGTAACCTTGTTGAATTCCCTAAGACAGCTCAGGCTGTTGCCAAGATTGGCCATTCACCGATAGCACTGCCGGCTTGTAATGAGTGTGCGAGAATTAACTATTCAAAGAATCTGACCTCAATTTGGTCTGTGCGCGATCAGATAAAACACACTCTGATAGACAAGTACGCTAAGCACCTTGGTATCGGTGAGAACTGGACGGAACAAGAGCTTATTGATTCTGATTTCTCAGGCTCGACGCTCGGTGGGTTTGGACGCAGCGCTTGGAAGATGTATCAAATCGCCAAGCAACGCGTCGATTATAAAGGCTGGCCTTTGTCGGTTGATGACATCCCACTTGAGGTATACGACGAAACCAGTGGCTTTGAGTTTGACGGTACTCGTTATGCCTCAATCAATTCATGTATCGACTATTTCACTAAGGCTGCAGGCGTAGACAAAGTGCTGCTATCGCAACTTGTCGACATTGTTTCCTCAGACCGATTTAGCTACGCACTGCGAATCGCCAAATTGAATAAGAATGTCTCCAATACCAAGCGCTCGGAGATCGTCGAAGAGGTGCTACAACAAGAGTCTGAACAAGAAGAGATACTGCTTGAGCAAGCTAATTCAATGTTTAACCCAAACGTCGAAGAGGTGAATATTTCAGGCTCAATAGCGCCAGTATTTGCCATTCAATGGGCGCTGGCTAACAAGGTTAAAGATTTAGCCCACCTTTGTGCTCTCGAAGATGAGTACTTTGACTATTTCGAGCACCTCGGCGGCCCTGCAGCTTTCATGTCTTATAACGGCCTACAACTCTACTTGGAATCGCGTCAAGATCCTGAATGGGTAGAAAAATCGGATCCAAATAAACAGTTTTGGTGATCATGAGCCATTACTGGTGAACACGTGTAAGCTCGATAACAGTGTCAAACACCTATTGTTAGTCCTTGTTTTATATAAAGATCTAAAAATAGCCCCCTATCACAGTTAATTGTTGCAATTCGGTTAAATAGAGTGAAAACTTCAAGCATCTAAAACTATTTAATCACTGCCACCTGCGGTGAGTAAGGAGTGAATTGTGCTTGCTGTTCTTCGTATTATTTTGGCTACGGTGTTTATTATTTTCACCACTCTATGTGCTTTTGTTTACTGCTTGTTTAGCCCCAAGAACCCCAAGCATGTGTACGTTTTCTGTCGTTGGTTCAACCAACTCCAAAAGATCATCGGTGTAAAACTGGTACAGCGCGGCCTAGACAATGCCCCAACGCCAGAGAACAGCGTCTACATATCTAACCACCAAAGCATATTGGACTTTGTGACCGACCCAGGAATGCTAAGGCCTCGTACCGTTTCTTTAGGCAAGCGTGATTTGTTGTATGTGCCTTTCTTTGGTCTACTGTATTGGATCACAGGTAACATTATGATTAACCGCGAAGATAAATCCAAAGCACGCGATACCATCAAGCAAGTGGCGGAAGCCATTCATCAGCGAGATCTGTCTGTTTGGGTTTACCCAGAAGGAACGCGCAGTAAAGGGCGTGGACTACTGCCATTCAAAACGGGCGCTTTCCGAATGGCGATTGAAGCCGGCGTGCCTATCACCCCGATGTGCACGAGCACCACGCACAATAAGATCGACTTTAATCGTGCCAATAATGGCATTGTGATCACCGAGATGCTGGAACCTATCGATGTATCCGGATACAAGCTTAGTGATGCAAGGGAGCTGGCCAATCGCTGTCACGCAATCATGGTAGAGAAAATAGCACAGTTAGATGCCGAAGTGGCTCGTTTAGAGGTGCAGCAAAAACCAGAGTTGGATTCACAAGATACATAGTACCGATGATTAGATATCACTCCCCCTAAGTAAAAAAGGAGTAAATAATTTGTGAGCTTACTCCTTATGCCACGAAACTAGCTAAAATATCGTTTCTAACGACACTCCAGCTCCCATAGCAATCCCCTTAATTAAGCTATTGGAGTCATTAATATTAATTTCTTTGTGCTCACCAGTGATATCAATCGATATATCACATGTCTGGTAATTACGTATTAATTCTTCCTCAGTAAAATTGTTAAACAAACTAAGCGGCACGTAATATGCTCCTCCGGTTACTACATTTTTACTTAAATCATCATTTTCCCAATGGTGGAAAGTTTCGTAAACACCTTCAGAATTAAGACAAGAAAGCGAGGGGATCACGAATCGGTATACAACCTCAGAATCTTCAGTCCAAGCGTAATGGTAACCACTGCCATCATAAGTACTAGTCAATGGAATTGCAGAGGGTTGTCCATCAAAACTAGTTGCAGCAACTACCTCACCATCACGCTTCCAAATAACTTCATAAGTAGCGGCGTAAGTTGGCATATCGTAAGAGTATAGCGAGCCGTAGATATTGGTTAAGGCAACTAGCGTTCCGTCGACCAAAACTTCGATTTCATCAAGCCCAGTAAGAGACATAAGACGAGTTGCATCCTTCTCATAGCTTAATGTCACAACAATACTTGCATCTGTAACAGTATTATTAGAAAACGTTGCTTGCGCTCGAAGTTGGCTCACATCATAGTCTTCACTTAATGTTCCACCTGGGTCGGGCAGTCCACTAAAACTTCCCCCTTCAGAACCCGTACTGCCATCACTACCACCTCCGCTGCCCCCCCCACAGCCAGTTAACAGTAAACACCCCATTATTAAACAATAAAATATCTTCATAAATGCTCCATAAGTATATAAAAAACATTAACATTCTGAAGGCGAATAGAATTTACTCAATACAAGTAAAAGCGAATTTCGACCCATTTCACGAACGGGGATTAGGAAATATTCCGTAACAATTCCATGTAAAAACAGTCCATTAACTCTACGCAATATTTATTCACTCTGAAAAATGCCAACAAATCAACATAGTTGCATATGAGGTTAAATGGTACGATTATCGAATTAGCACTAAGCGTTAACAAACGCCCTCTATAACTTGCTTTATGTCACAGTAATCCTAATGGGCAGTTAAATAATTTAACACTTGGGTTACAAGTGAAGTATTGTGTTGTTCGAAAAACAATCATAAGCAAAACTAACAGGGAAAATACTCATGCAGTCATTCGTTGATTTTTTGAATGGAATAATCTGGAGTCCAGTACTTATCTACCTATGTTTAGGTGCCGGTTTGTTCTACTCCATCATGACTCGATTTGTTCAAATCCGTCACTTCTTTGAAATGTGGCGCTTGCTACTCTCGGGTAAAAGCTCATCAAAAGGCATCTCGTCTTTCCAAGCTCTAGCCGTTTCGCTATCTGGCCGTGTAGGTACAGGTAACATTGCTGGTGTTGCTGCCGCTATCGGTTTCGGTGGCCCAGGTGCAGTATTCTGGATGTGGGTTGTAGCCTTCTTTGGCGCCGCGACTGCTTATGCAGAATCTACGCTAGCGCAAATCTACAAAGAAGAAGACGAAGGCCAGTTCCGTGGTGGTCCGGCTTACTACATTGAAAAAGCAATGGGTCAGAAGTGGTACGCATGGATCTTCGCTATCGCGACTATTTTTGCATGTGGTATTTTGCTTCCTGGTGTTCAGTCAAACAGTATTGGTAATGCTGTAGAAGCTGCATTTGGCTCAGGTGACATGATTGAAACAGCTGTCGGTACATTCAGTTTCGCTAAAATTTTCACCGGTACTGTTGTTGCTATCATCCTTGCTTTCATCATCTTTGGTGGTGTTAAACGTATTGCGAACTTCACACAAATCGTTGTTCCTTTCATGGCATTGGCTTACATCATCATCGCGTTCGTTATCATTCTGCTAAACATCAGCCAAGTGCCAACTGTTTTCGCAATGATCATCGGCGATGCATTCACACCTATGGCAGGCTTCGGCGCTGCAATTGGTTGGGGTGTTAAGCGTGGTGTTTACTCAAACGAAGCGGGTCAAGGTACTGGTCCTCACGCGGCAGCGGCTGCAAGTGTTGATCACCCAGCTCAACAAGGTTTGGTACAAGCGTTCTCTATCTACATCGATACACTTCTAGTATGTTCTGCTACAGCGTTCATGATCATCATCACTGGTGCTTACAACGTTCACGGCGGCGCTGAAGGCGTGTTCCTAGTTCAGAACCTAGCAGCAAACATCGGTGCGAATGGTCCTGTATTTACACAGCTTGCTATTGAAAGTGCACTACCAGGCATTGGTAAGCCATTCATCGCATTTGCTCTGTTCTTCTTCGCATTTACAACGATTCTTGCTTACTACTACATCGCAGAAACGAATATTGCTTACCTACGTCGTACCATCAAGATCCCTGGCATGATGTTCGTACTTAAGCTTGTTCTTATCACTGCAGTTTTCTATGGCACAGTTAAAACAGCTAACCTTGCATGGGCAATGGGTGATGTTGGTGTTGGTTTGATGGCATGGTTAAACATCGTTGGTATTCTGATTATCTTCTTCATGTCTAAGCCTGCGCTTAAAGCTCTAGCTGACTACGAAGAACAGCAGAAACAAGGTGTGACTGAGTACACTTTCAACCCTGTAAAACTAGGCATTAAAGGTGCGACTTACTGGGAAGAGAAGTACAAGCGTAAAACAGGAAAGTCTCCAGAAGCAGAAGCTGCAGACACTAAACCTGTAGAGCAACCTTCAGCTTAAGCTTGTGCCTTAACGAATGGATTGCTTTAACAAATAGCTCGCTTTAACTCGCGCTATTAATAACGCATAAAAAAGGGGTTAGCCATTTCGGCTAACCCCTTTTGTTTTATTCATAACAAATAAACGGCTTATAACAAACTAACTGTTCCCGAGTTAGAGTATTAAGCAGCGATTTCTTGTGTTGCCATTTGAGGTGCTTTCTTCTCACCGATAGGCAGTACTGTGCGGCCGTATTCGTTGTTGATTACTTGTGCCATTGCAAAGTAGATAGCTGAAGCACCACAGAAGATACCTTCAAAACCAGCGATAGTGCCGATTAGTTCGCTGCCAGTGAAATCACGAGCTGCAAGTAGGAAGAACAAGATAGTCAGTGAACCGAATACTACCTGCTTCGCTACTGGGTAGCATAGAGAACCGATGAACATGAAGCCTGTGAAGATGCCCCATAATAGTAGGTACCAACCCATGAATGCTGCAGGGCTTGCTGGTAGACCCATGTAAGGCATTACAATCAAACCAACCAAAGACAACCAGAACAGGCCGTAAGAAGTAAATGCAGTTGTACCGAACGTGTCACCACGTTTGAAACACATTGTGCCCACGATAACTTGGCTCAAACCACCGTAAAAAATACCCATCGCAAGGATCATTGAATCCATTGGGAAGAAACCTGCGTTGTGGATATTAAGAAGAATAGTGGTCATACCGAAACCCATTAAGCCTAGTGGCGCTGGGTTAGCTAGTTTGGTCGACATTGCGAATTTACCTTATTAAAGTGGTCGATTAAAAAAAATCGATAAAATTTGTAAGAAAATTTTAATCCATAAACCGCCATAAAGGATAATCAAGTTAACGCAAACTAAGGTTGTAGAAATGATCCTATGGAAAATTAGTTTCATAAGGGTGCAGATTAATTCACAGGAACTATAAGTAAGCAGGTTCCCTATCACGCTATAAAAAAGATGCGAGTAACGAGATACGAGATGCGAAAAGAGTCTTTAGATTCAAGTAAGCGGGATAAGAGGAGCAGGTCTTGATTGAATCGTCATTCCAGAATCGAGGAACGAGATATCTGGAATCTGCTTTTCAATATATACACCAACGGTAAACGCGAGAGATTCCCTAATACGCTCATACCTCGCTATAGGGAATGACGGATAGAGTAAGGAAATATGAGGTATAAAGTGACGAACGATAGGGAGCGAGCTTTTCGCTACTCGTTTACTCGCATCCCGTATCTAGTCTCTCATTTGTAATCTTAAATTACGCTTGTTGTGGTTTCGATTCAGGCACTTGAGATTGAACTTCTGAAGAAGCGTTTTTACTCGCATCGCGCTTAGCTAACAGAGTTACAAGGATAAGCTGAGCAACAAGAGCGCCCAGCACAACCAATGCACTTCCAGTAAAGCCTGCCACGACAAAACTAACTAAAGCGATAGAGCCGTTCATCAATGCATAAGGAAGCTGTGTCTTAAAGTGTTCAAACTGATCACACCCAGCCCCTGTTGAAGAAAGAATCGTTGTTTCAGAGATCGGTGAGCAATGGTCACCAAACAAACCACCAGACAGCACTGCACCAATTGCGACAAGTAGCGGTGCGTCAATCGCAATCGCGGTTGGAATAACCAATGGCATCATTATCGCGAAGGTTCCCCATGATGAGCCCGTTGCGAATGAAATAATGGCAGACAGCAAAAACGCGACCGCAGGCACTAGCCAATAAGGGAAACCACTCTGTGCTTGCTCAGCAATATAAGCGGCTGCACCCAACTCTTTACCGACAGTGCTTAACGCCCAAGCCAATACTAAGATGATCGCTACGGGCATCATGTTTCCCATGCCTTTTAAATACACTGAAACACCATCAGACAACTTTCTTACACCGTAGTAAGCCATTAACGAAATTAAGGTAATCGCCGCAAAGAAATAAGCCGATGATAATGCCGCTCTAAATGATGAACCCGCGACCTTTTGGAACGGGAAGCCTTGTGGAACCAACATGGCACACAACACCACTAGCATCACTAACAACGGCGCCCAAACAAAAGAGGCCTTTGCATTTTTATGCGAGAAAGGATTGAGAGATTCGCTATTCACGCCAGAGTTGATTCCTGCTTGGCAATCACGTTCAGCTTTTGCCATTGGTCCGAAGTCTAAGCCTTTAACTGAAACCAAAGGAACAATGAAAATCGCTAAGAATGCGTAGAACTGGAAAGGAATCGCACCGATGAAGGCATCCCAATCTGACATGTTGACATTCAAAGCCGTGAACTCTTTTTGAATCAGGCTCATGATGTAAACGCCCCATCCAATGAAAGGAATCAGGATCGCAACTGGCGATGAGGTTGAGTCGATGATGAATGCTAGCTTCTGCCTAGAAAGTTTCAGTTTATCGAAAAGGGGACGAAAAACAGGGCCAACAATTAACGGAGTACCTAAGTCTGAGAAAAATATAACGATTCCACCCAACCATGCTGACAATTGAGCTTGGCATTTGTTGCTTACCCACTGAGTCACTCGTTTGGCAAACGCGACGCCGCCACCGGACTTTTCCATCAATGCGACAAAGCCACCAATGAATACCAACAGCATGATCACACCAGCGTTATAGCTGTCGGTAAGTTGAGGGACTAAGTAACCTTTCACCATGGTACCAAACGTATCAAGCGGGTTAAGTTCACTAAACATGCCAGTCAGCATCGCAACACCACTCAGCACGCCAGCAAAAAGGCCAATCACCACATTCCTTGTCGCCAACGACAACACCAAAGTAATCACAATGGGGATGAGTGACGTGATATCTGTCTGTTCCATAGGTACACCTTAACCCTAAAATAAAAGGAATAAATATAAATTAAATTTGAATATAAATTCACAATCACCATTTGTACAGAACTTTATCCTCTAACTGGATAATTAGTCTTTAAATGCGCTTCAACATAGCCAAATAGACTAATAGCCCTCCTTAGATAGCCAAGTTCTAAACGAAAAAAAGCCGAAAGTAGAAACTTTCGGCTTTTAATTATTTATATCATTATGGTCGTACTACTGAACTCGTCGGTTAGACCGCTTTTCAGTATTCAAACGATCAATTACAGCTAATTTCATCCCAGAACCAATTCGACTGAACAGGGCTTTCCCATACACCCGGGCCGTTTTTAGCCACGAAACATTTGCCGTTATGCGTCACTTTATCCCCGTTACTCACTTGGCTAACGCCCGCTTGCCATGTGATAAACACCGATGGGTCAATGACGACAGGCGGCTCGGTAACAGGTGGTTCCACTGGTGTTGGGTCTACCGGATTAGGATCGACAGGTGCAGGGTCAACTGGCGATGGATCTGTCACGGGTGGAGTTGGCTCTCCAGCAACCAATTTCCAAGGGCCGCCATTGGCAGGGTCATCCCCTTGTGTCCACCATTTCGCTTCGTAGGTTGCACCATTGTGAGTAACTTGGTCTCCAGCGTTGTAAACCTTGGTCGCACTCCAACCGTTACCACCGGGATCAGTACCAGGGTCTACCGGATCAAGCTTATCGACCACTTTCACTTCAGGCCAGCTCGCATGAGAACCATAAAAGTTAGTCACACACTTCTCGTAATCTCCAGCCACCAGCGCTGAATAAGCCGTTTGGAAACCAACAAGCTCACACTCAAATGAGTAGCCTTCTGGGCGGTCTGCGTAGTATTTCCAATTGCCATCCCAGTTGGTGTACAACACATCGGTTGCGCCGTTGAGGTTCAAACTTCCGTAAGGCGTTTGCTGCCAACAAGTATTGGCTTCATCCGCTTCTACAGGAATTTCGTAGTGCGCCGCTAACCCTTCCCAATAACGAATACGGTTAACTGGTTGGCCCTTGTCTTTATTCTGTTCACCACACTCAATACCACCGTTGATCACATTGATTGTGGTACCAAAGCCATAACCAATACCCGCATCCAGTTCACGTTGAGAGGGAGTCCATGTACGGTCAATGACATGCAGCATGGCTGGTTTAGGTGCTTGAGGGGTAAGGAAAAACCAAATAGCAGAAGCTAAATTCAACCAAGAGTCCGCTACTAAGCCCGGATTGTTGAGAAGCACCGTCGCATCGCCATCGAACATCACTTCCGAGAACGCGCCGTAATTAAAATGGTAAGAAAGCTGTTTAGCACCACGTCCGAAGTAACCCTGCCCCGCGGCACATGGCCAACGTGCATTCTGCCAATCGTTCTGACCACAACCTGTGGTATAACCTTCTTGGCCTTCAGACCAACCCATTTCACGAACATGCACCAGCGCTTGCTGCCACTCTTCTAGAGCTAATGGGTTATCAGAGGTGTTGTCTATCGCGATGTGACCGCCCGTCTCTTGTGAGAAATGAGCAAAGGCCGTAATGATGGACTTTTTACAAATGGCGTCGGAGTCACGGCCATCGGTGTACTCTCCACAGAAGGCTGGGAATTTGCCAATCGCACGTAAGAAGCGAGTGTAGGTATATTCTGGCGCTGCCATCTGAGTGAGGAAATCCCATTCAGATTGGGGGAATACACGCTCGACTCGTTTCACGTTTTCAGGATTCGAGGCTAAGCCCGGTTCTATCGCTTCAACAATACTATTGGGACGAGTCTGTAATGCTTGTGACCAGATCGCATACATAGGATCGGATGTTTTCGCTTGTTCAGCAGCTTGTAGGGCCGACTTTTCAACAAGGTAACCATTCGGGTTTTGCGGATCAGGTTGGATGTTCAAAGACGCATGACTTTGCGCTGCCAATGTGCAGCCGAGCACTGTCGCCAAATATTTGATTTTTAACATGATGGATTCTCTTATCTGTCCTTAATAAGTCCATCAAAGAGTATGCGGCGCATGGGAAATGAGCTAGTCGTTACCATGTGAATTTATAAAAAGTGCGAGTGACACTTTTATGTATCCTTCAACACAACAAAGCGTCTCATTGTTTCTTGAGCTGATATCTAACTTCCAACGAATTTGGTTGCTCGTTGTAGATGTAAATCCTTAATCTCATAAATAAAAAGAAAAAAGCCCCGAACAAAGTTCGAGGCTTAAGATCTTAATCAATGCTGGTCAAATCTCTAAGAGATTATTCCCACTCGATAGTTGCTGGTGGCTTACCAGAAATATCGTAAACAACACGTGAAATGCCGTTAACTTCGTTGATAATACGGTTAGATACCTTACCTAGGAAGTCGTATGGTAGGTGTGCCCAGTGAGCAGTCATGAAGTCGATAGTTTCTACAGCACGTAGAGATACAACCCAATCGTACTTACGGCCATCGCCCATTACGCCAACTGAACGTACTGGTAGGAATACCGTGAATGCTTGAGATACTTTGTGGTAAAGGTCAGCAGCGTGAAGCTCTTCAATGAAGATAGCATCAGCACGACGCAGTAAATCACAGTACTCTTTCTTCACTTCGCCAAGTACACGAACACCTAGACCTGGACCCGGGAATGGGTGGCGGTAAAGCATATTGTATGGAAGACCAAGCTCTAGGCCGATCTTACGTACTTCATCTTTGAATAGCTCACGTAGAGGCTCAACAAGGCCCATTTCCATATCATCAGGAAGGCCACCAACGTTGTGGTGAGATTTGATTACGTGTGCTTTGCCAGTCTTAGATGCTGCAGACTCGATTACGTCTGGGTAGATAGTACCCTGAGCAAGCCATTTAGCATTCTTCAGCTTCTTAGACTCTTCATCGAAGATATCTACGAATACGTGACCGATGATCTTACGCTTAGCTTCTGGTTCAGCTTCACCTTCAAGAGCATCAAGGAAACGTTGCTCAGCATCTACTTTGATGATGTTTAGGCCAAACTTGTTGCCGAACATCTCCATAACCTGCTCTGCTTCGTTTAAACGAAGAAGGCCGTTATCTACAAATACACATGTTAGTTTGTCGCCGATAGCGCGGTGAGCAAGCATCGCAACTACAGATGAATCAACACCACCAGAAAGACCAAGGATAACTTCGTCGTCACCTACTTGCTCTTTAATACGTGCAACTGCATCTTCAATGATTGAAGCTGAAGTCCACAGACCTTCACAACCACATGCGTTAAGAACGAAGTTCTCAAGCATTTTTAGGCCGTTCTTAGTGTGTGTTACTTCTGGGTGGAATTGTACGCCGTAGTACTTCTTCTCTTCGTTTGCCATAGCAGCGTATGGGCAAGTGTCTGTTTCAGCGATCTTTGTGAAATCAGCTGGGATCTCAACCACTTTGTCACCGTGGCTCATCCAAACATCTTGAGTAGACTCAAGGTCTGCGAAAAGTGCAGATTCGCCAGTCACTTGTACAGCTGCGTAGCCGAACTCACGCTCAGTAGACGTTGCTACTTTACCGCCAAGTTGCTCAGCCATAGTTTGCATTCCGTAGCAGATACCGAATACAGGAACACCTGAATCAAATACGTACTGAGGTGCACGTGGAGAGTTCTCCTCCGTTACACTTTCAGGGCCACCAGATAGGATGATACCGTCTGGATTGAATTCACGAATATCCGCTTCTTCTACGTCCCAGCTCCAAAGTTCACAGTAAACACCGATCTCACGAATACGACGAGCTACTAGCTGTGTGTATTGAGAACCGAAGTCCAGAATTAGAATACGTTGGTCATGAATATTTTTAGTCATTGTAAGCAGTCTTATTGGCTATGTGATAAAACAGAGGCGAGTTTACTCACCTCTGATTAACTCTTCAAGAAATAAAGCAAACGTTTTCGTTAGATATCTTTAACCCCGTGTTTTGAGAAAATCACTCTCTAAACAAAACAGGCGGTAGATAAAATAATGTGCCGACTAAATCAGCACATTATTCAAACGTTTGGACGTATTATTAACCTAAACGGTAGTTAGGTGCTTCTTTCGTGATTTGAACATCGTGTACGTGAGATTCTTTCATGCCCGCACCAGAGATACGAACAAACTCAGCTTTAGTACGCATGTCTTCAACAGTTGCAGAACCCGTTAGGCCCATGCTTGAGCGTAGACCGCCCATCTGTTGGTGAACGATCTCTTTTAGACGACCTTTGTATGCGATACGACCTTCAATACCTTCTGGAACAAGCTTGTCTGCAGCGTTGTCAGATTGGAAGTAACGGTCAGAAGAACCTTGAGACATAGCGCCAAGAGAACCCATACCACGGTAAGACTTGTAAGAACGACCGTTGTAAAGAATAACTTCACCCGGTGCTTCTTCAGTACCAGCGAACATTGAACCAACCATCACACAAGATGCGCCAGCAACGATAGCTTTACAGATATCGCCAGAGAAGCGGATACCGCCATCTGCGATTACTGGAATACCGTATTCGTTAGCTACTTCAGCTGCGTCTGCGATTGCTGTTACTTGAGGAACACCAACACCAGTAACGATACGAGTCGTACAGATTGAACCCGGGCCGATACCTACTTTAACCGCACTAACACCTGCTTCGATAAGAGCACGAGCGCCAGCGCCAGTTGCTACGTTACCACCGATGATTTGTAGATCAGGGTATGCAGCGCGAGTTTCGCGGATACGGTTAAGTACGCCTTCAGAGTGACCGTGTGAAGAGTCGATAAGTAGAACGTCTACGCCAGCTTCAACTAGAGCAGCAACACGCTCTTCGTTACCAGCACCAGCACCAACAGCTGCACCTACACGTAGGCTGCCGCGCTCATCTTTACAAGCGTTTGGTTTACGTTCTGCTTTGTGGAAATCTTTTGCAGTGATCATTCCAGTAAGTTGGAAGTCATCATTTACAACAAGAACTTTTTCAACACGCGCTTCGTGCATTTTCTCTTGAACTTCTTCACGAGTTGCACCTTCTTTAACAGAAGCAAGGCGAGCTTTAGGTGTCATTACTACATCAACTTTCTTAGAAAGGTCAGTAACAAAGCGAACGTCACGGCCAGTAATAATACCAACAAGTTCGTTTGTTTCAGTAACAACAGGGAAACCGGCAAAGCCGTGTTTTTGGGTAAGAGCTACAACATCAGCGATTGTCGCGTCAGGGCTTACAGTAACAGGGTGAGAAACCACACCTGCTTCGTAAATTTTAACCTGGCGAACCATTTCAGCTTGCTGTTCAATAGACATGTTCTTGTGAATGAAGCCTATTCCGCCTTCTTGTGCCAGTGCAATCGCTAGGCGAGCTTCTGTCACAGTATCCATAGATGCAGATATCATTGGGATGTTTAGGGAAATATTCTTCGTCAGCTGAGTGCGAAGATCAGCTGTATTAGGGAGAACGGTGGAGTGTGCTGGCACTAGCAGTACGTCGTCGAATGTCAGCGCTTCTTTGGCAATTCTTAGCATTTGCAATATCTCACAATAATAGGAGTAAAAAGAAACAATCCAATCTCATCGTTTCGCCTAATGAGGGCAGCCAATTAAGGAAAATCAAACTGCATTTGGATTAGATATTGCGGACGGATTATACGGCCAACGAAATCGCTTGGCTACACATTTTTGTATTTTTAATTTGCATTTACCCCCTTGCTATGTATTATATTGCCGCTATCTTCCATACTCACGCCCTGTGAGATTCCAAGAAAGACCTTCCTTCAAGGAAAGATAGTGCTTCTATGACTAATCCAAACATCTTTACTGTTTCTCGCCTCAACTCAGAGGTTCGTCTCCTATTAGAAAACGAAATGGGTATAGTCTGGCTCGTTGGTGAAATCTCAAATTTCTCTGCACCTGTCTCTGGTCACTGGTACCTCACGCTTAAAGACTCTCGCGCTCAAGTTAAGTGCGCTATGTTTCGTGGCAATAACCGCCGTGTGACTTTTAAGCCTCAGAACGGTAATCAAGTTCTAGTCAAAGCTCGTCTTTCTCTTTATGAGCCACGTGGTGACTATCAACTCATCATCGAAAGTATGCAGCCAGAGGGTGACGGTAAGCTTCAACAAGAGTTTGAAAAACTGAAGATGAACTTGGCGGCGGAAGGCTTATTTGCTCAATCGAGTAAACAACCTCTTCCTGAACACCCTAAACGTGTTGGCGTTATCACATCGAAAACCGGTGCAGCGCTGTTTGATATTCTTGATGTCCTGAAAAGACGCGATCCTTCATTGCCAGTGGTGGTTTACCCAACCATGGTTCAAGGCGAAGAGGCAGCTATTCAGATTGCTCAAGCGATTGGACGTGCCAATGAACGCAATGAGTGTGATGTGTTGATTGTGGGTCGTGGCGGCGGTTCTTTAGAAGACCTATGGTGCTTCAATAACGAGATCGTAGCTCGCACAATCGCATCAAGCCAAATCCCGATTATCAGCGCAGTTGGCCACGAAGTTGATGTCACTATCGCCGATTTCGTCGCAGATATGCGAGCTCCAACGCCATCAGCAGCCGCTGAATTGGTTAGCCGTGATAACAGCCATAAAGAACAAGCTTTTGCGTCTAAACGTGCTCGCTTAGTCAGTGCGATTCGTCATGTGTTAATCAAACAAGCGCAATCGACTCAAACATTGAAGTACCGCTTAGAGAAGCAACATCCTAGCTACCAACTGCAAAAGCAGAGTCAGCAGCTTGATGACCTAGATATGCGTTTGCGTCGTGGTATGACTCAATACCTAAAGCAGCATGCACAGCGTGTTGAACGTAAACAGCACCAGCTTCAATTGAACTCGCCAGTGAAACGCCTTGGCGAACAGAAACTGCATCTGCAACGTTCAGAGCAGAAGCTATTGGATGCGATGGATAAGACCTTACTAACCACTCGCCACCAGCTCGCTATGGCTGCAGAGAAGTTAGAAACAGTGAGCCCACTGGCAACGCTAAAGCGCGGCTATAGCATTACTCATTCAGCATCGAGCAAGACTGTATCATCAATTAACGATGTCGAAGTCGGTGAAGTGATCACCACTCAAGTTGAAGACGGTGTGATTGAGTCGCAAGTGACCACAAGAGTTACTAAGAGCGAGCTTTAAGTTCGACTCTAACGTTTCAAACCAGAAAGCCCTATCGATAATCGACAGGGCTTTTTAGTACCTAAAGGCTTGAAAAACTAACTGATTCCAACCCTACTCAGTAGTAGAAGGCTCCTTCATGGTGAGCATCCCTTCGGTCACAATAAAGTTGATGATGAAGTCTAGCCCTTGGCTCTCTTTGAGGTTGGTGAATACGTATGGCTTGGTTGGACGCATGCGTTGTGTGTCTTGTTCCATCACCTCCAGTGACGCGCCAACATACGGTGCTAAATCGATCTTATTGATAACCAACAGATCAGAGCGTGTTATTCCCGGGCCACCTTTACGTGGGATCTTCTCCCCTTCCGCTACATCAATCACATAGATAGTCAGGTCGGCTAATTCAGGGCTGAACGTCGCACTGAGGTTGTCGCCACCACTCTCTACAAATACCACATCAAGGTTCTTATGTAGCTTAGCCAGCTCTTCGACTGCCGCGAGGTTCATCGACGCATCTTCACGGATCGCAGTGTGCGGACAACCGCCTGTTTCCACACCGATAATACGGTCAGGTTCTAGAGCTTCAGCTCGTGTAAGTATCTTTGCGTCTTCTTGGGTGTAGATGTCGTTGGTTACTACGGCAATGTTTAGCTTGTCGCGAATCGCCTTACACAGCACTTCCAACAGTGCAGTTTTACCAGACCCAACTGGGCCGCCAATACCAATTCGAAGGGGTTGCTTGTAACTTTCCATAATCTACTTCCTTATATTCTTTTCGAACTACCTCGTTAGCGCTGACCGCTACGAACGAAATAGTCGTGTGTATTGTGTTTCGTGCAGTGAACTCGCTAATGCCATCGAAGGCGAAAAGCTACCTATCATCCAATCTTCTATCGTGCGTGCTTTCTCAATCACCTCGGGAAAGGTGTTGGTGATATTAATCAGCGCCAACTGCCCGTCGGTTTGGCCTAAAGGCACTAGTTTGACTCCAGCCGTAACGATATTTTCAAGCCAGCTCCATAAGTAACCTTGCTTGAGACTTTCTAAATCGATGCCCCAATGTTGAGCGGCAATACACATACCCAACAGTTGATTTGGGTGGCTATCAACAGAATCCACCAGCGAAATATCGATCTCTAAGCGCTTCAACAAGGTATTCAATGCATGCCCACGCTGCTTTTCTTCTGCTCGTAATTCACTGGTTTCACGACTTGAGTACAAGTAGTTGCACCAGTGCTCAATCTCATCGAGTTCACCTTTTTCTAGAGCATTATAAAGGCGCTCTAAGATGGGCAACTCCAAAGTCGCGACACTTGAGCTAACGATGGTATTTAGCCACTGCTCCATGCTATCGCGATTGGTCACCCACCCCGCCTCAACCGCCAGTTCTAAGCCTTGCGAATAAGTGAAACCACCAATCGGCAACGAAGGACTGATCAATTGGAACAGACGATAAATCGCGACATTTCCTGTTGTGCTCATATTCTGCTCTCTGTCTTCTAGAATCGAAAAATTCGAGAGCTTACGCGCCTAACAGTAATACTGCGCTCGCTGAAGCCACGCCTACTGACAACCATTTAGAGTAAACTGCGCGGCCTACAAACGTGCCGATAACCATTAATGCCAAAGCAGTGATGCTCATTCCTGATGCAAATTGAGTTAAGTTACTCGCAGCTTCAACACCGTGTGCGTAACCATGGAAAAACAACATCGTAATAGAAGCGACTAATACACTGTTTACACGCTTGGTTGATGGTGAGAATACGTGCCATAGACATAGGCTGACGACGAACAGAGAAGCGATGATTGCTGGTTCAACAATCACAGAAAAACCTAAGGCTTGGCCTGCGATAAGCCCAACGACCAATGAAGCCAATCCACCGCCAATCAAAGCGGCTTTTATCTTGGTTGAAAACGACAGTGCGCCAATTAACAGACCAAAAGCGATCAGCATGATCAGGTGATCCATACCTGTCACAGGGTGAGTTAAGCCAGACATAAATGAGTGAGACTCATGAACCGAATGCGAACCATGTCCAGGGTGAGCCAAAGCCATCGTTGATGTTGTTAGAGAAGCCAGTGTGAAAGTACATAAGCCAGCAGCTGTTTTAAAGTTCATCGCGAGTTCCTTGCGTTTATAGTTATTAATATCGTTGTTATATAAATCGTTTAGTGAGCCATCAATGACTCGATTAGTGATGGTGGTGGTGACCGCCAGAGCGACCACCGTATGCGCCACCTTCTGGTTCAAAAGGTTTTTTTTCCGTCGTTACTGTTGCGCCTAAGCCTTCAACCATTTCATCTAGAACATGGTCATGCTGATAACGCACCCAGCCCGCCTCGACTTGTAGTGGCACATGTCGGTTACCTAGGTGGTAAGCAACACGAGTTAACAGGTGTGAGTCTTCACAGTAAACAGTCGACACGGTTTCCGGCGCCGCTTTTACTTCGACAGTTAAGCCACACTCACTAGTTAATTGCTCTCCGCCACGCAAGATATGACCGCGTGGTAGAAACAACCCTGCATCACGGCCATCATCCAATGTCACTTTAAGGCGACTTTTGATGCGGCTATCGATCGGTAGGCTTAAAAAGCCATCTGGAGCCTTGTTCAACTCCGCTTGAATTTGAGTAAGTTCAATCATGCTATTACCTCAATCTCCTTGTGAGATTTATAACGTTCAAATTAAGTGCCCTCAGCCAAGAGCAAAAATAGAGGCTTCAGCTAAAGGTTTAAAATAAGAGCCTTCAGCTCGCAGTTAAAACAAAAGCCTTCAGCTGAGCTATTAAAATAGAAAATACCGCTGTGCCATTGGAAGTTCTTCAGCCGGCTCACACGTCAGCAGTTCACCATCAGCGCGTACTTGATACGTCTGAGAATCAACCTCAATCTTCGGCATCCAGTCGTTCAGCTTCATGTCAGCCTTGCAGATGTTTCGGCAGTTGCTCACAACACCAATTAGGCTCTTTAGTCCCAACTGCTTATCGATGTTCTGTGCCTTGGCTTCTTTGGAAACAAATAGCATCGATGTGTTCTGACACGCCTTGCCATAGCTACCAAACATAGAACGGTAGTGAACGGGCTGAGGTGTTGGGATAGAGGCATTAGGATCGCCCATCGGTGCCATCGCGATCATGCCTCCTTTCAAAATCACACTTGGTTTCACTCCAAAAAAAGCTGGTTTCCATAAAACAAGATCCGCCAGTTTGCCTTCTTCAATCGAACCGATTTCATGCGCCATACCGTGAGTGATGGCTGGATTAATGGTGTACTTTGCAACGTAGCGACGAAGACGGAAGTTATCGCTGTAGTCAGAATCTTCTTTTAGGCTGCCACGTTGCACTTTCATCTTGTGTGCAGTTTGCCAAGTTCGGGTTACCACCTCGCCTACGCGCCCCATCGCCTGTGAATCCGAAGCAATCATAGAGAACGCGCCTAAGTCATGAAGAACGTCTTCTGCAGCAATGGTTTCACGGCGAATACGTGATTCAGCGAACGCGACATCTTCAGCAATCGACGGGGAAAGGTGATGACACACCATCAACATGTCTAAGTGCTCATCGACCGTATTGATAGTGTAAGGTCGTGTTGGGTTAGTCGAAGAAGGCAGAACGTTGGGTTCGCCTGCCGCTCGGATAATATCGGGAGCATGACCACCGCCCGCACCTTCAGTGTGGTAGGTATGAATCACTCGGTCGCCAATTGCGCCAAGTGTCGATTCAACAAAACCCGATTCGTTCAGAGTATCGGTGTGAATCGCAACTTGTACGTCCATCTCGTCAGCGACACTCAAGCAAGTATCAATTGACGCGGGCGTGGTTCCCCAGTCTTCGTGCAACTTCAAACCCACAGCGCCGGCTGCCACTTGCTCACGCAGTGCCTCGGGTTGGCTCGCATTGCCCTTACCTAACAAACCAAAGTTCATTGGGAATTGATCGAGTGATTCCAACATACGGTGCATGTTCCACGGACCCGGTGTACACGTGGTTGCGTTAGTCCCTGTGTTTGGCCCAGTGCCACCGCCTATCATGGTAGTCACACCCGACGCCAACGCTTCTTCAATCTGTTGCGGGCATATAAAGTGGATATGTGAGTCAATGCCACCAGCGGTGAGAATCGAACCTTCACCTGCCAAAATTTCCGTGCCCGGGCCAATTACTATATCAACGCCTGGTTGAACGTCTGGGTTACCCGCTTTACCCAACGCTTGAACTCGGCCGTCTTTGATGGCGACATCGGCTTTTACAATGCCCCAGTAGTCCAACACAATCGCGTTGGTGATCACCAAATCTGGCGTTTCGGCACTTGGACGTTGGCTTTGCCCTTGTCCATCACGGATAACTTTACCGCCGCCAAACTTCACTTCGTCGCCGTATACGGTGTAATCCTTTTCAACTTCTAGCCATAAATCAGTGTCAGCAAGACGCACTCGGTCACCGACTGTTGGCCCAAACATTTCGGCATAAGCCTGTCTGGATATCGTCGCCATGTTCAATCCTTTGTTATTTTCATTATTCCGTGGGAGCACTTAGAGCTTGCCCATCACCTTTCCTTGGAAGCCATAGATCTCTAACTTACCGGCGTAACGCACTAACTCGACGCTGCGAGACTGACCCGGTTCAAAACGGGTAGCAGTGCCTGCTGGGATATTGAGTCGAAAACCTTTAGTGGCTTCTCGGTCAAAGATCAGCGAAGGGTTTGCTTCATAGAAGTGGTAATGAGAGCCAATTTGCACGGGACGATCGCCAATGTTTTGTACCTTAACGGACGTCGTGGCGCGGCCTTCATTGAGAGTGATATCACCCGGTGCGGTTTCTACTTTTCCGGGAACGAATCCTGAGTATTGTTTTGTGGAGCCAGCCATATTTCTTCTCCCTACACGATAGGTTCATGAACGGTCACCAACTTGGTGCCATCAGGAAAAGTAGCTTCGACTTGTACATCTGGGATCATGGAAGGGATCCCCTCCATAACGTCATCGACGGTAAGCAGTGTGCGTCCAAAATCCATCAATTCCGAAACGGTTTTACCCTCACGGGCACCTTCAAGAATGGCACTGCTGATCAGCGCTATAGATTCTGGGTAGTTGAGTTTTAAGCCTTTTTGCTTGCGCTGCTGTGCCAGCATTCCTGCGCAGAAGATAAGTAGCTTATCTTTTTCTCTTGGTGTTAATTCCATTTAGCCGCCCGCTGTTAGTGTTGTTTTCTTATTGCTCAGAAACGCATGAGCAGTAAGTGGGATTCAATCACAGCAAGCTTGAAAAAATGTACCGAGGGCCGGAAGTCGCCCTCGGTACAAATAGGGCTAATCGCTAAGTCGCCCAAATCCTTGGTAAATCAGGAGTCGTACCACATAAATGAGAGCGAGTTGCTTGCCATATCTGACCAAAGGCCTGGAGGATATCTTCACTCCAATAACCCAAGGCTCGCACCACAATCAATCCTTCTATCTGCGTCGCACCCAATATTAATGTGGGTTCACTCGACGTTTTTGATGTAACTGATTGCTGTGAAGCTTGCTGTGTAATAGATAAGAGCAAGCTCTGTACCAACTCTAAATCTTGCTTCTCATTTGAGGTAATATAAAAGGTTCCCATCATTGAATAATCAAGTAACCCCATATTTATCATTAACTTATCGCCACCGTGAAAATTAAATCCTTCCGTAAGAAGCCTTTGATTATCAAGATAGATTTCTGTTTTCCCTACAAGGTGACCATGCTCAAATCCCTCATTCTGTGCAGGTCGCCCAAAACAGTGCATTTCCCAACCCCAAAACTGTGCGCCCTTTTCTAGCCGAATTTCAGTGTCTAAACGTACGTGTGCATTAGGGAAAAAAATGTTCTCTTGCGGCATCCATTCCAAGCGCGCACCTTTCTTCACTCGCAAGGTCTGCTTCTGCTTGGCGTACTTATTATTAGAACGATAAAACTTAGTGGCACCGGGGGTGGTAATTAGCGCATGAGCGCCACTTTCTATGGTCGCTTCAATGTTGAGAGTGTCACCACCTACTACTCCGCCGGGGGGATGGAGTAAGTAGGTGTGACACGTTTCCCCATCAGGATACAAGGGGCGTTGCACCGTAAGCGGACCAGACTGCTGACGATTCTTTAAAACGGTTTTATCACCACGGTCGACAAAGGTGAGGTTTAAGCTCGCCTGCCAGCCGTCTCGAATATCTTGTTCAATGGTTTCATTCAGAGACAAAGCCTCGGTTAGAGAAGCGTCCCTTTCTTCGCTCAAAGAAAATAAAGCACTCATACGGTCAGGTACTCCTTGATCAAGGATTCATTGAGCCCTTTCATTTCTCCTTCCGCGACCTGACGTCCACGGTCAAGAATGCAGAAGCGATCACCAACCTTTCTCGCAAATGGTAGCTTTTGCTCTACAAGCAGGACGGTGAGTCCCATCTTCTCGTTAAGCATGCGAATGATGTCGCCAATCTCTTGCACAATATTGGGTTGAATACCTTCCGTCGGCTCATCCAAGATCAATAGCTTTGGATTAACCACCAGCGCACGACCAATTGCGAGTTGCTGTTGTTGACCACCCGATAAGTCACCACCACGGCGATGCAGCATCTCTTTTAGCACAGGGAAGATATCGAAGATGAACTCTGGGATCTTACGATCGCCCTTCTCACGAATCGGTAGGCCAACCTCTAGGTTTTCTTGAACGGTGAGCATCGGGAATATCTGACGGCCTTGTGGCACATAACCAATGCCTTGGCGAGAACGATCTTCGGCATCGGTTTTCAGTAGCGACTCGCCCGATAAAGAGATGTCACCGCTCTCGACCTTAACTAGCCCCATGATGCATTGCAGCAACGTCGTTTTACCGACACCGTTTCGTCCCATTAATACTGTGCACTTGCCTTCAGGGATCTGCATATCCAAATCCCACAGCGTGTGGCTCTCACCGTAATATTGATTAACTGATTTAACCTCTAGCATCCTATTCTCCGAGATAAACTTGTTTAACTTCAGGGTGAGCCTGCACTTGATCCATAGTGCCTTCAGCCAACACATGACCTTGATGAAGCACGGTGACATGGCTTGCGATAGAACGAACGAAATCCATATCGTGTTCAACCACTACCACTGAGTGCTTGCCTGCCAGAGAATTGAGTAACTCAGAGGTACGGTCCATCTCTTGGTGAGTCATGCCTGCAACGGGTTCATCCACCAGCAATAGCCTAGGGTTTTGCATCAATAACATGCCTATCTCTAACCACTGTTTCTGACCGTGAGACAGGTTACCTGCCAAATTCGCCGCTTCGTCTTTTAAATGAATCAGCTCAAGTACCGAGGTCAGCTTGTCTTTCTGCTCACCAGACATCACAGCAGTGAACGTCGCCCACACGGAGCGATCACCCGCCATGGCTAATTCAAGGTTCTGCCACACAGTTAAACACTCAATCACAGTTGGTTTTTGGAATTTACGCCCAACGCCTGCATTGGCAATTTCGGCTTCGTTCATCTTCGATAAGTTGATGTTCGAACCCAACCACACTTCGCCAGTATCTGGCTTAGTTTTACCTGTGATGATGTCCATCATGGTGGTTTTACCTGCGCCATTAGGGCCAATGATGCAGCGAAGCTCTCCTTCATTGATGTAGAGGTTCAGATCGTTTATCGCTTGGAAACCATCGAAGCTTTTGTTGACGCCTTCCACATACAACAGCACGTTGTGGCGAGTATCGATAGCGGGGTGAATATCAGGTTTAAGGTAATCAAAGACTTGGTCTCGACGAGTGAACGCCTGAACCGATTCCTTTACGCTATTAAATGTGGTCATGCTATCACCTCCTTGGCTTTGTGCTGATCATCCTTATCTTTATCTTGGTTTTTCCCATTTGATGCCTTGCGTAGCTGCTGCCATTTTTCACTGACAAAGCCAATTACACCTTGTGGGAAGTACATGGTCGAAAGAACGAATAATCCACCCAGAGCAAATAACCACACCTCTGGGAACTCAACCGTAAACCAGCTCTTGGCGTAGTTGATGATCAATGCCCCAACAATGGCGCCAAACAGGGTGGCACGACCGCCTAAGGCAACCCAAACCACAATCTCAATCGAGTTAAGCGGAGCAAATTCACCCGGGTTAATGATGCCAACTTGAGGAACATATAAAGCCCCGGCAATACCCGCGATAACCGCAGAAAGAACGAAGACCCACAGCTTGATGCCATCGACGTCGTAACCCATAAAGCGAGTACGTGACTCTGTATCACGAATCGCTAATGCCACACGACCTAATCGACTGGTCACCACCATACGACAAGCGATGTAGCTAAAGATGAGCGCAATGCCAGTCGCGACAAACAGACCTATCTTGACCGCATCACTCTGCAAGCTCAGACCTATGATGTCTTTGAAGTCTGTCAGTCCATTGTTACCACCAAAGCCCATCTCGTTGCGGAAAAATGCCAGCATCAATGCGTAAGTTAACGCTTGAGTCATGATAGAAAGATACACACCAGACACACGAGAGCGGAAAGCTAAATAACCGAACAAGTAAGCCAATGCGCCCGGCACTAGCACCACCATCAGACAAGCAAACCAGAACTGATCAAAGCCCTGCCAAAACCACGGCAACGCAGACCAATCAAGGAACACCATGAAATCTGGTAAGACTGGATCACCATAAACCCCACGGTCACCAATCTGACGCATCAAGTACATGCCCATCGCATAACCACCAAGCGCGAAGAAAGCGCCATGACCTAGGCTCAGTATTCCGAGATAGCCCCATACAAGATCGAGCGCCAGCGCCAACATTGCGTAGCTCAAGTATTTGCCCATCAGTGAGATAGTGAAAGTCTCAACATGAAGCGGATGCCCACTTGGCAACATAGTGTTAGCCAGTGGGATAAGAATCACGGCCGCAAGAATGGCAAGGATGGTCAGCTGCCCACCTTTATCACCACGCATCGCCGAAAGTACAAATGATTTAGACTGCATGATATTGTCCTTAACCTTCAGCCGCACGACCACGTTGCGGGAACAATCCGCGTGGGCGTTTTTGAATAAATAGAATGATGAAAACCAGCACTAGAATCTTGGCGAGTACTGCGCCAGCCCATGGCTCTAAAATCTTATTGAACAAGCCAAGACTCAGACCTGCGACGAGTGTTCCCCACAAGTTGCCGACTCCGCCGAACACCACCACCATGAAAGAATCGATGATGTACGCTTGCCCCATATTCGGGCCAACGTTAGTCAACTGAGACAGTGCTACACCTGCGACACCCGCCACGCCAGAACCTAAGCCAAAGGTCATCGCATCAACTCGTTCAGATCGAATACCCATCGCGCGAGCCATACCACGGTTTTGAGAAACGGCACGAACCTGTAGACCTAGCGGTGTCTTTTTCAGAACCATTAACAAGCCCATAAACACCAAACCACAGAACAAGATGATGTATAAGCGGTTGTAGGTCAGAGACAACATTGGGTTCAATTGCAGTGCACCAGACATCCATTCAGGTGTGCTCACTGAGCGGTTCAAAGGAGAGAAAATAGAACGAACGGCTTGCTGCAAGATCAAGCTGATACCGAAGGTCGCAAGCAAGGTTTCCAATGGGCGACCGTAAAGGTGACGAATCACACTGCGCTCTATCGCAATACCGACCAGACCAGACACAATAAACGCTGCCGGAATAGAGAGAATGAGTGCTAAACCGATATGATTCGGCATTAGCAGTTGCAATACGTAGGTGGTGTAAGCGCCAATCATGATCAGCTCGCCATGGGCCATGTTGATTACGCCCATCACACCAAAAGTGATCGCCAAGCCTATGCCAGCCAACACCAAGACAGAGCCCAAACTCAAGCCAAAGAACACAGTCTCAACACCCGAATAGAGTGCTTGGCTCTGTTGGTAACTATCCATCGCACGTTCTGCTGCAGCGGTAATGCTTGGATCTTGCTCGGTGTTTAACAGTTGGTTCAGTGTTTTCAGAACCACCGAATGTTTGAAGTCACCGACTCGCTCAATCGACGTGACTCGCTCATCAATGGTTGCGCTTTTATCAAGGGAGCTATAAATAGCCAATGAGAGGTCCATCAGCTCTGCCACTTTGCCCTCTGATTCGTTGGCTCTGAGTTCAGCTATGCGTTCGATGATGTCAGCGTCTTTGGTCCCTAACAGATCCAAAACCGCTTTATAACGCACATCAGGATTACTGCTGTTCAGCCCAATCGAGGCTATTTCCCCGCGTAACATCCCGCGAAGTTTGTTATTCACACGAACCTTTTTAAACTGTCTCGCATTCTCGATATTAAGCGTTGAATCATCCCATACTGACTGAGCTGACGTCGCAGTTTTGATACTTTGAATGAGGTAGAGCTGTTTGTACTGCTCGCTCTGTTTCTCATTGAAGTAGTAAAGGTTTCCGTTTAACCAGCCATCTAAAATAGGTTTCGACACATCTTCCGTTTGCGTCTCACTCACCCAATCGATAGCTAATTCTTTATCCGATGTTTTCTTACCAACTAGCGCCTTGGTAAAGCTAGCTTCATCCGTTATTCCAGCAAAAGCCAACTGAGCACTGACTGCCATGAGCAACAGCGCTTTAAATACGTGTAATACGTTTTTCATCCCTGCTTCCTTAACCAACCAAGTTAGATATTGTTATTTTTACTTGGAGGATGTGTGGATAGTGGTTGTTACCTGAAACGATGAGCCTTCCGTTCGCTTCGCCCGTTAAACAGACGCGTTCTTCCCAAACCGGAAGGCTCAATATTCCTGAATTGACGATCTAGTTACCGCCAGAACACTTCTTCGTTTCGACGTTAAACGCACCACATGAGAATGGCTTCGACCAGCTAGAGAACAGTTTTGCCGATTCAGGTAAGTAGCTCGACCAAGCATCACCCGCAACGAGACCTGTGGTTTCCCAAACGATATCGAATTGACCATCGTCTTGGATCTCACCGATCAGGACTGGTTTAGTAATGTGGTGGTTTGGCAGCATGGTGGAGTAGCCACCAGAAAGGTTAGGAACAGACACACCAATCAAGGCATCTTGCACAGATTCAGGATCGGTTGTACCCGCATTAGTGACCGCTTGAGCCCACATGTTGAAACCAACGTAGTGCGCTTCCATTGGGTCATTGGTGACACGCTTTTCACTCTTGATGAACGACTGCCACGTTTCAACGAACTCTTCATTAGCTTCAGTATCAACACTCATGAAGTAGTTCCATGCCGCTAGATGACCAACCAATGGTTCTGTGTCCATGCCTGACAGTTCTTCTTCACCAACAGAGAATGCAATAACTGGGATGTCTTCAGATGAAATGCCTTGAGCGCCTAGCTCTTTATAGAAAGGTACGTTCGCATCGCCGTTTACAGTAGAAACCACAGCGGTTTTCTTGCCCGCTTCACCGAACTTTTTGATGTCTGAAACGATAGATTGCCAATCAGAGTGACCAAATGGCGTATAGTTGATCATGATGTCTTCTTCTGCGACACCTTTATCTTTTAGGTAGGCTTCTAAGATCTTATTGGTTGTACGTGGATAAACGTAATCGGTACCTGCAAGTACCCAGCGCTCGACTTCAAGCTCTTCCATCAAGTAATCCACTGCTGGGATCGCTTGTTGGTTTGGCGCGGCACCGGTGTAGAAAACGTTTTTAGAAGACTCTTCACCTTCATACTGTACTGGGTAGAAAAGGATGCTGTTGAGTTCTTCAAAGACAGGTAGCATGGATTTACGTGATACCGACGTCCAACCACCGAACACCACATCCACTTTCTCTTTTTCGATAAGCTCACGCGCTTTCTCAGCAAATAGCGGCCAGTTTGACGCAGGGTCAACCACGACAGGCTCTAGCTTCTTACCAAGCAAACCGCCCTTTTTGTTCTGCTCTTCGATGAGCATTAGCACGGTATCTTTTAGCGTTGTCTCACTGATCGCCATGGTGCCAGAGAGTGAGTGTAGAACACCGACCTTGATGGTCTCATCAGCAGCAAACGCCGTTGCAGAAGAAAATGAAAGTGTTGTACACAGTGTAGCTAGCGATAAATTGAACACCTTGTTCATGATATTACTCCATAATTGTATTTTTGTTATTCAATTACAGAGTTACAAGAAGAGTGCCAAACTTACAAACCAACGAAATTATTTATAAGTAATTGTATTAATAGAGTTTAAAAGAAACTCACACCAATAGAGTGCATAGCAATCATGTAACTATGTTTCATACTGGTGCAGTGATGGGGGGAATGAACCAAGATGACACATTCCTGTTCTTCAGATACAAAAAAGACCCAACACTTTAGTATTGAGTCTCTGGTATAACATCACCGATGGTCGTTCAAACCATGTAGTTTAAGGCTATTCCGCAGGTTGAAATTCGAATTTTACTCTCGACTTTGATTTCAACTCGTTGCAATCACCGTTGCAAAAATAGCTCGCCGCACCACAGGCTTGAAGCTTCTCAAGTTGGCTGCTGCACTCAGGGCAAAACCCAACTTTAGTAAAGTGAGCCTGACAACTTTCACAGTGATACTTGCCATCCCAAGCTAGCTCAGACTGGCACTTAGGGCAGATATTTTCACTCATTAGCACTTCCTAATTTACGACTATTTTTACAATCTACTACTGCTGAGACTTGGCTTGCTTGATTTGATACATGTTCTTATCAGCTTGTGCGATCAATTGGTCTAATCCTTGAGGATCTTTGTCACAAGAAAGCCCGACACTCACTGAAAACTGCACATCATTGATATAAAGCGCTTGTTGCAGTGCTTTCTCTAAGCTGTGGTAGAAGCTAACAACGCTTTCTTGATCATCAAAACATGAGAACACCACAAACTCATCGCCACCATAACGGCCTATCTTGGCACATGCTGTGGTTGCCTCATCAAGAACTTCGGCAACCGCCAACAACACATCGTCACCAAAACTATGACCATAGGTATCGTTGATTGATTTGAATTTATCGACATCCACAAACAGACACGCCATCACCTTTTCTGAAAAACATCGCTTAGCCAACACTTTTTCGGCTTCATTGAACAGTGCGCGACGATTCAAGCAATGAGTTAGAGAATCACGATTGGCGAAAAAGTTAAGCTGATTCTCCAGCTCGAACTTTTCTAGTGCTACCGAATTCAGGGAAGCCAGTAGCTCTAAGATCTCGAGCTCAAATTCATGTGGTTCAGAGATGTACTGGCTATAAATAGCGAAGGTACCCAACACATTACCGCGCGACGAGATAATGGGGACCGACCAACAGGCATGTAAATTCGCTTGATTGGTTAAGGCCAGAAAAGGTGCCCAGTTTGGGTGTGCATTTATGTTGGAGACCATCACTGCTTTCTTAAGCGCAGCTGCCTCGCCACAAGAGCCTATCCCCGCACCAATTCCTATCCCTTCAATCTGTTGATTGTAAAAATCAGGCAGGTTTGGAGCATATTCAAGGTGCAAAGTCTTTGACTCTGAGTTGAGCAGTAAAATTGAAGCCATGCGCTGACCAAAAAGCTGCTCGGTAAGCTGAATGAGCTTATGATTTAAATCTTTACGATCCATCCCAAGAGCAAGCTTCCGAAGCAAACTGTTGACTGCTCGGTGGCCTTCTAATAAAAATTTTTGTTCCATTCACTAAAGCTTTCAATTGTGTAATTAGGTACGGCTTGTTCTTATGCAAGCTTACTATTGGTTAATAATAACACACTAAATAACCACAACACACAATCGAAGATCATAGGTTGATCTTTCGCTTTATCTATTTTGATCAGCGATCTACCCCAAAAAGAATATTTATATCACCACACACCGAA
>NZ_AJZD02000351.1 GCF_000272105.2 Vibrio splendidus 12E03
GGAGGACTTTCAAATAACATCGGCGCCGTATCATAAATCAGCCACCCAAGCATGAGCGCCGCCAACACCCCCATCGCCACGGTTTTCTTATTGACCCGCTTTAACGTCGAGTCCGTTTTTTTATCGGTCATGATTGACCCCTTGTACTGTTATTTTTAACGTTAATTGAGAGACAGCGTCGCCACTGAGCGTCATGTCAAACGCCGTTACCGTAATAAAAGACGTATTCAGAATGGGCGCCATTAACGCCAAGGCGCCTAACTCTCCCGTCATCGTCAGAGTAAAAGGATGCGCCCTCACTTCACCATGAGAGACCTCCGGCTCGGCCTTGACGTCGACACCAAATGGCTCAAGCGCATCGATGACATCAGGTAAAAATGCGGCCACATCGACGTCATGCCATGGCGCCGTCGGTAAAATAGGCGAACGCAGTTGAGCCCGATGCTCATCCCATTGGCTTTGCCTTGTCTCTCCTTTTGATGCCCAATCGCGGCGGGTTTTGAGTCTTGAATCGCCTTTTCCCACGGTTCCAATCAAAAGATTGGCCTTGGGATCGAGTGTGATCGTACTCAGCACCATCGCGCTGGGTAAGGTTTGCGCCTCAATTGTCATCGCGACGGCATTCAGAATGAGCGGATACGCCAACGGTTGACGCATAAAGGTGGCCTTGAAAGTCTCTTTTCCCGTCAGCGTGGGCACGCTCTGTGCTTGAGTGG
>NZ_AJZD02000352.1 GCF_000272105.2 Vibrio splendidus 12E03
CATGGCTGCATCAGGCTTTCGCCCATTGTGCAATATTCCCCACTGCTGCCTCCCGTAGGAGTCTGGACCGTGTCTCAGTTCCAGTGTGGCTGATCATCCTCTCAGACCAGCTAGGGATCGTCGCCTTGGTGAGCCATTACCTCACCAACTAGCTAATCCCACCTAGGCATATCTTGACGCGAGAGGCCCGAAGGTCCCCCTCTTTGGCCCGTAGGCATTATGCGGTATTAGCCATCGTTTCCAATGGTTATCCCCCACATCAAGGCAATTTCCTAGGCATTACTC
>NZ_AJZD02000353.1 GCF_000272105.2 Vibrio splendidus 12E03
CGCGTCGCAAGGGATGATTGATTTTGATTTGGCACACAAGCAAATCACCGGAAACGTTGATGTGTTCGTTCATGCCAGTAGGCATGAACGTTACGGACGAAAAATCACGGAGATAGCGGAAGTGACGAATGGCACACTGGTTCCATTATTTAAGTTCAATGGAACGACTCACTCCTCCCTTAAAAGGATAGATTCATGACCATTGAAAAACCAGATTACCCATCACTCATCGAGCAGTTGGCCAAAGAGGCTCATCAAGGCTGTGGACTCAGTTATGAACTCTATAGCCAACGCTTTCAATCATCCGTCGATGCGCTTTTAGAACGTCTGCCTAACGACGAAAGGGGAAATGTGATTGCTCTTGCCACAAAGCATGGCTACGAGCATGAGCCCCCCAATAATGCACCCGTTTCAGCATCAGATTGGGATAATGACACTCAATATTGCTCTCACGGTATTGATATTGATTGCTGCCCAGCGAGCAATTGAAGAAGAGGATATCAATCGGCTTCGCATCGAAATAGATAAGCAAATTGGTTGTTGGGAAAATCACAAAGAGGATATCGAACGCGCTCGCTTAGACTCTTACAGCAGTGAAAGCTGGAGTACGGCCGGTGCAATTGAAGTATTAATCACATTAAAAAACGAGATTGATTCGTATGATGAACAAACATTTATTTGACATTAATTCTAGAGACCTGATTCTGCGAGAAAAGCATAATCAAATGGTGATGGCTGATTTTTTCAAGCACTTCATCAACATTAACAAAATAAACATGACCACCTATCGAGCAGGATGTGCCATCACAGAGCTCATCATTCATTATGAGCTCGATAAGATATTTCTTCTCACCATACATGAAGGAGAATTCAATATTCAGCCAATCACTGGTGATGACATTCGAGTAGCGCATAAGGAAATATCCTTACCTGACGTGACCGATATCATGATTTTTGTCACTAGACTCGCTCACCATGCTCATATCTCTCCACAGTTATCTTTAGATTTAGATTCTGCGGAAGTTTTGGTTTTCAGTTCGTAGTAGATAACCAACTGTCGTAGGTCCGTTATGTTAAGGTTAATAATTGTATTACCTTGTGCGTTTTCTCTTTCTGAGATGGCGGGATTGAGTAAAAACACTTGAAAATATTTCACATTATCAGTGTTTAACACTTCATCGATATAGTGCCCAAACCTACCATTATTCATAACCTCTTTGCTAACATACAAGTGAATGGCTTGATTATTATATTTGTCAAAAAATTGAAACAGAAATCCTCGTCCATAACGTTTCTTTAAGAGGCCGCCACCATAAACAACCCCCTCGTATTGATTGGATAATCCGTTCTTGATGTGAGTGATATATCGATAAAGATATACTTTTCCATAAGGCGGAACATGAAGACGGAGAGCTCTTCGCTCATCACTGGATAGTTTATTTTTTGCATCTTGCCATGTATCTGTAAGGCGCTGGAGCTGATTAGTTTTAGTGTACTGTTGCCATTTGGAATTGTCCTTTTTATTCCCCTGCTTATGAGAAACATCAGACTTAAGACGATAGTCGGAAGATACTGTTCCACCATGACTCACATTAGTACCATCATCATTTTCAGCCCAAGGAGTGAAATGATTAATATGATCTTTTAGTTTGGCTCTTACTTGTCTTTCGTTCCGAACTTCATCAGTTTCATTACTACATTCTTGCTCCATGTCCTCTGCAAATTGATTCCATTCACAATTCGGCATGTGAGGATGAGGAGAGCGATAATGCGCAGCCTTAAACGTCACATCATCTTCCGGCATAACGCGATAATTAACACCACTCATCAAAACTCCACACTGTCGATCGCTACATGAAAATTTGAATGGTTTTCTTTCTTCGATCTTTTGTGAGAAGAACTCAAACCTAGCTTCATTAATAGAAATACTACGTTCAAGCTCGTGACAGTAAGCAAATAGAATTTTTATATTCTTCATGGGCTACCTTCTTCAATTAAAACATTCATACACTTACAATTAGGAATTGATCATGCAAAACATCATCAAAAAGCTCAGCAACAAAAGACAAGCAAATGTGTTTTTTAAAGACACCGAGCTCACACAACTGACTCGCATTATAGACACACTGCAAAGCGTAAAAGAAGAGAAAGAGCTGAACGCTCAAATAGCAGCGGAAGCCGAAGAAAAAGAACGCCAAGAATTGGAAGCTATACGCACTCAAATTCTGGAGAAGGGGCTCAGCTTTGACAAGTTAGCTTCGTTAATGAAGCCCTCCAAGAAACCCCGTAAAGTAAAAAAAACGTCCACTGAAAAAACGAAACTTTGTTACGTTTTTGATGATAACAAACGTTGGAATGGTGAAGGTGAAGTACCACAAGATCTACAAAGTCTGCTTGATGAAGGTTACGAGTTGGCCGATTTTTTACAATCTGAATAACACCAAATCTCGTCAATACCCTCCCTTACCACACACAAGGTTTTCGACTTTTCACTCCCGATTCACCTCGTACAACTTTGCTTTGACTTCACGTCAAAGTACTTCCTTGCGTCACCGTTTAATGCCGACTTTCTGACTCTTTCAATCCCATAGGATTGTTAAAGAAAGAAGAAAGTCAGACGCATTAAGAGGGCGCATA
>NZ_AJZD02000354.1 GCF_000272105.2 Vibrio splendidus 12E03
GCTTGGGTGGTAAGTGACTTGCAATTTCACTTGTTGAGCCCACTCTCTTTTGAGCAAATAGGCGCGACTCTGTCCTTTAGGGATGTAATCAAGGCGATTGCGTTCTTTATCTCGCACCCATCCGACTTGTGGCGCGTTTTGTTCAGTTCCGTAGTGCTGTGACTCCACATGAACACTTTGTGTTTTTGAGCGCGGTTTTAGACGGCGTGAGCGGGTGATAAAGCGGTCTAAATGGCGTCTTTTTTCGTGTCGGACTTTGCCGCCCTTTGACAAGCCTAGTGTCTCCACGGCTCCGCCGTGCGCTCCGCGCCGAGAATTGGTGAAATATTCAGGAGTGATTAACGTAAGTTTTTTATCCTGAACTAATTGCCAAATTTCCGCTGATTCCTTGGTGTTGTGAAAGTGGACTTGCTCCATTGCATGTAACTTACTTTGCTCACTTTCCATCCAATCAGAATTTTGAGCACTAAAAAAACCGCTCTCGATAGCGGCTATATTTTTTTCAGTTGTCGCAACGTCTTGCGCTAAGGCAGTGACATAGCCCACATCATGCGGACTCAAAATATTAGTGATTTCTCGCTCACCTTGCGGTTCATACAAATAATTCATCTTGTCACCAGTGACGGGTTATAAATGCTCTAAAGAAACGTACCTACCTGACTTGGTATCGCGCAGGGTGTTAAAGGTTAAATGACGAAATTCACAACATGCTTTTGCCAACATGTGAAACTCGCTTTCTCTATCCTCTGGAACCCACAAAGTGACCTTTTTTAGTCCTTGCGCTTTCTTAGCCGCTTCGTATCTTGCATTGCGACTCATGCAAACACCCCCGCACGAGCAAAGCCTATTGCTACCACTGCAACAAAGGCAGAGCGGGCAACGACTTCAAACTTAGATTGAGAGCTGCAAGAAAATGCCAATGAAGCAAATACAAAAATTGATGCATCCATTACAAAATCGCCTCTCTATGTTTAAGCACCTGTAGCCTTGCAGCGCGTTTATATTCCATCTGACCTTTACGGCTAAAACGGTAGTCCTTACCGCTTTTCGATTTTGAGCTATAACCATTAGGAAAATGTTTAGCCTTTAGGTTATCTAGAATTTCGAGCCCTTTTGCAGTTGGCATAAATCCCCCTTAAATAGCTGCACGCCAGTCTTGGTATTTAGACGCCTGTTCTTCTGCTAACTGGTCAATAGCTCGCATATTGATTAACACTCGACGTGCATCACTTGAGCTTTCACGCTTCAAAAGTGGAAGCTGACCGCGCTTAACCTGCATTCGGACAGCATTTAAAGACAATCCTGTTAGGTCTGCATACTTTTCAGGTGTCACAAAAGACCCATAAAAACCGTTAACTTCATTCATTTCTGTTTGTTTATGACCTACCATGACTTAAACACTCCAATAGTTAGCTAAAGAACCAATTAAGTGGTTCGTTAAGGTTCTATTGGATTTAAACATATTTGTTCTGGTTTTCAAAGGTTCTTAAGGGTAATTATGAAAGAGTGGATAATGAGTGATTTATTAATTGAGCTAGAGGGGATGCCAAACTCAATTACGGGGATAGGACAAAAGGCAAGAAGAAACAAATGGTTAAAAAGAAAAGCCATTGGTCACGCCCGTGCTGTTGAGTACCACATTTCAAATTTTCATCCCGACATACAAAAGCAAATAATTGAGAAGTTAGTCACAAACCCTCTTGAGCGTGAAAAGCTATTAAAAAAAGACTGGACGATACCACCAAGCAATGCGCATGGCTTAAGGCCACTCGATGATTTTGAAGATTGGGCGAAGCTGCCTGTTTATGATGTACACGCAGCAGCAGGAGCAGGAGCCTTGATTGAATCAGAATATCAAATCGGGGTTTTCAGCTTACCCGTTGAGTTACTACACGAATACGGCCTTAAGCCTTGCTATAGCTCTATTATTTTTGTCGATGGTGATTCAATGGAGCCAACGTTAAGCCACAAAGACAGGTTACTTGTTGATATTCGAGAGCAACAACATCCTGTAGCAACTGGCGTTTATGTGATTCGCATAGATGAGGCTGTTTACGTGAAGCGCTTGCAGTGGGATATAGAAAACGGCCTCTACAAAGTAATCTCTGACAACCTGAGATACCCTGCTTTTAGTATCAACCATCAGAATGGGCGAAACTTCAAAATAATAGGTAAAGCGGTTGCCCCTGTTATGAAGAAAATCATATGAGCGTTAAGAAAGACGGCGAAAAATGGCTCGTTGATTTAAGGCCGTCCGGAAGAAGCGGCAAGCGTTTTAGACGTAAGTTTGATAAAAAGTCAGAGGCTTTAGCCTATGAGAAACACATACTTTCGACACATCACAATAAAGAGTGGTTAGGTCTACCCGACGACAAACGGCTACTCTCTGAGTTAGTCGAAATATGGTGGATTAAGTCAGGCCAACTTAAACGAACGGCAAGCAACTATAGAAAGAAGTTAGACCTGTTATGTCGTGAGCTTGGTAATCCACCCGTCAATAAAATCAATAATGCGATGGTTAGCAATTGGCAACTGAATAGAATGTCTAAAGGGCAAAGCGCAAATACAGTCCGCCGATTAACATCGTGTCTAAGTAATGTTTTTACTGTACTGATTGAAACGGGTGACTTCAACGCACCTCACCCGTTAAAAGACCTCAAACAACCCGCCCCTAATCGGTCTGAAATGACTTATTTAACAACCTACCAAATAGATGCGTTGTTATCAGCGGTACAATCGCACCCTGAACTATCCAAGATAGTAGACATTTGTTTGTCTACTGGTTCACGGTGGAGAGAAACCGTAACTCTAAAGCCAATGAACCTAAGCCCCTATAGGATTAGATTCACCAACACAAAAACAGGCAAGCCTCGAACTGTTCCTATTAGTGAAGAGTTATATAAAAAGTTGCAAACCAATGTAAGCGGAAACTTGTTTTCATATGACCCGCAAAAAGAGCTATACGAGATTATGGATTCATTAGAGTTCAACTTACCGAAAGGGCAAAAGGTTCACGTATTACGGCACACTTTCGCGAGTCACTTTATTATGAACGGCGGTAACATTCTTACGCTAAAAGAAATCCTAGGCCATGCTAGTATTACCCAAACAATGGCTTATGCTCATTTAGCACCAGACCACCTAATTGACGCGGTAAAACTTAACCCACTAAGCAGGTTAAGAGATCCACAAAATGACCACACTCACGACCCAACGCGACCTATTACCACATAAGACGGATTGTTAAGTGATTGTATTTAATGGCTATGAACCATTACCACCCATACTAAACAACTTGGGAAACGCTCAGTAATGAGCCTTTTTTATTCTATGACGATGCAAGCCTTTAACTTTGATAACCTGACTCCTGACTTCATGTGGTACGCACTGGAGAGCATCGGGGTTCGTGCTGAATCCGGGCTTCTCGCTCTCAACAGTTACGAAAACCGTGTCTATCAGTTCACCGATGAAGACCGTAAGCGCTACGTCGTTAAGTTTTATCGCCCGCAACGCTGGAACAAAGCACAGATCCAAGAAGAGCATGACTTCGCACTCGAGCTTATCGAACAAGAGATGCCGGTTGCGCCTCCAATGCGAATCAACGGTGCAACCTTACATGAATATCAAGGCTACCTATTTACCTTGTTTGAAAGTGTCGGTGGCAGACAGTATGAAGTGGATAACCTAGACCAACTGGAAGGCGTAGGGCGTTTTCTTGGCCGTATTCATAAAGCCAGCGCAGGGAGAACATTCCAACATCGCCCGACCATCAGCTTAGATGAATACCTTTATCAGCCACGTAAGATTCTAGAGAATTCTCAGTTTATCCCGACGCACCTAGAAAACGCGTTCTTCAATGACGTCGACCTTCTGATCAAAGAGCTAGAGAGCCAGTGGCCGAGCAACATTGAGAATATCCGCCTGCATGGTGACTGCCACCCAGGCAATATACTGTGGCGCGATGGGCCAATGTTCGTCGACCTTGATGACGCTCGTAACGGCCCTGCGATACAAGATCTGTGGATGCTGCTTAATGGCGAACGCCAAGATAAGCTGATGCAACTGGATATTTTGCTAGAGAGTTATCAAGAGTTTTGCGATTTTAATACCGCACAACTGAAACTAATCGAACCACTACGCGGTCTACGTATGGTGCATTACATGGCATGGTTGGCGAAACGATGGCACGATCCTGCGTTTCCTCTGGCCTTCCCGTGGTTTAATGATCCGAAATATTGGGAGCAACAAGTACTTGCTTGTAAAGAGCAAATTGCTACCCTGCAAGAGCCACCACTTTCGTTAATGCCTCAGTGGTAACAGCAATCGCAACATACAACTAGATAAAAATTCAAACATAATGGAGATTGGATAAATGAAAAAGCTATTCGCATTTTTCTCATTGATCATGTTGAGCCTTTCAGCTCACGCTGCGAAATTTAACGAAGGTGAGCACTACAAAGTTCTCGATCTAGAAGCATCAAAGAAACCAGTAGTGACAGAGTTCTTCTCTTTCTACTGCCCACACTGTAATAGCTTTGAGCCAATCATCCAGCAGCTAAAACAACAGCTACCTAAAGACGCTAAGCTACAGAAAAACCATGTTTCATTCATGGGTGGCAACATGGGGCTGCCAATGAGCAAAGCTTACGCGACCATGATTGCACTGAAAGTTGAAGACAAAATGGTGCCAGTGATGTTTAATCGCATCCACACCATGAACAAGCCACCACGTGATGAAGCAGAACTGCGTCAAATCTTCCTAGACGAAGGTGTTGATGCTAAGAAATTCGATGCGGCATACAACGGCTTTGCAGTAGATTCGATGGTTCGTCGCTTCGACAAAGCATTCAAAGACAGCGGCCTTTCTGGTGTACCTGCTGTTGTAGTTAACAACCATTACTTAGTAGAAGCGCAAGGCATCAGCAGCCTAGACGAGTACTTTGAATTGGTTAACTTCTTACTGAAAAAGTAAAAAAACAATCAAAAATACAAAATAAGGGAGCTTCGGCTTCCTTTTTTGTACCTGACGCTTTTTAATGACCTCTTGCAAGAGATATTATCTTGGGATGCTGTTCAGTTTCCCATTTATCCAATTAACCTTTATATTCTGTTGTTTTCTATAACCTTTTATTAACAGCTATTTATTGCTACCAATCACTGGGGCAAGGAGCCTCTGAATGAAAATCAAATATACGTTATTAGCGTTAAGCGTTGCCGCTGCGCCCGCGTTAGCCAAGCTTGCTGATGAGCCAGGTTTCAGTGGTGAGATATCTATCAACGCCGGTGTCACTTCTTCAACCTCAAATTTTAATACCGACGCTGACAGTAAGATCTCATCGACTAACCAGAAAGCTTCGTCTGAGAGCTCGTTTTTAGTTGCGCCTCTCGGTAGCATTGCTTACACCTTTGGTGAAAAGCTGAACCATCAGGTTTACACAGGTACCGCGCGTGATGATGTGGCGACGGGTACTGTTGTGCTTGAGGTTGGTTATAAATACCAACTAGAGTCAGGCATGACCATCGATGCTTCGATTCTGCCAACTATTATGTCTGGCGAGACTTGGGCCGATCCGTACAACACGACGTCAGCTCGCAGCAAAACCGACGAGACGGGTAATGCCTTTCGTTTAACACTAGAGAGCATCGCTGGCTCTGCTTTCTCTTTAGACATGGCCTACGCCACCAAAGATGTGAAAGATGATCGAGTTGAAGACGCGCTAAAACGCGACGCCGATACTTTCTACCTGAAAGGTCAATATCGTCAGCCAATCAGTCGTACCATGATGTTAGTACCGTCACTGATCTACCAATCAAGTTCTGCAGATGGCAAAGCTGCCTCTTATGAACAGTTTGGCGGTGAGGTAAGCTTATTTGGCGGCATGGGACGTCATCAATACGCACTAACGGCGGGTTACAACCAACGCTCTTACGATGCGAGCAGCATTACTTTCCAAAAGAAACGCAGTGACGATAACATCAATCTATTCGCCGCGTATGAATATGATCAATTCATGGATTGGGAAAACTGGTCGTTTGTTTCTCTTGCAGGCTACGGTACTAGTGACTCGAACATTACCTTCTATGATGAGTCTCAATACATCGTCTCACTCGGCCTGAACTACAAGTTCTAACTCCAGCCAGCGCCAATAAATTATCAAACTAAAGCCTGCACACAAGCAGGCTTTCTATTTACTACTACACAGCTTGAGCCGTGAGTTGCTTCAACAATCGGTCCATCGCTCGATAGCCCAGCGCTTCCGATAGGTGTTTCTTTTCTATCTGCTCGTTACCGTCAAGGTCAGCAATGGTTCGCGCTACCTTAATGATTCGGTGATAGGCACGAATCGACAGCCCCAATCGATGGAGTGCTGTCTCAAGAAACTCCGCATCTTCACGTCGCAGTGGGCAATACTTCTCAATTTCTCGACTGCCGAGTAAAGCATTTGATTTATGGTTGCGAGATAACATGGTTTGACGAGCCTGTTTGACCCTGTGCTTTACGACTTGGGTGGTTTCACCTCGGTCACCTCCTTCGGCCAACATTCCCTTGGGCAATAGAGGTATCTCCAATGACATATCGAACCTATCTAGCAAGGGGCCAGATAAGCGGTTGAGATAGCGCAAGATTATCTGTGGGTTAGCCCGCGCTTGATTACCTTCGTAGTAACCTGTTGGACTTGGGTTGAGTGCACCGACCAACTGAAAGCGCGCAGGGAAACGCGTCTTGCCCGCTGCACGGGAGATAATAATCTCGCCCGACTCTAGTGGCTCACGTAATGAATCGAGCACCTTACGCTCAAACTCTGGCATCTCATCCAAGAACAATAAGCCGTTATGCGCCAAAGAGATCTCTCCGGGGCGAGGCACTGAGCCTCCTCCCACCAATGCCGCCATTGAGCTTGAATGGTGAGGGGATCTAAAAGGTCGTTGCTTCCAGTTGTACTGATTGATCTCTTGCTGCGTTAACGAAGCGACCGATGCAGTTTCCATCGCCTCGTCATCACTCATTTCAGGTAACAAATCACGCAGACGAGACGCCAACATAGTCTTGCCAGTTCCTGGAGGGCCAAGGAAAAGTAAGTTGTGATTTCCAGCGGCTGCTATCTCCAGAGCTCGCTTGCCTTGTTGTTGGCCGATAATATCTTGTAGGTCGCGAAGCACTGAAACATCAGCCTGATGATGTTCCGTTCTATATAGGCCAAGCTGAGTCTGTCCACACATGTCAGCACAAACCTCCAACAAGGTTTGCGCAGATTTATGGGCTCCCTTGCCCACTAGCGCAGCCTGATCACCGTTATGGTGTGGAACAACTAAGCATCGTTCGACGCTATCGGCAGCTAACGTCGCAGGCAACACGCCCTTTACTGAACGCAGCTCTCCAGACAACGCCAACTCACCGATGAATTCATGCTGTGCGATCTTTGATGTCGGAAGCTGATCAGATGCCACTAAAATCCCAAGCGCGATTGGCAAATCGAAACGACCTCCTTCTTTGGGTAAATCGGCAGGAGCGAGGTTGACCGTGATTCTTTTTGATGGAAATTCAAAGCGAGAATTGATGATCGCACTTCTTACTCGATCTTTAGATTCCTTAACCGTTGTTTCAGGTAGACCCACTAACGTAAAGCCAGGCATTCCATTGCTTATATGCACCTCAACAGTCACTTCTGGCGCCTCTACACCAACACTAGCTCGACTATGAATTATCGCGAGTCCCATAACTTTCCTTTGTCTTTGATTTAAAAGTATTCGCTCTGGATATTCGTTGCTCACCAAAGCTATAAGGTTGTTATATAGCTTGATGGAATGGTGTTTTAATGTGAAAAAAGAATGACATTTTCCTTGTCATGCGGCAGATTTGTGTGATAACACTAGAGATATAGACTTTTACTGAAGACAATAAACGAGAAAACTCGAATATTATGATTTTTAACGCTCGCATTTACGCACTGATTAACCTGATTATCGTAGTCATTATTAAGACTGCGCGGGGGCGAGTGGGAAGAAAGTAACCACGAATTAGAAAAAACCCCCGCACTGACAAGTCCGGGGGTTTTTTCTAATTTAAACATTCGATTTTTATATTTTTGAGCATTTTCGGCTTTGCCGATTTACAGGAAGAATGGGAGCACAAGATGTGCAGAGACAAAGGAAACAGTTACCAAAATAAAGGTAATACGGGAGAATTCCGATGAAAGGCGCAGAACTAGTCGTATCCGCACTCAAGCAACAAGGAATTGAGACCGTATTTGGTTACCCAGGCGGTGCCATCATGCCAATCTACGATGCACTTTATGATGGCGGGGTTGAGCATATCCTATGTCGTCATGAGCAAGGCGCTGCAATGGCCGCGATCGGTATGGCTCGTGCAACACAAGATGTCGCTGTTTGTATGGCAACCTCGGGACCAGGTGCAACGAACCTAGTCACTGGCCTTGCAGATGCCTTTATGGATTCAATCCCATTGGTTGCTATCACAGGTCAGGTTGCAAGTTCCCACATTGGTACCGATGCATTCCAAGAGATGGATGTGATTGGTATGTCTCTGTCATGTACCAAGCACAGTTACCTAGTTACCGACATTGAAGAATTGGCTCCAACCCTAGCTGAAGCCTTTGTAGTAGCGAAGTCTGGCCGCCCAGGTCCAGTTATCGTCGATATTGCTAAAGATGTTCAACTAGCAGAAGCTCCTGTTAAAACTCTCCCAGAATTTACTCCACCAGCGATTCCTGTTGCAACAACCGATGCTATTGAGCAGGCACAGTACTTTTTGTCTCAAGCTACCCGCCCTGTTTTATACGTAGGTGGTGGTGTTCAACTCGCTAAAGCGACCGATGCTGTTCGTGAGTTCTTACGCCTTAACCCGATGCCTGCAGTAAGTACATTGAAAGGCTTGGGTACTATCGAACGTGACGACCCACACTACCTTGGCATGTTGGGCATGCACGGCACCAAAGCCGCTAACCTAGTGGTTCAAGAGAGTGACCTGCTGATTGTTGTTGGCGCTCGTTTCGATGACCGAGTAACCGGTAAGCTTGATACCTTTGCACCACACGCGAAAGTTATCCATATCGATATTGATGCCGCTGAGTTCAGCAAACTGCGTCTTGCTAATGCGCCAATTCGTGGTGACATCAACAAGATCATGCCTCAGTTGGAACTAAGCCAAGACATCTCATCTTGGGTTCACCACTCTGAAGGACTTCGTAGCTCATTCAAATGGCGCTACGACCACCCAGGTGATCTGATCTTTGCTCCGCTACTGTTGAAGCAACTGTCAGACATGATGCCAGCAAGCTCTATTGTTTCGACCGATGTTGGCCAACACCAAATGTGGGCAGCTCAGCACATTCAGCCGCGCGATCCACAGAACTTCATTACCTCTGCCGGTTTAGGGACCATGGGCTTTGGCTTGCCCGCTGCAATGGGTGCATCGGTTGGGCGTCCTGATGACCAATCTATACTTATCTCTGGTGACGGCTCGTTCATGATGAACATTCAAGAGCTTGGCACATTGAAGCGTCGTCAGATCCCAGTGAAGATGGTACTGCTTAATAACTCTCGCTTGGGCATGGTTCGCCAATGGCAATCGCTGTTCTTTGATGGCCGCCACAGTGAAACTATCTTGGATGACAACCCTGATTTCGTGATGCTCGCGAAAGCATTCGATATCCCGGGCAAAACCATCACTCGTAAAGAAGAAGTAGAACCAGCATTGAAAGAGATGCTAGAGAGCAAAACCGCTTACCTACTTCATGTTCTTATCGATGAAGAAGAAAACGTATGGCCACTAGTACCGCCAGGTGCTTCAAACAGTGAGATGTTGGAGAACACATAACATGAAAAGATACCTATTAGACATCAAAGCCGATGATAAGCCTGTACTACTAGAGCGTGTTCTTCGTGTTATCCGCCACCGTGGCTTCATTGTTAAGCAAGTTGCGGGCACTCAAAACCACGAAAGCAAAGTGGCGAGTGTTGAGATCATCGTAGACAGTGACCGTCCGATCTCTTTCTTGGTAAACCAAATCGAAAAGCTGTGGGATGTGCGTACCGTTGACGTTATCTCGATCAGCCGTAATGAACTGCCAAACAACAACTTACAACAAAAGATAAACGCATAAGGAACCGCAAACATGACAGCTAAAACAGCAGACTATATTTGGTTTAACGGTGAGATGGTTCCTTGGGCAGAGGCGAACGTTCACGTCCTGACTCACGCAATGCACTACGGTACTTCTGTGTTTGAAGGTGTTCGTTGTTACAACACACCAAAAGGGCCGGTTATCTTCCGTCACCCTGAACACGCTAAGCGCCTAAAAGACTCAGCAAAAATCTACCGCTTCCCTATTCCTTACAGTGAGGAAGAAATTATGGAAGCGACTCGCGAAACACTACGCCAAAACAAGCTAGAGTCAGCGTACATCCGCCCTCTAGGTTTCGTAGGTAACGTTGGTTTGGGTGTCTGCCCGCCAGAAAATACCGAGATGGAGCTGATCATCGCTGCTTTCCCTTGGGGTTCTTACCTGGGCGAAGAAGCACTAGAAAACGGCGTTGATGCGATGATTTCTAGCTGGAACCGTGCCGCTCCAAACACGATCCCAACCGCAGCAAAAGCCGGTGGTAACTACCTATCTTCACTACTGGTTGGTGGCGAAGCTCGCCGTCATGGTTACGATGAAGGTATCGCACTGAGTGTTGATGGTTACCTTTCTGAAGGTGCTGGTGAGAACATCTTTGTGGTACGTAACGGCGTGCTATCAACGCCGCCAGCGACCAGCGCAATTCTGCCGGGTATCACTCGTGATTCGATCATGACACTAGCAAAAGACATGGGTTATGAGATCCGTGAAGAGAACATTGCTCGTGAAGCGCTATACCTTGCCGATGAAGTATTCATGACAGGCACAGCTGCCGAGATCGTTCCGGTTCGCAGCGTAGACAAAATTACAGTAGGTGAAGGCAAACGCGGTCCTATCACTGAAAAAGTTCAAGCGGCTTACTTTGGCCTATTCAATGGAACCACTGAAGATAAGTGGGGCTGGTTAGACTACGTTTACCCAGCAGACCAAACTTCAGAAAATCAAACGCAAACAGCTAAGTAAGCAACAGCCAAATATTTTATAAGGATTTAAGCAATGCCAATCTATCGTTCAGCAACGACTACCCACGGACGCAACATGGCTGGTGCGCGCGCTTTATGGCGTGCAACTGGCGTTAAAGATGATGACTTCGGTAAGCCAATCATCGCGGTTGTAAACTCGTTCACTCAATTTGTACCAGGCCACGTTCACCTTAAAGACATGGGTCAACTGGTTGCGGGTGAAATCGAGAAAGCGGGGGGTATCGCTAAAGAATTCAACACCATCGCGGTTGATGATGGTATCGCAATGGGTCACGGCGGCATGCTGTACTCACTGCCATCACGTGAGCTTATCGCAGACTCAGTAGAGTACATGGTCAATGCACACTGTGCAGATGCGATGGTGTGTATCTCTAACTGTGACAAAATCACTCCGGGAATGATGATGGCAGCTATGCGCCTAAACATCCCAGTGATCTTTGTATCGGGTGGTCCAATGGAAGCAGGTAAAACCAAGCTTTCAGATCAGATCATCAAGCTAGACCTTGTTGACGCGATGATCCAAGGTGCCGATCCAACGATTTCTGATGAGCAAAGTGAGCAAGTAGAACGTTCTGCATGTCCAACATGTGGTTCTTGTTCAGGTATGTTCACGGCTAACTCAATGAACTGTCTAACTGAAGCGCTTGGTCTATCTCAGCCTGGTAACGGTTCTATGCTAGCAACCCACGCAGACCGTGAAGAGCTATTCATCAATGCTGGTAAGCGCATCGTTGATCTCACTAAGCGTTACTACGAGCAAGATGACGAATCAGCACTGCCTCGTAACATCGCAAACCGCGCAGCATTTGAAAACGCGATGGCACTGGATATCGCAATGGGCGGTTCTAGTAACACCGTTCTTCACCTATTGGCTTCAGCTCAAGAAGGTGAGATTGATTTTGATATGGGTGATATCGACGAGATGTCTCGCCGCGTTCCACACCTATGTAAGGTTGCGCCTTCAACACCTAAATACCACATGGAAGACGTTCACCGTGCTGGTGGCGTAATGGCTATCCTAGGTGAACTAGACCGTGCTGGCCTACTGAACAACCAAACTCGCACCGTGCTTGGTCTAAGCATGCAAGAGCAGCTAGCTCAATACGACATCATGCAGACAGAAGACGAAGCCGTGCTTAAGTTCTTCCGCGCTGGCCCTGCTGGTATCCGTACCACCAAAGCTTTCTCACAAGATTGTCGTTGGGATCGCCTTGATGATGACCGCGTCGATGGTTGTATTCGTACCAAAGAGAACGCATTCAGCCAAGAAGGTGGCCTAGCAGTACTTTCAGGTAACATCGCGGTTGATGGTTGTATCGTTAAGACCGCGGGTGTTGATGAAGAAAACCTTAAGTTCCAAGGCCCTGCAATCGTGTTCGAAAGCCAAGACACAGCAGTAGACGGCATCTTAGCGGGTAAAGTAAAAGCCGGCGAAGTGGTTGTTATCCGTTACGAAGGTCCTAAAGGTGGTCCGGGCATGCAAGAAATGCTCTACCCAACCACTTACCTAAAATCTATGGGTCTAGGCAAATCTTGTGCGCTTCTAACTGACGGACGTTTCTCTGGTGGTACATCAGGTTTGTCTATCGGTCACGCTTCTCCAGAAGCTGCAAGTGGCGGTGTGATTGGTCTAGTGAACACGGGCGATATCATTACTATCGACATCCCTAGCCGCTCAATCACACTTGATGTGCCAGAAGCAGAGCTTGAAGCGCGTCGTGTTAAGCAAGATGCACTAGGCTGGAAACCAGAAAACCGTCAGCGTGAAGTGTCTTTCGCACTGAAAGCTTACGCGAGCATGGCAACCAGTGCCGACAAAGGCGCCGTGCGTGATAAGTCTAAGCTTGAGGGCTAACTATGAGTGATGACACCTCCAGTCCCCAAAAACAAACTGGCGCAGATTATCTGCGTCAGATCCTGAGAGCGCCGGTTTACGAAGCGGCAATCGTGACACCTCTACAGGATATGCCACGTTTAAGCGCGCGCATTGGAAATCAGGTCCAGCTTAAGCGAGAAGACCGCCAGCCGGTGCACTCGTTCAAGCTACGTGGTGCCTACAACATGGTATCAAGCCTTTCTGAGCAGCAAAAAACCGCAGGTGTGATTGCTGCATCGGCGGGTAATCATGCTCAAGGTATGGCGCTATCAGGCTCTAAGTTGGGTATTCAGACTACGATTGTGATGCCAAAAACCACACCAGACATCAAGGTTGATGCGGTACGTGGATTTGGCGGTAACGTGGTTCTGCACGGCAGCAACTTTGATGAAGCCAAGGCAGAAGCCGAGCGTCTTTCTGCTGAACATGGCTTCACCTTTGTGCCTCCTTTCGATCATCCACTGGTGATTGCAGGACAAGGCACGATGGGTATGGAGATGCTGCAGCAAAACGGTCACATGGATTATATCTTTGTGCCGGTTGGTGGTGGTGGCTTAGCTGCGGGTGTTGCTGTGCTAGTAAAACAGCTGATGCCAGAGATTAAAGTCATTGCAGTAGAACCAGAAGATTCGTCTTGCTTAAAAGCGGCCCTCGATGCCGGTGAACCTGTGGTACTGGATCAGGTCAGCATGTTTGCTGATGGTGTTGCGGTTAAACGCATTGGCGAAGAAACCTTCCGTCTTTGCCAACAGTACATTGACGGTCACATTGCAGTCTCTAGTGATGAGATCTGCTCTGCGGTGAAAGATATCTTTGAAGACACTCGTGCGATAGCTGAACCTTCAGGAGCGCTTGCTCTGGCTGGCTTGAAGAAGTTTGCTGAGCAGAACCAACTGCAAGGCAAGCAATTGGCAACGGTACTGTCTGGTGCTAACACCAACTTCCACGGTCTGCGTTATGTCTCTGAACGTTGTGAGCTGGGTGAGAAGCGAGAAGGTCTACTTGCGGTGACGATTCCAGAGCGACAAGGGGCATTCCTAGAGTTCTGTAATATTATTGGTGGTCGAGCGGTGACTGAGTTTAACTACCGCCACAACGACGAAAGCCTCGCGAATATCTTCGTTGGTGTACGTCTACAAGGTGGCCAAGAAGAGCTCGAACACATCATCAATGACCTACGTGAGGGCGGCTACCCAGTTGTCGATCTCTCTGATGATGAGATGGCAAAACTGCACATTCGCTACATGATTGGCGGCAAACCATCGAAACCACTGAAAGAACGTCTGTACAGCTTCGAGTTTCCAGAATATCCAGGTGCATTGATTAAATTCCTTGATACCTTAGGTACTCACTGGAATATCAGCCTGTTCAATTATCGTAACCACGGCGCCGATTACGGTCGCGTATTGTGTGGCTTCGAACTTGGTGATGATGATTTAGCTCAGTTCTCGACACACCTACGAGAACTTGGCTATCAGTGTAAAGATGAAACCGATAACCCTTCCTATAAGTTCTTCTTGTCTTAAGAGTTAACGACCGAATCAAAAAGAGCGAGTATTTACTCGCTCTTTTTATTGGTGTTGATTCAACTCAAACTTGAAAAGGATCTTCTCGCTAAGATCATTAGACCGCCTTGCGATGATCCAACCAATCTTGGTGAAGTTGTTCACTCGATCCTAGGTATTTCACCATCCACTCGATCAACTTATGGTTATCGTCTTTTCGCCACACCAAACAACAATGACTCTGCGGACTCGGTTCAGGCAGTATTTTTTCCACCAGCAAGCCTTGTTCGATAATTGGCGCGGCAATGTGCCTCGGCATATAACCCACCCCTACTCCATTTTTAAGGCATTCAATTGCGCTATACCAATTGGGTAACAACAGGCGTCTTTGATTTGAGTAGTGGCCTGTGTGTCGCTTAGGCAGTACGCTGGAGGTATCGTCCAAACATATCGCGGGATACTGGCTAACAAACTCTTCATTGAGGTTTTGCTCTCGCACACACGGATGACTCGGCGACATCACAAACGCCCAATCTAGGCGTCCCATATCTTTAACCTCAAAGTCGCCACCGACCGGAATCGCCGAGGTCGCACCAATCACAATATCCGCTCTGCCCTGTGCAATCGCTTCCCAAGAGCCATTAAACACCTCCATGTTGATCTGAAGCTCTGCAAACTCAAAGGTTTGGTAGAACTCTTCAATCATCGGCTTCATCTTGTCGAGCTTAACCACGTTATCGAGCGTTAGACGCAAGGTTTTCTTCCAACCACGCGCTGCTCGGCGAGTCTGAGCACTGACCTCTTCCATCTGTCTCAGTAACGCACGTGCCTCTTCAATGAACAATTCACCTGCCGGTGTCAGCTCTACTTTTCTCGGTAAACGTCTGAAAAGTAGAGCATCCAGTTCTTGCTCTACTTGCCTAACCCCATAGCTGATCGCCGATGGTACTTTGTGCAATTGTTCTGCCGCCGCAGTAAAGCTACCTAAACGAGCAACCGTATCGAGCATTTCTAAAGAGGATTTAGAGAACATAAGCCTTCAAATTTTTTGATTGATAACCACATATTTTAGCGTTTTATTTTATCAGGTCTGAAAAATAGAATGTCAGCATAAATAAACAGGGGCTTTTACTTCTGTATATCAAACAATTTTTTTGATGATAAAAACATCACTACCTTTAGCTTAATGGCATCTTATGAATATTTCTAAATTTCAATTGGTCTACCTTGCAGTTCTTTCAATGCTTGGCTTTATTGCGACCGATATGTACCTTCCTGCATTTAAGGCAATGGAAGTTGATTTCGCAACCGGCCCAGAGCAGATTGCTTTGTCTCTAACGGTATTCCTTGGCGGTATGGCAATGGGTCAGCTTCTTTGGGGTCTGGCGAGTGACAAGTATGGTCACCGTAATACGTTGGCGGTTGGTCTTGTTATCTTTACCGCAGCTTCATTCGGCTTAGCATTCAGCACCGAGGTATGGCACCTACTGACACTGCGCTTCATTCAAGCGATCGGTGTATGTGCTCCAGCGGTAATCTGGCAAGCAATGGTTATCAAGCGTTACTCGCAAAGCAGTAGCCAGCAAATTTTTGCAACCATCATGCCTTTGGTTGCGCTATCTCCTGCACTAGCACCTCAGCTAGGTGTGTTACTGGCGGATAGCTTTGGCTGGCACAGCATCTTCATCACATTAACCTTGATGGGTGCACTGCTAGTGGCGACAACAATGGCTCAACCAAAAGAAGCGCCTGAAGTAAAACAGACATCGATTAAGACAGACATCAAAGTGTTGCTTAAATCAAAGCCTTACATGGGTAATGTTTTAATGTTTGCATCAGCATCTGCAGCGTTCTTCGCTTACCTAACGGGTATGCCAGAGATCATGGCTCAACTAGGTTATGAAGCAAAAGACATCGGTTTGAGCTTTATCCCACAAACAATCGCGTTCATGGCGGGTGGTTACTTCGGTAAGCAAGCAGTGAAGAAATATGGCGATGGCGTTGTACTAAGAAACCTTATCGGTTTGTTCAGTGTAGCGGCGATGCTTATCTTTATCGCATCACAGTGGGAACTGACGTCAATCTGGCCTCTACTTGCGCCTTTCTGTTTGATTGCTGTCGCAAACGGCGCACTTTACCCAATCGTAGTAAACCGTGCTCTATCAAGCGCGAAACAGAGCCCTGCAACAGCGGCTGGTCTACAAAATAGCCTGCAAATCAGTATCAGTGGCCTATCAAGCGCATTAGTCGCAGCAATGGCTAGCCAAGCACTGAGTGCAACGGGTATCGCGGTTGTGATTTGTTTGGGTGCACTGTGGGTTGGCTATATTGTTTCGAACAAAGAGCTGTCTGAACATTTCGCGACACCAGACAACTCTCGAGTGGTCGCTGACGAGAAACAAGACTAGTTTCTAAGTTAACGAAAACAAAAAAAAGCGAGATTACTCGCTCTTTTTCTATATCTAGATAAATAAGAAAAAGCCAGTAGCGGTACTACTGGCTTTCATTTAAATCATCTTATTTATTAAGAGACTACTTTTTCTTAGTCGGACGTTGCCAATCAGCAATCTTACGTTCTTTAGCACGGCTGATAACTAACTCATTTTCAGAAACATCGCGCGTTACTGTAGAGCCAGCACCAACGGTAGCACCATTACCAATCGTAACAGGCGCTATTAATTGGCTATCTGAACCAACGAATACGTCGTCGCCAATGATGGTCTTAAACTTATTCGCGCCATCGTAGTTACAAGTAATTGCACCCGCACCCACGTTTACACGCTGGCCAATTTCAGCATCGCCTAGATACGTTAAGTGGTTCGCTTTCGAACCCTCACCAAGACAAGTATTTTTCACTTCTACGAAGTTACCGACGTGCGAGTTATTACGCATGTCAGCGCCAGGACGTAGACGAGTAAAAGGACCAACCGTACAGTCTTCACCGACCGTTGCACCTTCAATTACGCTGTATGGACGCACGATGGTGTTGTCATCGATCTCACAGTCTTTCAAGACACAACCGGTGCCGATAACCACGTTGTCGCCAATGCTTACGCTGCCTTCGATGATAACATTAGTATCAATCTCAACATCCATACCGCACTGCAGTTCACCACGCAGATCAAAACGGCTTGGGTCACGAAGCATTACGCCTTGCTTCAATAGCTTATCTGCTTGCTCAGCTTGGTAAGCGCGCTCTAGACGAGCAAGTTGAGAGCGGTCGTTCACGCCTTCCACTTCAATTGGGCTTACTGGGTGTACAGCTTCAACTGCACGACCTTCATCGTGAGCCGCAGCAATAACGTCAGTCAGGTAGTATTCGCCTTGTGCGTTGTCGTTACTTAGGCCAGACAACCAACGCTTCAGATCACCACCAGTAGCAACCATAACGCCGGTGTTGATCTCTTTGATAAGCTTCTGCTCATCGGTTGCATCTTTCTGCTCAACGATAGCCACAACAGGGCCATTACGACGAATAATACGTCCGTAGCCCATTGGGTTGTCTAACACGACCGTAAGTAGCGCGATGCCACCGTTTGGTTGGGCGTCTAATAGGTTTTCAATGGTTTCAGGTGAGATCAGTGGAACATCACCGTAGAGCACCAATACTTTTTCATCATCAGCGAAATGTGCAGATGCCTGATCCACAGCGTGGCCAGTACCCAACTGCTCAGCTTGCAGTGCCCAGTTTACCGATTCTTCAGCTAAAGTAGCCTTCATCTGATCACCACCGTGACCGTAAACCAAGTTGATGTTTTGAGCACCAAGACCATTACATGTATCGATAACATGCTTCACCATTGGCTTACCTGCAAGCGTGTGTAGAACCTTTGGTGTGTTTGAATACATGCGAGTGCCTTTGCCCGCCGCGAGAATTACCGCGCTAAACTTCATTGTAAACCTATCCAACGTTATTTTTATTAAGCCGATATTGTAACCGTTTTTGGCCAAAAAATTAAATCGCAATAACCATTTAACCAGTAGTGATACGTAAAAGAAGCATTTTTGAGAATCTAAAAATGCAAAAAGGCGACCCTTAGGTCGCCTTTATCTCAGAGTCTATAACCTTAAAAAGATTAACGACGCTGTTTTGTCAGTTCGATAACTCGTAACTGAGCAATGGCTTTAGCCAGTTCACCGGCCGCTTGTGCGAAGTCTATGTCGCCATGCTGATTTTGGATATTCTCCACAGCCTTGCGTTTAGCTTCTTCCGCCTTTGCTGCGTCTAGCTCTTCACCACGGATAGCTGTATCAGCCAGTACAGTCGCTGTACCAGGCTGAACTTCTACCATACCACCAGAAACATAAATAATTTCTTCGTGGCCGTGCTGCTTAACAATACGCACCATACCAGGCTTGATAGCGGTCAGCAGTGGAGTATGACCATGGAAAATACCAAGCTCACCCTCACTACCGGTCACCTGAAACGTCTCAACAAGGCCTGAGAAAATTTGTTTCTCTGCACTTACAACGTCTAGGTGAAAGGTTATTGCTGCCATATCGCCTCCTAGTTAGCCTTATAGCTTCTTAGCATTCTCGATAGCTTCGTCAATTGCACCACAGTACATGAACGCTTGCTCTGGAATGTCATCGTATTCACCAGATAGAAGACCTTGGAAGCCACGTAGAGTCTCTTTAAGAGGTACGTAAACGCCTGGGTCACCTGTAAATACTTCCGCTACGTGGTAAGGCTGAGTTAGGAACTTCTCAATCTTACGAGCACGAGATACAACTTGCTTATCTTCTTCAGATAGCTCGTCCATACCTAGGATAGCAATGATATCTTTCAGCTCTTTATAGCGCTGAAGAGTAGACTGAACGCCACGAGCGATGTCGTAGTGCTCTTGTCCAACTACCAATGGATCCAGTTGACGTGAAGTAGAATCTAGCGGGTCGATCGCTGGGTATAGACCCATAGATGCGATGTTACGGTTAAGTACAACCGTTGCATCCAAGTGAGCGAACGTTGTTGCTGGAGACGGGTCAGTCAAGTCATCTGCTGGTACGTATACCGCCTGTACAGACGTGATAGAACCAGATTTAGTTGACGTGATACGCTCTTGTAGAACACCCATTTCTTCAGCTAGTGTAGGTTGGTAACCTACCGCAGAAGGCATACGACCTAGAAGTGCTGATACTTCAGTACCTGCTAGTGTGTAACGGTAGATGTTATCAACGAACAGTAGAACGTCACGACCTTCGTCACGGAAGCGCTCTGCCATTGTTAGACCAGTCAGTGCAACACGTAGACGGTTACCTGGTGGCTCGTTCATCTGACCGTAAACCATCGCTACTTTTGATTCTTCAGGTTTTTCAACGTTTACAACGCCAGCTTCCTGCATCTCAAAGTAGAAATCGTTACCTTCACGAGTACGCTCACCTACACCTGCAAATACAGATAGGCCTGAGTGTTGAAGTGCGATGTTGTTGATAAGTTCCATCATGTTAACGGTCTTACCTACACCAGCACCACCGAATAGACCGATTTTACCACCCTTAGCGAATGGACAAATCAAGTCGATTACTTTAACACCAGTTTCTAGAAGAGCTGTCTCGTTAGACTGCTCTTCGTAGCTTGGAGCTTCACGGTGAATGGCGTAATGCTCTTCAGCACCAATCTCGCCACACTCATCAATCGCGTCACCTAGGACGTTCATGATACGACCCAATGTCTTAGTACCTACTGGTACTGAGATTGGAGCGCCAGTATTTTCAACTGTCAAACCACGACGTAAACCATCAGAGCTACCCATTACGATTGCGCGAACTACGCCACCGCCAAGTTGTTGCTGAACTTCAAGAACTAGACGTTCTTGTACTTCATTAACATTCAGAGCGTCGTATACACGAGGTACTTCACCCTGTGGGAACTCTACGTCGACTACCGCACCGATGATCTGTACGATCTTACCTGTAGCCATCGTTAATCCTCTAACTATTTAGTTTTACCTAAGCTTAAACCGCAGCTGCGCCTGAAACGATCTCAGAAAGTTCTTGTGTAATCGCCGCTTGACGCGCTTTGTTATACACAAGTTCTAAGTCATCAATAATGTCACCAGCGTTATCTGTTGCTGATTTCATTGCAATCATTCGAGCCGCTTGCTCACAAGCAAGGTTCTCAACCACACCTTGGTACACTTGAGATTCGACATAGCGAACCAATAGTGCATCTAGTAGTGGTTTTGGCTCGGGCTCATAAATGTAGTCCCAAGAATGACTGCGTTTCATTTCTTCGCTGTCTGATTTAGGCAAAGGAAGTAATTGATCGATCGTTGGTTCTTGAACCATAGTGTTTTCAAACTTGTTGAACACTACGAACAGGCGATCTAATTCGCCTTCATCATATTTCTTCAGCATAACGCTTACAGAGCCAATCAAGTCTTCAAGGCTTGGACGATCGCCCAGACCAGAAACTTGAGCTGCTACTTTCGCGCCGCTGTTATTAAAAAATGCTGTCGCTTTTGAACCTACAATTGCAAGTTCAACGTCAGCACCTTTCTCAGACCAATCTTTCATGTCGTTCATGGCTTTCTTGAACAAGTTAATGTTCAAACCACCACAAAGACCACGGTCTGTAGAAACGATGATGTAACCAACACGTTTGGCTTCACGTTCCTCAAGATAAGGATGCTTATACTCGAGGCTACCATTCGCCAAATGACCGATCACTTTACGCATTGTTTCTGCATATGGACGAGTAGCTTCCATTGCGTCTTGAGAACGACGCATTTTTGAAGCTGCTACCATTTCCATTGCTTTCGTAATCTTCTGTGTGCTTTTAACACTACCGATTTTATTACGTATCTCTTTTGCGCCGGCCATCGTTACTCTCCGTTAATGGTATGAGGTGGCCCTAAGACCACCTACCAATTACCAGGTCTGGGTTGCCTTGAAATCGTCAACAAGCTTCTTCAGCTCAGCTTCGATTTCTTTATTGAAAGCACCCGTTGTGTCGATCTGTGTTGCTAGATCGGCATATTGACCACGAGCAAACGACAGTAAAGCAGCTTCAAAGTCTAGAACTTTAGAAAGTTCAACGTCTTGAAGGTATCCACGCTCTGCAGCGAAGATTACTAAAGCTTGGTCAAATACAGACATAGGAGCGTATTGCTTCTGCTTCATCAGTTCTGTAACTTTTTGACCGTGGTCTAGCTGCTTCTTAGTCGCTTCATCAAGATCCGAAGAGAACTGAGCAAATGCTGCAAGTTCACGGTATTGAGCTAGAGCAGTACGGATACCGCCAGATAGCTTCTTGATGATTTTAGTCTGCGCCGAACCACCTACACGAGAAACTGAGATACCTGGGTCAACAGCTGGACGTACGCCCGCGTTGAATAGCTCAGTTTGTAGGAAGATCTGACCATCAGTAATCGAGATTACGTTCGTTGGTACGAATGCAGATACGTCACCAGCTTGCGTTTCGATGATAGGTAGAGCAGTTAAAGAACCAGTCTTGCCTGTCACTTCACCGTTAGTGAATTTTTCTACGTATGCTTCGCTTACACGAGCAGCACGCTCTAGTAGACGAGAGTGAAGGTAGAAAACATCACCTGGGAACGCTTCACGACCTGGTGGACGCTTAAGTAGTAGCGAGATTTGACGGTAAGCTACAGCTTGCTTAGATAGATCATCATAAACAATCAGTGCATCTTCACCGCGATCACGGAAGTATTCGCCCATCGCACAACCAGCATACGGTGCAAGGTATTGCAGCGCTGCAGATTCAGAAGCAGATGCAACAACAACAACAGTGTTTGCTAGTGCGCCGTGCTCTTCTAGTTTGCGAACTACGTTAGCAATAGTCGACGCTTTTTGGCCGATAGCTACGTAGATAGAGAAAATACCAGAATCTTTTTGGTTAATAATCGCATCGATCGCCATTGCTGTTTTACCAGTCTGACGGTCACCGATTACTAGTTCACGTTGACCACGACCGATAGGGATCATTGAGTCAACAGACTTGTAACCAGTTTGAACAGGTTGATCTACCGATTTACGGTCGATTACACCTGGTGCGATAATTTCTACAGGCGAAGTCAATTTAGCTTCGATTGGACCTTTACCATCAATTGGCTCACCTAGCGTGTTTACAACACGACCAAGCATTTCAGGACCTACTGGTACTTCTAGAATACGACCAGTACCTGTAACTTTCATGCCTTCCTGTAGGTCAGCATACGGGCCCATTACAACAGCACCAACCGAATCACGGTTCAAGTTTAGTGCTAGAGCGTAACGGCCACCCGGTAGTTCGATCATTTCACCTTGCATCACGTCCGCTAGGCCGTGGATGCTAAGGATGCCATCGCTTACAGAAACGATAGTACCTTCATTGCGAGCTTCACTAACAACGTCGAAAGATTCAATACGTTGTTTAATTAGATCGCTAATTTCAGTGGAATTAAGTTGCATGCTCCAATCCCCATTAAGACTGCAATGCATCGCTCAGGCGGTCTAAACGACTGCGCGCTGAGTTATCGATGACTAGGTCTCCGGCTCGAATAATAACTCCACTAAGTAGAGTCTCATCTATACTGCAATTCAGCTGAACTTTGCGCGCTAAGCGCTGTTCCAATTTGCTGCTGATCTCTGCGCGTTGTTCTTCAGAAAGTTCTACCGCTGAAGTTACTTCAACGTCGATCTCTTTCTCATACTCTTTTTTGAGTATAAAGAACTCTTTACAAACATCAGGAAAAGCCATTAATCGGCCATTCTCTGCCATCACTTTAATTAAGTTCTGACCGAATTCATCAAATTGTTCGCCACAAATTACAATGAATACTTCAGCTAATTTTTCAGCAGTCATAGAACCGCTTAATAAATTATGAACATCATCATTTTGTGCCACTTCGGCAGCAAAAGTAAGCATCTGACCCCATTGGTCTAGCTCACCTTTATCTACCGCAAAGTCAAACGCTGCTTTAGCATAGGGGCGTGCGATTGTAGTCAAATCAGACATATACAGCCCCTTGCTTTAAAGTTTTGCAGTAATGTTGTTAAGAAGATCATCGTGTACATCTTTATCGATTGTACGCTCAAGGATTTTCTCAGCACCAGCTATAGCCAGAGTTGCGACTTGTTTGCGCAGGTCATCACGGGCACGTGTACGCTCTGCTTCAATTTCTGCTTCAGCTTGCGCTAAGATTTTCTGGCGTTCTGCCTGAGCTTCTTCGCGTGCTTCATCAATAATTTGAGCTTTACGTTTGTTTGCCTGATCAATAACCTCAGTTGCAGTGCGCTTTGCTTCTTTCATTTGCTCAGAAGCGTTGGCTTGTGCCAGGTTCAAGTCTTTAGCAGCGCGTTCAGCGGCTACTAGACCGTCAGCAATTTTTTTCTGACGTTCTTCAATTGCTTGCATGATTGGTGGCCATACATATTTCATGCAGAACCAAACAAACAATGAAAAAGCAATTGCTTGACCTAACAGAGTTGCGTTCATATTCACAACAGCTACCCCTCGTTAAGAATCAACTACAAAAATTTAATTAACTATTGAGAGTTAATTAGCCTGCTAGTTGACCAACAAATGGGTTAGCAAACGTGAATAGTAGTGCGATTACGATACCGATCATTGGAACAGCATCCAGTAGACCAGCGATGATGAACATCTTAACTTGTAGCATTGGAGCCATTTCAGGTTGACGCGCAGCGCCTTCTAGGAATTTACCACCAAGAATAGCAAAACCAATTGCAGTACCTACGGCACAAAGACCAACAATAATAGCAACAGCGATTGCTGAAAAACTTAGTACAGTTTCCATTTACGTTCTCCGATTAACATTAATAGTTAGAATAAAGCTTAAAAATTTTTTTAGTGATCACTATCTTCATGAGCCATTGATAAGTAAACGATTGTCAACATCATGAAAACAAACGCTTGAATCAAAATAACCAAGATATGGAAGATAGCCCAAGGTAGTGCACCTACCCATTGTAAGTACCACGGTAGCATTGCCGCGATAAGAATAAACACCACCTCACCCGCAAACATATTACCAAATAAACGCATACCTAGAGATAGTGGCTTCGCTAATAACGAAATTACCTCAAGTACCAAGTTAAATGGAATCATGATTGGGTGATTAAATGGATGCAGTGCCAATTCTTTAGCAAATCCGCCTAGACCTTTCACTTTGATGCTGTAGTAGATCATCAGAGCAAAAACACCTAAAGCCATTGCCATTGTTATATTTACATCAGCTGTAGGAACCACTTTCAAGTAAGGGATACCTAGCCAATGCTCTGCAGGATATGGTAAGAAATCGATAGGCACTAGGTCCATCAAGTTCATTAAGATAATCCAGCAGAATATAGTCAGTGCTAGTGGGGCAATCAGAGGGTTGCGGCCATGGAAAGTTTCTTTAACGTTGTCACCAACGAATTCCACTACCATTTCAACAAAACACTGAAGCTTACCAGGTACACCTACTGTTGCTTTCTTAGCGACTGAGCGAAAAACCCAAAGGAATAACATCCCTGTCAACACCGAAAAAAACAGACTGTCTATATGTACGTTCCAGAAACTTGTCTCCTCTACAAGACCAAACTTAGCTAAAGAAAGGTTTTGTAAGTGGTGTTCAATGTATCCGGATGCTGTTGGCGCAGCCATAACTCATCCTATTTTTTATTGTTAATGAAAAGCACTGGCGCAAAGATATTAATACCTAGAACCAGTAAATAGGTCAGTTTGAGGGGAACTAATTCCACCTGCATATACATGTAGACAATAGAGAATAGTAAAACTGTGATAAGGATTTTTAGCGCTTCGCCTGCATAGAACGACGCCGCAACTAACTTAGTTGCACGAGCTCCACTAAATAGGAAAGCACACACACAAAAAACTGCATTTGCGATGACAAAAATACCGCCACCGATTAATGCAGCAAAACCCCAATCAGGATTAACAGCTAAACCTAACCCTATCGCCACTAATATAACCGCGCTAAGCTCGATCAATAACATTTGCTTTGCAAGCACTCGTCCTGGTCTTGCTAACGCCGCTACCATGTATTCGTTCCTCTTTTAAGCCTTCTTTACTACTCGCTTAAAAGCGTGCTGAGAAATTGGCGAAAATTATACGTTCAGCCAAATTGATTGCAATAACAACGCAGCAATCATTTACATTTTTGCATACAAACCGACAACTTTTGTACGAAATTACTTGTTTATTACATAATTGACCTAAATCAATTATCTCATTTAGTACTCTAGTTTAGCAATAAGTTGCTCTAATTTGTGAGGCTCATCAAGAGTAATCGTCACTTTTGACTTACCACTAACAGAACGAGTAACTGAAACGTTTGCTTGCAATTTTTCCGTGAGTCTTCGTGAAAGTTCGATAGCTTCTGTGTCTTCAGGCTTCGATTCAGCTTCAACGTCTGGTTTTAAACACTTTTTGACAAGTTGCTCAGTTTGACGCACGGTCATTTTTTTGGTTGCCGCAGTATTTGCAGCTTCAACCTGGGTATCACCTTCAAGCGCAAGCAATGCTCGAGCATGCCCCATTTCCAGTTGTTTATTGGAAACTAAACCTTTTACTTCATTTTCTAATTGATTTAGACGTAATAAGTTACTCACCGTCGCTCTCGATTTACCAATCACTTCAGCGATTTGTTGGTGTGTCAGTTCAAATTCATTCTGTAAGCGCTCTAGCGCTTGTGCTTCTTCGATAACATTCAGGTCTTCACGCTGAATATTTTCAATCAATGCCATCGCGATCGCAGCTTTGTCTTCGACTCTCTTGATAAGACATGGCACTTGTTTAAGGCCAGCTTGGCGAGCTGCTCTCCAACGACGTTCACCAGCAATAATCTCGAACTGGTCGTGCGCCAATGGGCGAACTACGATCGGTTGGATAATGCCTTGCGATTGAATTGATGCAGCCAGCTCTTCTAGCGCTTCAGGCGCAATATCCTTACGCGGTTGATATACACCAGGCTTCAAGCAACCAACAGCCAGTTCGATAAGCTCACCATCAGCCGACAACGCCTGACTATGAGAAGCAACTTGCTGTTTTTCACGAGCCAATGAGCTAGTTGCAAGCAATGCATCTAGCCCTTTTCCTAAACCACGCTTAGACATTGAGCGAATTCCTTTGATTGGACCTATACTGGGACTTCTTCACGACGCAACATTTCGCCTGCAAGAGCAAGATAAGCCTTAGCTCCTGCGGAATATTTGTCGTAGTACATTGCTGGCTTGCCGTGACTTGGGGCTTCTGCCAGACGCACATTTCTAGGGATCACAGTTCGGTAGACTTTGCTACCAAAGTGTTTTTTGAGTTGATCAGATACTTCGTTCGATAAGCGGTTGCGAGGATCGTACATAGTACGCAGAAGACCTTCGATCTTCAGGTTCTCGTTTACAACAGCCGCTAGCTTACTGATGGTATCCATCAATGCAGTCAAACCTTCCAAAGCAAAGTATTCACATTGCATAGGAACCAATACGGAGTCGGCCGCAGCCATCGCGTTGATTGTAAGAAGGTTTAATGATGGTGGGCAATCAATAAAGATGAAATCATAGTTATTGCGAATGGATTCGAGTGCATTTTTTAAACGAACTTCACGAGCAAACACTTCCATCAGCTTGATTTCTGCCGCAGTAACATCACCGTTAGCGGCGATGAGGTCATAATTGCCAGATGTACTCCGGCAAACTACCTCATCAAATGGGGTGTCTTCAACCAACAAATCGTAAGCAGTTGCTTCAACTTGATACTTGTCGACACCGCTCGCCATAGTGGCATTACCTTGAGGATCGAGGTCAACAACCAATATCTTGCGTTTTGTTGCCGCCATTGATGCTGCTAAATTAATGCAAGTTGTTGTTTTTCCTACGCCGCCCTTTTGGTTGGCAATTGCTACGATTCTACCCACTATGGCCTCGCTGATTATCCCTGACGCGATAAAGTAACTAGATGACGCTCTCCATCAAGCTCTGGCACTTGCAAAGCTTTAATGTCTGTCACTGAACACCATTCAGGTAACAGGTCGATTTCGTCTCTAGGATGTTGTCCCTTAAGAGCCAAAAATACACCGGATTGCTCTTTAGGTAAATGGTGACACCACTCTACCATGTCTGTCATTGACGCAAATGCACGACTGAGCACTGCATCAAACTTTTCTTCTGGTTGAAATTCTTCAACGCGACTTTGAACCGGTACCACGTTGTCGATACCCAGCTCATGAATCACCTGTTTGATAAAACGAATACGCTTACCTAAGCTGTCTAGCAAGTAAAACTCGCAGTCTGGATTCATGATTGAGAGCGGAATCCCAGGAAGACCAGGCCCCGTGCCAACATCGATAAAGCGCTTACCTTGTAAGTGAGTGCTAACAATGATGCTATCTAAGATATGTTTCACCATCATTTCTTGCGGGTCACGAACTGACGTTAGGTTATAAGCTTTGTTCCACTTATTCAGTAACTCAACGTAGCCAACTAACTGGCCACGTTGCTTTTCAGATACTTCAAGTTCAGTCTGGCCAATCAGGTGATCCAGTTTTTCGCGTAATGCGCTCATTATGCTTCCTCACCTTTTTTCAACAGGCCGTGTTTTTTCAAGTAAACCAATAGAATTGAGATTGCTGCAGGTGTGATACCTGAAATTCGCGAAGCAATACCAATTGAGTCAGGCTTAGCTATCGTCAGTTTAAGAACCACTTCGTTAGAAAGTCCTTTTACCTTGCTGTAATCGATATCAGCAGGCAGTTTGGTGTTTTCATGACGCAGTGATTTTTCAATTTCGTCTTGTTGGCGCTGAATGTAACCATCGTACTTCACTTGGATCTCAACTTGCTCAGATGCTTGTTGATCTTCCAGTGCAGGACCAAAACGATCCAATGCAGTTAACTGTGAATAAGTCATTTCAGGACGACGAAGAAGATCTTCACCGCTCGCTTCACGAGACATTGGTGTTTTAAGAATTTGGTTCAGTTGATCAATATCTTCAGATTTTGGGTTAATCCAAGTCTCTTTCAGACGTTGACGCTCTTTCTCCATGTTTTCCATCTTCTCGTTGAAACGAGCCCAACGAGCATCGTCGACTAGGCCAAGTTCACGCGACTTTTCAGTCAAGCGGATATCGGCATTGTCTTCACGAAGCAGCAAACGGTATTCCGCACGAGACGTAAACATGCGGTAAGGTTCTTTGGTACCCATGGTAGATAGGTCGTCAATAAGCACACCCATGTAAGCTTGGTCACGACGCGGACTCCAGCCTTCTTTGCCTTGAGTAAACAAACTTGCATTCAGACCCGCCATCAAGCCTTGTGCAGCCGCTTCTTCGTAGCCAGTGGTACCGTTGATTTGACCCGCAAAGAATAGACCTTTAATAAACTTAGTTTCGTAAGTCAGCTTAAGGTCGCGAGGATCAAAGAAATCGTACTCAATCGCATAGCCAGGGCGAACGATATGAGCATTTTCAAAGCCCTTCATCGAACGAACAATTTGAACCTGTACATCAAACGGTAGACTGGTAGATATACCATTCGGGTATAGCTCATGAGTCGTGAGACCTTCAGGCTCAATAAAAATTTGGTGACTGTTCTTGTCTGCAAAACGCATTACTTTGTCTTCAATCGAAGGACAGTAACGAGGGCCAATGCCTTCAATCACACCCGCGTACATAGGGCTGCGATCAAGGTTGGCACGAATTACGTCATGCGTATTTTCATTGGTATGCGTGATGTAACATGGAATTTGACGAGGTTGTTGAGCTCGGCTGCCCATGAACGAGAAAACAGGCGTCGGGTTATCACCGTGTTGAACCTCAAGCTCAGAAAAATCAACGCTACGTGCATCGATACGAGGAGGTGTACCTGTTTTCAGGCGATCAACTCGGAATGGAAGATCACGAAGACGGTCAGCCAGTGCGATCGATGGTGGATCGCCAGCACGGCCACCTGAAGAACTTTCCATACCAATATGGATCTTACCGCCTAGGAATGTGCCCACAGTCAGAACCACAGCGCTTGCGCGGAACTTAAGGCCCATCTGTGTTACCACACCCACCACTTGATCCTGTTCAACGATCAAGTCATCAACCGACTGTTGGAACAAAGTCAGGTTTGGCGTGTTTTCAAGAACGTTGCGAACAAAGGCTTTGTACAGTGCGCGGTCAGCTTGTGCTCGAGTAGCACGAACCGCAGGGCCTTTTGATGCGTTCAATGTTCTGAACTGAATACCTGCATGATCAATAGCTTGCGCCATTAATCCACCCATTGCATCGACCTCTTTTACCAAGTGGCCCTTACCGATCCCGCCAATGGCTGGGTTACAAGACATTTGTCCTAGCGTATCGATATTATGAGTAAGTAATAACGTACTTTGGCCAGTACGTGCAGATGCGAGTGCGGCTTCCGTTCCTGCATGGCCACCACCAACAACGATGACGTCAAATTTTTCGTGATAAAGCATGAACCGACCTCAGGTATTCAAACGTTTTCTAGATTGATAAAAAGGAGCGATATTCTACCTGTTTTCATAGCCTGAGAAAACGTTTTTGGGATTTTTCGAAAAAGCTGTTTTTAATTAATATAGATAAGATCTTTAAGGAGATCTTTTATTAGATCTATTATTAGGATCGAGGGTGTCTGTGGATAAGTCGAAAATGATCAACGAGATCATGGATCTTTTTTGGATCAAATGATGTGATCTAACTTTGATCAGGATGAGGATTAGCTGGGATCAAAATGGCTACTTATTCACAGGTGGAAATTAGCCTAAAACTTGTTATTTGGATAACTATAGGTTAATCACCGTATATGTATGATCTTATCCACAGCAGAAATTGAAAATAGATCGCTAATTTTCGATGTTTTTGAAAAAAAGTTATTCACAATCTCGGTGTTCAGAGACAAAAAAAGCGGCATAAGCCGCTTTTTGAGAGAGGAGAGAGGTTAAAACTGGTCGCTATGATCGTTAAACCAAGCTTCTGCTGCGTCTTCTGGTACCGGAGTTTCCAATACATCGATGGTAAAACAGTCAGAAATAGGCTGAGCACCGAGCTCTTTCATCTGGCTGTGGACTGATTTTCCCGCCAAACAGAAGGTATCGTAACTCGAATCACCAAGCGCCACGACAGCAAAGCGAACCTGGCTTAAATCTGGAGATTGCTGGGTCAATGCGTCGATAAACGGCTTAATATTATCTGGAAATTCACCCGCACCATGAGTTGAAGTCACCAGCAACCAAAAGCCTTGTTGGGGAATATCATCGAATTCAGGCTGATTATGAAGGGTGATCTCGTGGCCTTGCTCTTCAAGAAGATCATTAAGGTGATCGCCAACGTACTCTGCACCACCTAAGGTGCTGCCTGTAATAATGTGGATCATTAAGCTGTCCTTACTAAAGAAAAAGGCCAGCATGAGCCGGCCTTTAAAGGTTATTTACCAATACAGAAAGAGGTGAAGATACGGCCGAGTAGGTCATCGGAACTGAACTCACCAGTAATCTCGTTAAGGTGTTGCTGCGTTATACGCAGTTCTTCTGCCAAAATTTCCCCTGCCATATAGCCTTCGAGCTGTTGCTGACCAATATCTAAGTGCTCAGATGCGCGTTCTAGGGCATCTAAGTGGCGACGACGTGCCATGAAGCCACCTTCATTACCACCAGCAAAGCCCATGCAATCTTTTAAATGATTACGCAGCGCATCAACGCCTTGTCCCGTCTTTGCTGATAGTCGAATCAGAGTTGGATCATTAACATGGCAAATCCCGAGATTTTCACCGGTTTGATCGGCTTTGTTACGAATCACGGTCATTCCGATGTTATTCGGCAGACGATCAACGAAATCTGGCCAGATATCTTTCGGGTCGGTTGCATCGGTAGTGGTGCCATCGACCATAAATAAAACGCGATCGGCTTGAGCAATTTCTTCCCAAGCGCGTTCAATACCGATTTTTTCGACTTCATCCGAGGCTTCACGCAGGCCTGCGGTATCAATAATGTGCAATGGCATACCATCAATATGGATATGTTCACGCAGTACATCACGCGTGGTACCAGCAATATCAGTCACAATCGCGGAGTCTTTACCCGATAATGCATTCAGTAAGCTCGACTTACCGGCATTAGGACGACCTGCAATCACCACCTTCATGCCTTCACGCATGATGGCACCTTGATTGGCTTCTTGGCGAACCGCTTCGAGGTTGTCGATGATAGCTTGTAAGTCAGCACTTACTTTACCGTCAGCAAGGAAATCAATCTCTTCTTCTGGGAAGTCGATAGCGGCTTCAACATAGATGCGTAAGTGAATCAGAGAGTCCACCAGCGTATTAATGCGTTTTGAAAACTCACCTTGCAACGATTGCAGAGCTGATTTCGCCGCTTCTTCTGAACTGGCATCAATGAGGTCAGCAATTGCTTCTGCTTGGGTTAAATCCATCTTGTCGTTCAAGAAGGCACGCTCCGAGAACTCACCTGGGCGAGCTGCGCGTAGCCCTGGAATCGCGAGGATGCGCTTGATGAGCATATCCATTACCACAGGACCACCGTGGCCTTGTAGCTCTAATACGTCTTCACCGGTAAACGAGTGCGGGTTAGGAAAGTAAAGCGCGATACCTTGGTCTAGCTCTAAACCATCGTGAGATTTAAAAGGGGTGTACTCAGCGTAACGTGGTTTCAGTACTTTGCCGGTAACTTCAAGCGCAACTTGGGCTGCTTGTGGGCCTGAAACGCGAATAATACCGACGCCGCCACGGCCGGGTGCAGTCGCTTGAGCAACAATCGTATCTGTAGTCATAGTTGTGCCTGCTAGCATGTGAAAGCCAAAAAGGGGCGCTCACGATTAATCAATTAGCTGAATTGTAATCAGCTAAAAACAAAAAGGCGACCTTTTGGTCGCCTTTCTTTATCTCTTTCGATTATCGAGCTTACTTAGAATGTAAGCCTTTCTTTTCCAGCGCGCGGTAGATAAGCGTTTGCTGAATCAGAGTTACGATGTTCGATACTAGCCAGTATAGAACCAGACCTGAAGGGAAGAACAGGAAGAAGAATGTGAACATAACCGGCATAAAGGTCATGATCTTCTGCTGCATTGGATCCGTTACAGTTGTCGGGCTCATCTTCTGGATTAGGAACATTGAAGCACCCATCAGAAGTGGCAAGATGTAGTATGGGTCTTGTGCTGAAAGGTCAGTAATCCAACCGAAGAACGGTGAGTGACGCAGTTCAACAGACTCCATTAGTGCCCAGTATAGCGAAATGAAGATAGGCATTTGCAGAAGGATAGGTAAACAGCCACCTAGTGGGTTTACTTTCTCTTTCTTGTAAAGCTCCATCATTTCTTGGCTCATGCGTTGGCGGTCGTCGCCAATACGCTCACGCATTGCAGTCAGCTTAGGCTGAAGCATACGCATTTTCGCCATAGACGTGTACTGAGCTTTCGTTAGTGGGTACATAGCACCACGAACGATGAAAGTTAGACAGATGATTGCCAGACCCCAGTTCACAACGATGCCTTGAATGAACGAAAGCAGAGTATGAAGTGGTTTAGCAATGAACCATAACCAACCGTAGTCAACTACTAGGTCTAGGTTTGGTGCAACAGCAGCCATTTGGTCTTGAAGTTTAGGACCAACCCAAAGCGTTGCTTTGAAGTTTGCTTCGTCGCCAGTAGCGATGGTTTTGTTCGGCATGCGAACACCGATGTCGCCAAGGTTACCAATTACACGAGTGTAAAGGTTGCTGCCTGCTTCGTCGCGTGGGATCCATGCACTTGCAAAGTAGTGCTGAATCATCGCTGCCCAACCTTGACCGTTTGCTAGGTTAAGAGACAGGTTGCGATCTTGCATGTCGTCGAAGCTGTATTTTTTGTAACGCGTATCTTCCGTAGAGTAAGCACCACCACGGTAAGTTGGCATTGTTAGACTACCGCCGTCATCCATTACGTTCTGACGTAGGTGAGCGTACATGCCGAATGTCGCGTTGTTACCAGAGTTGTTGACTACATCGTATTCAACATCCATTGCGTAGCTGCCGCGCTTAAGGATGAATGTTTTCGTGTAATCAAGGCCGTTCGCTTGGTAAGTCATCGGGATGCGTAGTTCATCCTGACCATCAGCAAGCGTGAAGCTGTCTGCTGAAACTGTGTAGCTTGGGCGGTTTGTGCTGCTTAAATCGATACCTTGAGGACCCACTAGACCGCTTTGTGCGATAAATTGGTGACCTGGTTCGTTTTTAAGAAGAACAAACGTATCTTCAGAATCGAACTCAGCAGAGTAATCGTTTAGGTTTGCTTTAACGACATCACCACCAACCGTATCAATTGACAGAGTCAGTACATCAGTTGTTACTGTGATAGTTTTAGCAGAAGAAGCAACTTGACCAGGAGCCGGGTCTAGATCATCTGCATAAGATGGCGCTGGTAGGGTGCTGCCAGATTGTGCCTGCTCAACCGCTTGTGGTGCTGGATTCTGAGCTACGTTCCATTGTTGGAAAAGTAGGAAAGAAACCAAAGCCAATGCGATTAACAGGATATTACGTTGAGAATCCATCGTTATTTATCTCTGTCTTGTTTTTGGACTGGTGGAACGGGGTCAAAGCCCCCTTCGTTCAAAGGATGGCATTTTAATAGACGTTTGCCTGATAACCAACACCCTTTTACAAAACCGTGAGCTTTCAACGCTTCTATCGCATATAAAGAGCAGGTTGGAGTAAATCGGCAGCGTGGGCCGATGAGTGGACTAATAAACCATCTATAAAAATAGATGGGTATTAGCGCTATCCACGCGAAGGGCGAGACAGGCGAAGCCATAATTTGTCGAGTAGCTTGAACATTTCTTCATTGCTTAAATCTTGCGCGCTCTTCTTTGCGATTACAACAAAATCTTTGTTAGGAAGTTTGTGTTGAGTGTTACGAAAGCTTTCACGAGTAAGACGCTTGAATCGGTTACGACCCACGGCGGTTTTAATCTGCTTTTTCGGAACGGCTAATCCAAGGCGAGGATTTGAAAGAGAGTTATTTCGGGCAATGATGGTGAAATGAGGGGAGCCAGCTCGATGAGCTTGCTTGAAGACATTTTGATAATGTTCGGGAGTTAACAAGCGTAACTCCCGACCGAAGGCTAGCTTATTCAAAATAATCAAAGATTACTTAGAAAGACGCTTACGGCCTTTTGCACGACGTGCATTGATTGTTGCGCGACCGTTCTTAGTAGCCATGCGAGCACGGAAACCGTGAGTACGCTTACGCTTTAGAACTGTAGGTTGAAAAGTGCGTTTCATTGTAATTACCTTACTGATCAGTAGTTTTAGGTTTTTGTTAAACCCGGCGTGGGCATTTTTTCTCTTCTTTATATAAGAAAGGAAAACCGACGCCTCTCAACAAAGAGGCGGAATTGTAATCACTGTCACAAAAAGTGTCAATGATTGGGTTAACTAAAATTCCGGTCGGGGGATTATACGTAGAATAACTAAAATCACAAGGATCCTTAGTCGATCCCAACCTTATTTAAGAATTTTTTTAAATTAGGATCCTGTGGATTACCAAAAATATCCTGTGGAGATCCCTGCTCGACAATATGGCCGTCAGCCATGAAGATCACTCGGTCTGCGACCTCTCTAGCGAACTGCATTTCATGGGTAACCACCAACATGGTTTGATGCTGATTTGCCAGTTTTTTCATTAGGTTAAGCACTTCTCCAACCCACTCAGGATCTAGCGCTGAAGTCGGCTCATCAAACAGTAAAAGCTCGGGTTGTAGTGCCATTGCACGGCCAATACCCACCCGTTGTTGCTGGCCACCAGAGAGCGCGGCTGGGTAGCTATCACCTTTGTCACCTAAGCCAATATCATCAAGTATTTGTTGTGCTTTTTCATGGGCTTGCTGTTTTTTCCAACCACGAACGGTAATTAAACCTTCAGCAATATTCTGTCTCGCGGTTTGGTGAGCGAACAGTGCATAGTTTTGGAACACAAAACCGGTTTTACGACGCAGTGCAAGCACCTCTGCCTTAGTGTGTTTCTGAGTATCAACCTTGATATCATCAATCGAAATTGTGCCTTGATCGGCTTGCTCTAGAAAATTCACACAACGCAGTAGGGTAGACTTACCCGTACCACTTGAACCTATGATGACAATTATCTCACCTTGTTTGATTTCTAGGTCGATCCCTTTCAAAACTTCGGTGTCACCAAACTGCTTGTGGATATTTTGTAATTTGATCATCGTACATACGCCTTATTCAGTTTCACTTCGGCCCAAATTTGAATACGAGTGAGGATAACCACCACGCCCCAGTAAATCAGCGCTACCGCTAAGAAAGCCTCGAAGAAGCGGAAACTTGAAGAAGCCTCCATCTGAGCTTTAGCCATGATTTCGGCGACACCTAAGGTGAAAGCAAGTGAAGTCGATTTGATCATGTCGATGAAGTAGTTCATCAATGACGGCAGTGCCACGCGAGTTGCTTGCGGCAAGATCACTCGGCGCATCGCTTGGCTGGTTGTCATACCGACCGAAAGGCTGGCTTCCATCTGGCTGCGGTCAATACCGATAATCGCGGCACGAATACTTTCTGCCATATACGCGGCAAAGTGCAGGGTTAAGCCAATCACAGCGGCGCTGAAGGCATCCAACCCAACCATCCACGGGAAGACTTGCGGTAAGCCGTAATAAAGGAGGAACAGCTGCACCAACAGTGGGGTGCCTCGGAAGAAGCTAATGTACAGCTGGCTCAGTTGGTCGAGTACTGGGATTTTGAATACACGAATATTCGCCAGTATCAGAGACAGAATCAGAGCAAAGAACAAGCCCCAAGTCGCCATCTCCATCGTGGTGCCTAAATACTTCAGTAGTATCGGCAACAGCTCTAGCATGTAATTAAAGTCAAATCCCATAATCTATCTCGTATTTTTATTGGCAGTGTTGTTCTATATGTAAGTACTGTTCTATCAGGTTTTTTAATCAGTGCACAAAAGCAAAAAGCCCACCGCTGTATAAAGCAGTGGGCCTTGAATGGAGAAAGTGAGTAATTACTTCTGAGTAATGTCCGCACCAAACCACTTCTGAGAGATACTTTCTAGCGTACCATCTGCGCGCATTGCTGCTAATGCTTCATTTACTTCTGCTTGCAGTTTTTTGCCGTTATCGTTGTCGACGAAAGGCCAAGCGTTTTCAATTGTTTCGAATGGCTGGCCCGCCAGTTGTAATGGTAGACCAGTCTTCTTGATAAGCTCTAGTGCTGATAGGCGATCCATTACGAATGCATCCGCACGGCCTAGTGCCACATCATGTTCAATGCCCGTATCATAGGTTTTTACATTGATCTTGCCATCTTTGTCGTAGCTGCGAAGCAGTTGTTCAAAATTTGAGCCTAGGTTTACCGCAACTGTCTTGCCATCAAGGTCTTCGATACCTTTAATGCTGTCATTACCTTTACGAACGGTAATTTGTGCGCCGTCTACTACGTATGGGTCTGCGAATAGGTATTTCGCTTTACGTGCATCCGTCATTGTAATTTGGTTTGAAATGGTATCGATGCGACCCGTTTCAAGAAGACCAAACAGACCAGAGAAGTTTGCCGTTACGTATTCAACCTTGTAATCGTTACGCTTACCGATCTCATCCCATAAATCCACTTCAAAACCCTGTAGTTGGTCTTGTTTAACGAACGTAAACGGGAAATAGCGACCAGACATGCCGACTTTAACTTCAGTCGCAGCTTGAACAGTAGCAGCAGAGAGTGCGATAGCCGCAATTGCAGCCTTAATCCAGTTATTCATTTGGTAACTCCTTATATTTATGGGTTTGGATGTTACTGGGAAAATGCTCACTAGAATAAATAACCAGATGTTATTAACCATAACCAGATTGAATTCCCAATTTGGGGATAACTAGCAAGGATCCGGGCATAAGTGGATCATTGTGTGAGTAAATTAGGGGCAAGATGTGTGGATCCACCGATAAATTACAAATTTATTGTGAATAACTTGGATCTTATTCACTGGATCTGTGATCAATTGCTGGTGATCTGACTTATCAACAGGTAAAATTAGCGGTCATTTCATATTACTTTAAATAGAGTGAGGGCACCGTGTCATCTTCGCTTTGGTTGCAGTGTTTGCAACAGCTTCAAGAAGAGTTACCAGCTACAGAATTCAGTATGTGGGTTCGTCCGTTACAAGCGGAACTCAATGACAATACTCTAACTCTATTTGCACCGAACCGTTTCGTACTCGATTGGGTTCGTGATAAGTATCTAAATAGCATTAACCGTCTGCTGCAAGAATATTGCGGTAACGATATCCCACATCTTCATTTTGAAGTGGGAAGCAAGCGTGTGATTGCACCAAAGCCAGCGACACCGGCACCAACTCAGACTCGTACTGCAGCCGATGTGGCCGCTGAGTCATCAGCACCTGCGCAATTACAAGCTCGCAAGCCTGTCCATAATATCTGGCGTGATGAAGAGCCTGTCGCGGTTGACTTGAATCACCGCTCAAACGTGAACCCAAAACATAAGTTCAATAACTTTGTTGAAGGTAAGTCGAACCAACTGGGTTTGGCAGCGGCACGTCAGGTTTCTGATAATCCAGGTACAGCCTACAACCCGTTGTTCCTATACGGCGGCACTGGTTTAGGTAAAACGCACTTGTTGCATGCGGTGGGTAACGCCATTGTTGATAATAAGCCGAATGCGAAAGTGGTTTACATGCACTCAGAGCGTTTTGTTCAGGATATGGTAAAAGCCCTACAAAACAACGCGATCGAAGAATTTAAGCGCTACTACCGTAGTGTTGATGCATTGCTCATCGATGACATCCAATTCTTTGCTAATAAAGAGCGTTCTCAAGAAGAGTTCTTCCATACCTTTAATGCGCTGCTTGAAGGCAACCAACAGATCATCCTAACGTCTGACCGTTATCCAAAAGAGATCAACGGGGTAGAAGATCGTCTTAAATCTCGCTTTGGCTGGGGTTTGACGGTAGCGATTGAGCCACCAGAGCTTGAGACGCGTGTTGCGATCTTGATGAAGAAAGCCGAAGACCACCAAATTCACCTTGCAGATGAAGTGGCGTTCTTTATTGCGAAGCGTCTGCGCTCTAACGTTCGTGAGCTAGAAGGCGCATTGAACCGTGTTATTGCGAATGCAAACTTCACTGGCCGCCCGATCACGATCGACTTCGTGCGTGAAGCACTGCGTGACCTACTTGCCCTGCAAGAAAAACTGGTCACTATTGATAACATTCAAAAGACAGTCGCTGAGTACTACAAAATCAAAGTCGCTGATCTATTGTCTAAGCGTCGTTCTCGTTCTGTTGCTCGTCCACGTCAATTGGCGATGGCACTGGCGAAAGAGCTAACAAACCACAGCTTGCCTGAGATTGGCGATGCATTCGGTGGTCGTGACCACACGACGGTACTGCATGCTTGTCGTAAGATTGCTCAGCTGCGTGAAGAGAGCCACGACATTAAAGAAGATTATTCGAACTTGATTCGTACCCTTTCTTCTTAATACACAGTATTCTTAACCTTAATAAGCAGAATCTTGGCCACGTACTATTACGCAGTGCCATTTAGACCGTAAGAGCAAGATATGAAATTTACCATTGAACGTAGTCACCTGATTAAGCCATTACAACAAGTATCTGGCGCACTCGGTGGCAGGCCAACGCTTCCAATTCTAGGAAACCTACTAATTAAAGTAGAAGATAACGTGTTGTCGATGACAGCGACGGATCTAGAAGTTGAACTGATCAGCCGTGTAACGCTTGAAGGTGATTTCGAAGCGGGCAGCATTACCGTACCTTCACGTAAATTCCTAGATATCTGCCGTGGATTGCCAGATAACTCAGTGATCACTGTGGTATTGGATGGTGACCGTATTCAGGTTCGCTCTGGTCGTAGCCGCTTCTCTTTAGCAACATTACCTGCGGCAGATTTTCCAAATATTGAAGACTGGAGCAGTGAAGTTGAAGTGTCAGTGACACAAGCTGAACTTCGCGGTCTTATCGAGAAAACACAATTCTCAATGGCGAACCAAGATGTTCGTTACTACCTCAACGGTATGTTGTTTGAGATTGAAGGTTCTATCCTGCGCAGCGTGGCGACCGATGGTCACCGTATGGCAGTATCTCAAGCACAACTGGGTGCGGATTTTGCTCAGAAGCAGATCATTGTTCCTCGTAAAGGTGTTCAAGAGCTAGTGAAGCTATTGGATGCACCTGAGCAGCCAGTAACACTGCAAATTGGTAACTCTAACGTGCGAGCTGAAGTAAACAACTATGTCTTCACTTCTAAACTGGTTGATGGTCGTTTCCCTGATTATCGCCGCGTAATGCCGCAAAATACCACCAAGACACTTGAAGCTGGCTGTGATGAATTACGTTCAGCATTTTCTCGTGCTGCGATTCTATCGAATGAAAAATTCCGTGGTGTTCGCGTTAACCTTGCGGATAGCGAGATGCGCATTACCGCGAACAACCCAGAGCAAGAAGAAGCAGAAGAAGTACTCGATGTTAACTTCGACGGTGACGCACTAGAGATTGGCTTCAACGTAAGCTACGTCTTGGATGTTCTGAACACACTGCGTTGTGAACAGGTTCGTATCTCAATGTCAGACGCCAATGCGAGTGCTCTTATCGAGAACGCGCAAGATGACAGCGCGATGTACGTTGTTATGCCAATTCGCTTATAAGCTGCCCTATGTTGACCTACCGAGTCGTGATTGAAGATTAATATGAAGACGTTATGCCTTTATCGCGCTTAATCGTTAAGCAGTTTAGAAATATTGAAGCCTGTGACATTCAACCGTCATCAGGCTTTAACTTTCTTATAGGGGCTAACGGAAGCGGCAAAACCAGTGTCCTTGAAGCGGTGTATCTGCTCGGACACGGTCGCTCATTCAAGAGTTCACTGACCGGTCGTATCATACAAAACGAGTGTAGTGAGCTGTTTGTACATGGCCGTTTTATGACCTCGGATCAATTTGAGCTGCCAATTGGCATTAATAAGCAGCGCGATGGCACGACAGAGGTTAAAATAAGCGGTCAAACTGGGCAAAAGTTGGCTCAGTTAGCTCAAGTCTTACCTTTGCAGTTGATTCACCCTGAAGGGTTTGATTTACTAACCGATGGACCTAAGCATCGCCGAGCATTCATTGATTGGGGAGTCTTCCACAGTGAGTCGGGCTTTTATGATGCGTGGGGCAGGGTAAAGCGCCTCAATAAGCAGCGAAACGCCTTATTGAAAACGGCAACCCACTATCGAGAGCTGAGCTATTGGGACCAAGAACTGGCCCGTTTAGCTGAAAGCATCAGTCAGTGGCGTGCCACCTACGTTGATCAGCTCAAAGAAGTCGCCGAAGAAATCTGTGCGACCTTCCTTCCTGAGTTTGAGATAAAGATTAACTACTATCGTGGCTGGGACAAAGACACCCCGTACGCCGAGATATTAGAAAAGAATTTTGAAAGGGATCAGCAGCTTGGTTACACCTTTAGTGGGCCAAACAAAGCGGATCTGAAGATAAAAGTGAACGGCACTCCAGTGGAAGATGTCTTGTCACGAGGTCAATTGAAGTTGATGGTGTGCGCGCTACGAGTAGCACAAGGGCAACACCTCACTCAAATGACAGGTAAGCAGTGCATCTATTTGATAGATGACTTCGCTTCCGAATTAGATAGCCAACGCCGAGCACGTCTTGCTGAGTGTTTGAAGGCGACCCAGGCTCAAGTTTTTGTAAGCTCTATTACCGCTGATCAGATTGCAGATATGCATGACGAAAATAGCAGGATGTTTCATGTGGAACATGGCAAAATAGAGCAAGGATAATTAGTCAGAGAGTAACTATGTCAGATAATTACGATTCATCGAGTATTAAAGTACTGAAGGGTCTGGATGCGGTACGTAAGCGTCCTGGAATGTACATTGGCGACACGGATGATGGTACCGGTCTGCACCACATGGTTTTTGAGGTGGTAGATAACTCTATTGATGAAGCGCTAGCTGGTCACTGTAATGACATCATTGTAACTATCCATGAAGATAGTTCTGTGTCTGTAAGCGATGACGGCCGTGGTATTCCAACAGAATTGCACCCAGAAGAAAACGTATCAGCAGCAGAAGTAATCATGACGGTTCTTCACGCTGGTGGTAAGTTCGATGATAACTCGTACAAGGTATCTGGTGGTCTGCACGGTGTTGGTGTTTCAGTAGTTAACGCACTTTCTAAGCAAGTTACTCTTACTATCCACCGTGGTGGCAAAATCCACACTCAAACCTACAGCCACGGTGAGCCTCAAGCGCCACTAGCGGTTATTGGTGACACGGATAAAACAGGTACAGAGATTCGTTTCTGGCCGAGTGAAGAAACCTTCACTAACATCGAGTTCCATTACGACATTTTAGCTAAGCGTTTACGTGAGCTATCGTTTTTGAACTCAGGTGTGTCAATTAAGCTAATTGACGAGCGCGAAGAAGACAAAATGGATCACTTCGAATACGAAGGCGGTATCCAAGCGTTTGTTGAACACCTTAATACCAACAAAACGCCAATCATCCAAAAAATCTTCCACTTTAACTCTGAGCGTGAAGACGGTATTACCGTTGAAGTTGCGATGCAGTGGAATGATGGCTACCAAGAAAACATCTACTGTTTCACCAACAACATCCCTCAACGCGATGGTGGTGCTCACTTAGCAGGTTTCCGTGCGGCGCTAACGCGTACTCTGAACAGCTTTATGGACAAGGAAGGCTTCTCTAAGAAAGCGAAGACTGCGACCTCTGGTGATGATGCTCGTGAAGGTCTGACAGCGATTGTTTCTGTTAAAGTGCCTGATCCTAAGTTCTCAAGCCAAACTAAAGATAAGCTGGTTTCTTCAGAAGTGAAGTCTGCCGTTGAATCTACAATGGGTGAGAAGTTGTCTGAGTTCCTGATTGAGAACCCAGGTGAAGCGAAAACAGTTTGTTCTAAAATTATTGATGCAGCACGAGCTCGTGATGCAGCACGTAAAGCTCGTGAAATGACTCGTCGTAAAGGCGCATTAGATTTAGCGGGTCTTCCAGGTAAGCTTGCTGACTGTCAGGAAAAAGATCCTGCACTGTCTGAACTATACATTGTGGAAGGAGACTCTGCTGGCGGCTCAGCTAAGCAGGGGCGTAACCGTAAGAACCAAGCAATCCTACCGCTGAAAGGTAAAATCCTTAACGTAGAGAAAGCACGTTTCGATAAAATGCTGTCTTCTCAAGAAGTAGCAACGCTAATCACAGCTCTTGGTTGTGGTATTGGCCGTGACGAATACAACCCAGATAAACTGCGTTACCACAACATCATCATCATGACCGATGCCGATGTCGATGGTTCTCACATCCGTACTCTGCTACTGACGTTCTTCTACCGTCAAATGCCAGAGCTGATTGAACGTGGTTACATCTACATTGCTCAACCGCCACTTTACAAAGTGAAGAAAGGTAAGCAAGAGCAGTACATTAAAGATGAAGATGCGATGAACCAGTATCAAGTATCTTTGGCTTTAGACAATGCAGAACTGCACGTAAACCCTGAAGCGCCAGCATTTGCAGGTGAAGGTTTAGAGAAGCTTGTTCATCAATACAATGCAGGCATCAAGCTTGTTGATCGAATGAGCCGCCGTTACCCACGCGCATTGGTTCACGAACTGATTTACGTTCCTCGTCTAACGGCTGAGCAGTGTCATGATGACGCGGCAGTTGAAGTTTGGGGTAAGCAGCTTGTTGAGCAGCTAAACGCGAAAGAAGTAGGTGCGAGCCAATACAGCCTTGAAGTTGAAAAACACGAAGAGCTAGGTTTAAGCGTTCCTAAGATTGTGGTTCGTACTCATGGTGTGACTCATGAGCATCTTCTGAGCATCGATCTTATTAACTCTAAAGAGTTTGGTAAGCTAGCGGATCTTTCTGAAGCACTTGATGGCTTGATTGAAGAAGGCGCTTACATTAAGCGTGGTGAGCGTACTCAAGCGGTTTCTAGCTTTGTTGAAGCTCTGAACTGGTTAGTGAAAGAGTCTCGTCGTGGCCTGAGCCTACAACGATACAAAGGTCTAGGTGAGATGAACCCTGATCAGCTTTGGGAAACAACGATGGATCCTGAAACTCGTCGTATGATGCAAGTAACGATTGAAGATGCTGTTGGTGCTGATCTGTTGTTTACAACGTTGATGGGCGACCAAGTAGAACCGCGTCGTAACTTCATCGAAGAGAATGCACTTAAAGTAGCAAACCTAGACGTTTAGTCTCTTTGATACTTCGCTCTTTCGCTTAATTTCTGTGTCAGAGGTGCTCACATACATTCGTATGCTCCGCGCCTGTTCCCTGAACTAAAGCCAAATAGCTTCGTCTCAAAAAACTAAAATCATTTTAAAGCACTATCCTTTGGATGGTGCTTTTTTATGTTTGTAAGGTATTGAAAAATATTGAGTTGCAAAAATAATTAAAAATAATCCCTTGAAACTATTTTGTTCAATCCATATATCTATTTGTGAAGATGATGACTGTCTTGCTCTACAAGAGAAGAAACAGAACCTTCATTAACGCTGACGAAGTATCGCTCAACAGAGGATAACTTTGGCAGCACACAACTTAAAAATTGATTCATTGCCATGTCCCAGCGTTGTCGCCAATAGAGGTGAAACCCGAGGAATGCGAATTGAATCTCTTAGCTGTTTACTGGGTCACACACAGGTTCGATCTCAGTAAAATTCGCAGCTAAGACTATTGCTTACTAAAAGGATAGCATTATGAGAACTGTAGATTTCACTCCACTTTACCGCAACGCAATCGGCTTCGATCGTCTATTCAACATGATGGAAGCGAACACATCGAAGAACTCTTCTGGCGGTTACCCTCCATACAACATCGAGCAAAAAGACGAGAACAACTACCGTATTACTATGGCAGTTGCTGGTTTTGCTGATGACCAATTAGATCTAACTCAGAAAGAGAACATGCTAATTGTGAAAGGTGAGCGTAAAGCTGAAGCAGAGAAAGCCTTCGTATACCAAGGTATCGCAGAGCGCGATTTCGAGCGTAAATTCCAACTGGCTGACTACGTAAAAGTGGTAGGTGCAAGCATGGAAAATGGTCTTCTTCACATCGACCTAGAACGCGAAATCCCAGAAGCGATGCAACCGCGTAAGATTGCTATTAATGGTAATGGTCTAATCGAAGGCTAATACCCGTCATACTTGAAGCTACAGCGTTGTTGACGTCGTAAATTCCCCCTAATCACATAGGTTCCCTATGCTCATAGGGTTGAATTTTCTAGTCGCCTAGCTGAACCCCCAATTATTTAGGGTATTCAAGTGACAAAAACTATCGGGAAGTAAAAGTGAAAGAGCACCAGTACCTTGAAGAAGGTCGGTGCTCTTTTTGTATTTGGTCTACAGTAAGCTAAAAGCCCTGATTACTGCTCTGAGTAAGCCTTTTTCACTTCTTCAGCGATGATCGCTATGCCTTTCTGCATCGCTTCATCATCTTGCACGTAGTTCATACGTAAGCACTGGTGAGCATGATCCCACTCGTCTTCTTGACCGATAAAGAAGTATTCACCCGGAACAATCAACACGCCGCGAGTTTTAAGGCGGTCGTACAGTTCCATTGTGGTGATCGGCAACTCATCAAACCATAGCCATAAGAAGATAGCGCCTTCAGGCTTGTGAATACGGAAGCGAGGGTCGTCGATAGCGTCTTGTAACAGTTCAACTGCACGTAGTGACTTATCTTTGTAGAAAGGTTTGATCACCTCACTGCTCAAGTGTAGTAAATCGCCTTTTTCAATCATGTGATTGGCAATCGCAGGGCCGACACTGTTTGGCGCTAAGCTGATGATGCCATTCATGTTGGTTAGCGCTTGGGTGACTTCTTCACTCGCAATCACGATACCGCAACGCACACCCGGCAAACCAAGTTTAGAAAGACTCATGCACAGAATGGTATTTTCATTCCAGAACGGTTCGACATCTTCAAAGATGATGTTTGGAAACGGCAGGCCGTAAGCATTGTCGATCAGCAATGGGATGTTGTTTTCACGCGCCAGCTTATCCAATTTACGTACTTCTTCGTCGGTTAGTACGTTACCCGTTGGGTTGGTTGGACGAGATGCACAGATAGCTGCGACTGAGTCATCAACCTTTAGTTGTTCAAAATCGACGTGGTATTTGAACTGACGGTTTTCTAGCAGCTCGATCTCTGGGTGGTAAGAAATAAAGATGTCGTCATCAATGCCAGCATCGCCGTAGCCGATGTATTCCGGCGCGATCGGTAACAAAATCTTCTTGTGCGAACCGTCAGGTTGTTGGCCTGCTAGTAGGTTGAATAGATAAAAGAAGCCGCTTTGACTGCCGTTAGTTAGGCTGATGTTCTTCTCGCTGATGTCCCAGCCATAAGTCTCTTTTAGCATTGCAGCTAATGACTTAATGAAGCTGTCTTTACCCTGCGGGCCATCGTAGTTGGCGAGGGCGGCGATGAGTTCTCCATTGGCGAGCATGTCGGCACTGGCTTGGTTAAAGTAATCGAGCATGGCTGGGATAGCGGCTGGGTTACCACCACCGAGCATGATTGCGCCTGGAGTGCGCAGGCCATCATTCAAATCATCCATTAAACGAGTGATTCCAGAGTATCGATTAAACTTTTCGCCAAACTTAGAGAACTGCATTACTAATTTTACCTAATTCATTGTGATTGCTTGTTACGTGTCATTAAGGCAGACCTTATGTCTGCCATCAGTGTATTCCTTGAACATACCGCAATGTTTTTGCGACGCATAGCGCCAAATGCTCTAACACGTAAAAAACTTCTATAAAGTTTGGTTAATGAGTAACAGCTTGCTTATTGAACGTACCATTAGCGATAAAAAAAGGAGAAGCCTAAGCTTCCCCTTTAGTTTCTGGTGTTTATGTTAATGAAGGTTTAGTTCGAGCCGGTATAAACGATTAATACTTTGTCATCTTGGTATTGGCGTTCGAACGCATAGTAGCCCTTGCTGTTACGGATTATGTGCTTACCTTGGGCTACCGCTGGGTGACGTTGGCGGAATTGGCCAAGCGCTTGCCAGTGTTCTAGCAGCTCTGCACGTTCGCCAGTGATTTGATCCCAAGGCATGTCTGAGCGTGTGCCTTGCATAGGGTCGGAACCCGTTGGGCCAAAGTCTCGTGCAATTTCGTCGCCGTAATAGATCTGTACTGCACCCGGAGCAAGCATTAATGCGTTTGCTGCCTTGGTCTGTTTCGCAAAGTCGCTGCCGTGTTGTGTCCAGAATAGTGAGGTGTCGTGAGACGATAGGTAACTCAACACGTTGAATTCGCTGTCGTTGTTGATCTTCTCTGCATAACGAAGGTAATCAGCATCGAGATCGGATAGGCATTTAAGCGCTTTTGGTGCGATATCGCTCTGGAATTCAAAGTTGATGATCGAATCAAAGCCGTTAGCGAAGTAGTCTGATTTCACCACGCTGTGCGCCCACACTTCTCCTGTCATCCAGAAGGGTAAGTCATCTAAGGCTTTATCTGGGTTGTTCTGTTTCCACTCAGCGAGTGCTTGGTTAGTGCTCTCTTTAAGTTCTGCCCACGCTTCCAGTTCAACGTGCTTAGCGGTATCGACCCTAAAGCCATCAACGCCGTATTCACGCACCCAGTCAGACAACCAAGTGATCAGATGTTCACGAGGTGTTTTAAGTTCATCGGTCGCGCTGGTGGATTTGTTGCGATAGAAATTCGGTAGCCCGGTGGTTTCTGTCGATTCTGTTTTGAAATCGGGCAGGTGCGCCAAAGACATGGTGAGGTTGTTGTAACCCGGTGAATCATAAGCGCCGATATCACTGCGCAGCCATGCCTTACCCCACCATTTTTCCCACGCTTCTTTATCGCTGTAAGAGATGTAGTTATTGAAGTAGTGCCAGTTCTGACCTTTAGTGGGTTGCCAGTCTGTCCAGTTTTCACCAAGTGTTTTTGTTGCTTCTTCATCGGTGAGGTTGAGCTTACCAAAGTCGAACTCTTGCATGTCGGCGAGTGTGGCGTAACCAGTGTGGTTCATTACCACGTCCCAGACGACACGAATGCCTTTGCTGTGTGCGGTATCGATGAAGGTTTTCAGCTCGTCTTCTGTGCCCATGTTGTCATCAAGCTTGGTCCAATCTTGGTGGTAGTAACCATGGTAGCCATAATGCTTGAAATCACCTCTGTCACCACCGCCAACCCAGCCGTGGATCTGTTCTAACGGAGACGTTATCCAAATAGCATTAGCACCGAGTGATTCTATGTAGTCGAGTTTTTCGGTTAAACCGGCTAAGTCACCACCGTGGAAGGTGGCTATTTCATCTTGTCCGTCTTGGCTGCGCCCGTAACTGTTGTCGTTATCAGGGTTACCGTTATGGAAACGGTCAGTCATTACGAAGTAAACCGTGGCGTTATCCCAACTAAAGCCAGCTTTGGTTTCTGGTTCTACTTTCTCTAGTAGCAGAACACCTTGGCTGTTTTCTGCAGGCTGCATGGTGACACTGCCATTAGTTACTGTGACTTGTTTGCCTGAAAGAGCGTCTCTTACCACGGTGCCATCATCAAAGGTTTGAGTAACATCGATGGTGGTTGGTTGGTCACTGGGTACAGGACAGGCAAAGCTTTGAACTTGTTGTTGCTTCGGTTTTATCTGAACCGTGAGTTCATTGGTCTGTGGGTTGAGCGTAAACTGATAGGTGTTAGCGCGAAAGACCTTGATATCTAATTCAGACTTCTCGGCACAGTCGTCTAGGCGAAGGGGTTTATTGAATTTGATGCGGTTTTCTTCAGCCAGCGCATAGTTGGTGCCACAGGTATTTTGAGTATCGCTGATAGAGAAGGTATAGCTACCTTTAGCGAGTTCCTGTTCAGCAATAACAGTGCCTTTTCCTGTCGATTCAAATACGACAGTGTTGTTATCAATCGTCAGCAATAAGCTGTCATCACTGGTTTGGCTGCATGCGCTGAGTGCGAGTATTGAAAGCGCGAGTACTGTTTTTTTCATTGTTCCCTTCCCCTGAATAAACAGGTTATTTATAGCAAACAATGCCCTCTACAGTCTGAGTGCTGTTTCATTCAGTTAATCAATAATACCTCTACAAACAAATGCTTGGTTCACAAAAACAAAAAGGGAAGCTTTCGCTTCCCTTTGGGTGTTTACCGTTAATTACTCAGAGTATGACTTAGAGTAACTGTCTCACTTGTGCTTATTTTTGCAGTAGAGAGATGTCAGCAATCTGTAGGAACAGGTTACGTAGGTTGTTCAGTAGCGTTAGACGGTTCTTCTTAAGCGCTTCGTCATCAGCCATAACCATTACGTTATCGAAGAATGCATCAACCGGTTCACGTAGATCAGCCAGCTTGCTTAGGGCTTCTTGGTAGTTGCCTGTTGCGAATGCTGGTTCTAGTGCTTCAGTCATTACTTCAACGTTTTCAGCCAGTGCTTTCTCTGCGTCTTCTTGAAGAAGCGTTAGGTCGATTTCAGCTGGTAGCTCGCCATCGAATTTCGCAAGGATGTTACCTACACGCTTGTTCGCTGCTGCTAGTGCTTCTGCTGCTTCCAGTTCACGGAAGTGAGAAACCGCTTTAACACGTTGGTCAAAGTCAGCTGGCTTAGTTGGACGACGTGCTAGTACCGCTTGGATGATATCAACGCTGAAACCAGCATCTTGGTACCATGCGCGGAAACGACCTAGCATGAAGTCGATAACGTCAGCTTCTACGTTGTCGTTGGTTAGCTTGTCGCCTAGTAGCTCTTTCGCTTTACCGATCAAATCGGTTAGGTCTAGGTTGTAGCCGTTTTCAACGATGATACGCAGCACACCTAATGATGCACGACGTAGCGCGAATGGGTCAGAACCTTTTGGTGCTTGGCCAATACCGAAGATACCTACAATAGTGTCTAGCTTGTCTGCCATTGCTACTGCTGAAGAGATACCAGTGCTTGGTAGGTCGTCACCAGCGAAACGAGGCATGTACTGCTCGTAAAGTGCTAGTGCAACTTGCTCGTCTTCGCCATCGTGAGTTGCGTAGTGCATGCCCATTACACCTTGAGTATCCGTAAATTCGAATACCATTGATGTCATTAGGTCACACTTAGCCAGTAGTCCAGCACGCTTAGACTTTTCAACGTCAGCATCGATTTGCTCAGCAATGTAGCCAGCAAGTTCTGTGATGCGGTCTGTTTTGTCTTTGATAGTACCAAGCTGCTTCTGGAAGATAGCTTGGTCTAGCTCAGGCAGGCGGTCGATCAGCGGACGCTTACGGTCTGTGTTGAAGAAGAATTCAGCATCAGCAAGACGTGGGCGAACCACTTTCTCGTTACCTTCGATAACGTGGCGAGGCTCTTTAGACTCGATGTTTGATACGAAGATGAAGTTCGGTAGTAGCTTCTTGTTGTCATCGTAAACAGGGAAGTACTTTTGGTCACCTTTCATGGTGTAAACCAACGCTTCAGAAGGGACTTTTAGGAACTCTTCTTCGAACTTCGCTGTAAGTACTACTGGCCATTCAACCAGAGATGTTACTTCTTCAACAAGGTCATCTTCTAGGTCAGCTGTACCGCCAACCGCAGCTGCCGCTTTTTGCGAATCAGCAAGGATGATCGCTTTACGCGCTTCGTAATCTGCCATTACTTTACCGCGCTCTTCTAGGATCGCAGGGTATTGGTCAGCAGAATCGATTGTGAACTCTTGTTCGCCCATGAAACGGTGGCCACGGATAGTACGAGCAGATGCTACACCTAGGATTTCGCCTTCAACAAGCTCATCGCCTAGCAGTACTGTCAGTGTTTTCACTGGACGGATAAATTGAATGTCTGAGTTACCCCAGCGCATTGCTTTAGGAATTGGTAGGCCAGCCAGTGCTTTCGCAGCGATGTCCATCACCAATTCTTGAACTGGTTTGCCAGCCACTTCTTGTTTGAAAAGAAGCCACTCGCCTTTGTCTGTTTTCAGACGGTCAGCTTGCTCAACAGTAATACCGTTACCACGAGCCCAACCTTGTGCTGCTTTGGTCGCGTTGCCTTCAGCATCGAATGCAACAGAAACAGCAGGGCCACGCTTCTCAACCACTTTGTCTGCTTGGCCTTCAGCCAGTGCAGTTACTTTAAGTGCTAGACGACGAGGTGCTGCGTACCACTTGATGCCTTCGTGAGAAAGTTCAGCCGTTTTAAGACCCGCTTCAAAGTTAGAAGCAAATGCTTCTGCTAGAGAACGAAGTGCTGTTGGTGGAAGCTCTTCCGTACCTAGTTCAATTAGAAAATTCTTCGCCATGATTATTTGTCCTTCTTACACATTGGGAAGCCAAGCGCTTCACGTGACGCGTAGTACGCCTCAGCAACTGATTTAGTCAGGTTGCGGATACGAAGGATGTAACGTTGACGCTCTGTTACAGAGATAGCTTTGCGCGCATCAAGGATGTTGAATGCGTGACCTGCTTTTAGAATGCGCTCGTAAGCTGGAAGCGGCAGTGGCTTCTCAAGCTCAAGTAGCTCTTTACACTCTTTCTCGCACTGGTCGAAGAAAGTGAATAGGAAATCTACGTCTGCGTGCTCGAAGTTGTATGTTGATTGCTCAACTTCGTTTTGGTGGAAGATGTCACCGTAAGTCACGTTAGAACCGTCTGGTGCCACGTTCCATACTAGGTCGTAAACAGAATCTACTTCCTGGATGTACATTGCTAGACGCTCGATACCGTAAGTGATCTCGCCAGTTACTGGCTTACACTCAAGGCCGCCAACCTGTTGGAAGTAAGTAAACTGAGTTACTTCCATGCCGTTTAGCCATACTTCCCAACCAAGGCCCCATGCGCCTAGTGTTGGGTTTTCCCAGTTATCTTCAACGAAGCGAATGTCGTGAACAAGTGGGTCAACACCAAGAACCTCTAGGGAGCCTAGGTACAACTCTTGGATATTGTCTGGCGATGGTTTTAGCGCTACTTGGAATTGGTAGTAGTGCTGCAGACGGTTAGGGTTTTCACCGTAACGGCCATCGGTCGGACGACGAGAAGGTTGAACGTAAGCTGTAGACATTGGCTCTGGGCCAAGTGCTCGTAGACATGTCATTGGGTGAGAGGTGCCTGCACCTACTTCCATATCTAGAGGTTGAACAATGGTACAACCGTTTTGAGCCCAGTAATCCTGCAGCGCGAGGATCATTCCCTGGAAGGTTTTGATATCGTATTTTTGCATAGTCAGGTTCGCGCGATTCTTTTAAATGAATGAGAAAAATAACCTCTGAGTATACCGAGATATTCGTAAAGCGAGTAGAGGTAATCTTGTTTAATTAGTGGTCTAAAATGTCGTTTAGTGGATTTTTTTTGCCTTTAATGTTTGTTTTTTGGCACAAGTGGATATTTTGATAAGTTTGACACTTGTGTTTGAAAGCGTGGGTGATTAAAATCTTGCGGTCTTTGGGGAGTAGCTTACTTATTCATACCCTATTGAATGAGTTCGTTCGTCAACACAATTGATGCAAAATCATCATGGCGTTCGAGGCAACCACCACCTTGGTGGCGCTTAGCAAGACCTTAGACAAGCATCGTGAACCGGGATGGGGCGCGAGGTTTGTCTTTGGTTAAATATAATAATCTCCATCCCAAATGAGCATGTCGTGAGCGTTTTAGCCATTTCAATTACAACTGTCGCCTTAGCCGAGATCGGTGATAAGACCCAGTTGCTATCCCTTTTATTAGCCAGTCGATATCGAAAACCGATACCTATCATTACGGCTATCTTCTTTGCCACCATTGCCAATCATGCCCTTGCTGCATGGCTCGGGGTTGTGGTCGCCGACTATCTTTCACCTGAAGTATTAAAGTGGGTGCTGGTGGTTAGTTTCATCGCTATGGCGGGTTGGATTCTGATTCCGGATAAGTTGGATGACGATGAGCAGATCTCTAACCGAGGCCCATTTGTCGCTAGCTTCATCGCCTTCTTCATTGCTGAGATCGGTGATAAAACCCAGATTGCGACCTCTATTCTAGGGGCTCAATACTCTGATGCATTAACGTGGGTGATTCTGGGTACTACGATCGGTATGTTGCTGGCGAATGTGCCTGTGGTGATCATCGGTAAACTGTCTGCGGATAAGATGCCTCTTGATCTGATTCGTAAGATCACAGCCTTGTTATTCGTGGGTTTAGCTATCGCTGCGGCTTTCTATTAACAGGTGGTATTGAGTCTTATTATACTCAATCAGTAGAGTAATGTGTTGTAGGTCATACTCTTACAGTATTGTGGGGTTTATCGAGCGAATGGACATATAACTGTCATACTTGTCATGATATTTTAATCTTGTGAGTTAAGAACACGAGGGCATGATTATGTTGACGCGTTATATGGGTATTACTCCACAAAGCCAAAGCTATCTATTTACCTTTGGTCTTGCACTTACACTATTAGGCATGGTGTTGACGGACATGTGGCTGCCAATGGTCGCGGGTGCCATCATCATGACTGCGCTTGCGGTAGAGGCTTGGATTCGGGTCGCGCATATTATTCCGATGCGCAAAGATATCCGAGAAATTCAGCATCAGCTGGAGCATCTGCAAAACAAGTCTAGAAGCGAATAAACAAAAAGCCGCTCGTACTCTGAGTTCTGTTTAAGAACATAAGGTACGAGCGGCTTTTTTGATACTTGATAGTCGGTGGGGCGTTACGCTTCCAATCCCTTTCTGATCAAATACTGGTAAGGCAAGGTTTCTGTTGCTTGGCCTACCAACTGGTGATCCATGAATCGACAAAAGCTCGGAATATCTCGAGTTGTCGAAGGATCGTCAGCTTTTACCAGTAACACATCGCCATCCTGCATGTTTCTAATTGTCTTCCTGACCATCATTACTGGTTCCGGGCAACGCAGGCCTTCAGCTTCTAAAGTATGGGTTGCCAGTTCAGGTTTGAATGTCATGGTTTGTATCTCTATATCTATCTAACGAGTGAATAATACGTCTGCAGAAAAAATATGCAATAAGTGCTTGGCAAACAGAATCATTTCCTATAACTTAGTTAACAAGTTGATAACAACTTAAAGCAAAGGCAACTAGCTAAGGAGTGGCGATGTTGACAGGATTAGATAGATTAACAATTTATTCGGTTCTCTGTTTTATTTCTTTTTGTGCGTTAGTACTACGCTCATCGACAGAGACCTCACTGATGCCTATTTTTGGCATAGTAGCAACGATTATTGGTATTTGGGTAGAGATGCGCCGTTGGCAAGGCATAGCCGAAGAGCAAGAGCACTAACCCGAATACAGCAAGCGAATTCCGATACGACAACATTCCGACACTATCCCCAAATTTTCTTGGGCTTCCCCGCGTAATTGCGGGATTTTTTTTATCTAAAGCATGCTATAAACAACTTAGTGACTAATGGCAATCGTAGACAGCTAGGTAAGTGGCGTGGAATTAGAAGACATCTATCGTAGAGACCTTAATTTATTGGTCGCTTTAAAGGTATTGATTGAAGAGGGCAGCGTAAGCCAGGCCGCGCTTCGTCTTAACTTAAGCCAATCGGCAACCAGTCGAGTACTAGGGCGTTTAAGAGAATTACTAAACGATCCGCTGTTTACACGCCAAGGTCAGCACCTTATTCCTACCAAGAAAGCACTCGAGATCAGTCAGCGTATTGATCAGCCTTTGGAGTCTTTTCGCCAATTGCTGAGTCCGAGTGACTTTGATCCTTACTATTGCAGCGAACGTTTTCTGATTGCAACCACCGACTATGCGATGCAAACCATCTTGCCTTATGCGTTGCCGAAGATTTATGAACAAGCACCCAATATATCTTTGGAGTTTGCTCCGTTGCAGCATGAGCATTTGTTTAAACAACTCAGCACAGAACGCGTTGATATGGCGATCTGTCGTCCGAGTGGCAGCATTACACCACTTCATCAAGAAGTATTGGGGCCGGTTGGTGTGTCGTGTCTGTTATCTAAAAACCACCCATTAGCCGATCAACCTTTAAGCCTTGAAGATTATGTTTCACTCCCGCATGCGATGATTGCGATCAGTGATGGTGTTAAGGCTTTATTAGACAACGCATTAGCCAATCAACAGCCTCGTAAAATGGTGTTGCGTGCTTATCACCTTGAAGCTGCATTGGCGATTGTCGATAGAATGCCATTAGTGATTACGGTACCTGCTGATTTGGCTTATTTGGTGGCTGAGCGTTATGACTTAGTCGTTAAACCGCTACCATTCGAGTTTATGCCGTTTGATTACTCACTGATCTGGCACTCGCGTTGCGATTCTTCTGCTTCACAACAATGGTTAAGAAGAGTGGTAAAAGAAGAGTGTGGTGAGTTGATTCAGAAGCGTATTGCGGATGTCGGTTTGGGCTAACTAGGACTGAGTCTGGGTTCACTGACCCTAATGACAAAAACGCAAAAGGGCTGATAAAAATCAGCCCTTTGTTGTTTTGGGTTATCCAAGCCTAAAGCAGTTACTTAAGGTTTGATAACTTTATGTTTGAGAATCTATAGCTTAATGACTACGCGACCAGTGATTTGACCGTTAGTGATGTCTTCTGCTGCTTGAATTGCACCGTCTAAAGATACTTCTTTGGTTGCTTGAGCGTAGAAAGATTCTGGTAGTAGTTCAGCCAGTTGTTCCCATGCTTTAATACGTTTTTCACGAGGGCACATTACCGAGTCAACACCTTGTAGGCGAACGTTACGCAGAATGAATGGCATTACTGTTGTTGGTAAGTCAAAACCGCCTGCTAGACCACACATCGCAACTGCACCGTTGTAATCAATTTGCGCCAACACTTTGGCAAGTACTTTGCTACCTACTGTATCGATAGCGCCAGCCCACAATTGTTTTTCTAGTGGTTTTGCTGGTTCTTCTAGTTCAGCACGCTCTACAATACGTGTCGCGCCTAGTGATTTAAGTAGTTCACCATTTACAGAAGCACGACCAGTCACAGCTGCCACTTTGTAGCCCAGTTGGTTTAGTAGAGTGATAGATACGCTACCTACGCCGCCACTTGCACCCGTTACTAGGATTTCACCGTCTTCTGGTTTGATGCCTGCATCTACGATAGCTTGCACACAAAGCATTGCTGTGAAGCCAGCTGTACCGATCGCCATGACTTTCTTAGCGTCTAGACCTGCTGGCATTGGCACTAACCAATCACCGTTTAGGCTCGCTTTTTCAGCCATGCCGCCCCAGTGACCTTCACCAACACCCCAGCCAGTTAGAACAACTTCGTCGCCTGCTTTATAGCGAGGGTCATCAGATTGTGAAACAACACCTGAAAGGTCGATACCAGGAACCATTGGGAAGTTACGAACAATGCGCCCTTTACCTGTAATCGCCAAACCATCTTTGTAGTTCAAAGAAGAGTAGCTAACATCGATCTTCACGTTACCTTCCGGTAATTGAGACTCTTCAATTTGAGAAACTGACGCGATAGTTTTTTTGTCTTCTTGGTTTAGTACAAGTGCTTTAAACATGATCTGCTCCGTGGAGGAATATTAGGAAACTGAAGTAACTTTAGTTGAATAATCCGAGAAAAAATAATGAAACATCAACATTGAATCTATGCGTTTTGTGCATAGATGTTGGTGCTGGTTTCTCTTTCGTTGAGTTCGCTGAATGAATCGACGTATTGTTGAACGTTGAGTAATAAAAAATGCAGCTATATAAATATAGCTGCACATAAGATTATCCTTCAAGTATTACAGTCAGTGATCGCTATGGGCGTTCAAATACCGTTGCAATACCTTGGCCTAAGCCAATACACATAGTCGCTAAGCCGTATTTCACGTCTTGTGCTTCCATTAGGTTAATTAGGGTTGTAGAGATACGAGAACCAGAACAACCTAGTGGGTGGCCAAGCGCAATCGCACCGCCGTTAAGGTTTACTTTCTCATCGACCACATCCAGTAGACCTAGGTCTTTCGCACATGGAAGAGATTGAGCAGCAAACGCTTCATTTAACTCAATGACACCCATATCTTCAATGGTTAGCCCTGCACGTTTAAGTGCTTTTTGGGTTGCTGGTACTGGGCCGTAACCCATGATTGAAGGATCGCAACCTGCGATAGCCATCGATTTCACGCGAGCTCGAATTTTAAGGCCAAGTGCGTTGGCTTTCTCTTCGCTCATGATAAGCATTGCTGAAGCACCATCAGACAGGGCTGATGAAGTACCTGCTGTTACCGTGCCATTTGCTGGATCAAATACCGGACGAAGCTGAGATAAGCCTTCAACTGTTGTCTCTGGACGAATCACTTCATCGTAATCCAGAGTGAACAGAGAACCGTCTGCAGCGTGAGCTTCGGTTGGCAGGATTTCATTCTTGAAACGACCTTCAACTGTTGCTGCCTGAGCACGAGCATGTGAGCGTGCTGCGAATGCATCTTGGTCTTCACGGCTAATACCGTGCATTTTACCTAGCATCTCAGCGGTTAGGCCCATCATGCCCGCCGCTTTCGCTACGTGTTTAGACATGCCAGGGTGAAAATCAACACCGTGGTTCATTGGTACGTGGCCCATGTGCTCCACACCACCGATCAGGCAGATTTCAGCATCGCCAACCATGATAGAGCGACTTGCATCATGCAGAGCTTGCATAGATGACCCACATAAACGGTTGACCGTCACCGCACCAATCTCAATCGGTAGACCAGCAAGCAAAGCAGCGTTACGTGCAACGTTGAAGCCTTGCTCTAGCGTTTGTTGTACACAACCCCAGTAGATATCTTCAATTTCGACAGGGTTTACTTCTGGGTTGCGCTCTAAAATGCCTTTCATCAAATGTGCCGACAGATCTTCAGCGCGAGTGTGACGGAAAGCTCCACCTTTGGAACGTCCCATTGGGGTACGAAGGCAATCAACAACAACTACATTTTTCATTTTGCTATTCCTTTTCCAAATGTGGGTTACAGAGAACTGGCTTGTTGAGCGTCGTAAAAGCTTTCGCCTTTCGCAGCCATATCAAGCAATAGTTGAGGAACTTGGTACATTGCACCTAAGTCTTGGTAGCCTTTCGCCATTTCAACGAAGTTACCAATGCCCACACTGTCTAAGTAGCGGAATACGCCGCCTCTGAATGGAGGGAAGCCTAAACCGTAAACCAGTGCCATATCCGCTTCTTGCGGTGTTGCGATAATGCCTTCTTCTAGACAAAGCACTACTTCGTTGATCATTGGAATCATCACACGTTGGATAATTGTCTGGTCATCAAAGTCTTGTGGCTGTTGGCATACGTCAGCTAAGATAGGAAGAATGTCTTCAGAGAAGGTCTTCTTCGGGCGACCGCGTTTATCTACGCTGTATGTGTAGAAACCGCTGCCGTTCTTCTGACCGTATTTCTCAGCGACATAAAGTGCGTCAATCGCATCACGACCTTCTTTACCCATACGCTCAGGGAAACCTTGCGCCATCACAGCTTGCGCGTGGTGTGCTGTATCTAGACCAACAACGTCTAGTAGATATGCAGGGCCCATTGGCCAACCGAACTTACGTTCCATGACTTTATCGATCTTAGTGAAGTCAGCACCGTCACGTAGCAACATGCTGAAACCGCCAAAGTAAGGGAAAAGTACACGGTTGACGAAGAAGCCAGGGCAGTCGTTCACAACGATAGGGGATTTACCCATCTTCGCGGCGTAAGCCACTACGCGATTGATGGTTTCTTCTGAAGTGTGCTCACCTCGGATGATCTCAACCAAAGGCATGCGATGTACTGGGTTAAAGAAGTGCATGCCACAGAAGTTTTCAGGGCGCTTCAAAGATTTCGCTAGTAGGTTGATAGGAATCGTAGAGGTATTTGATGTAAGAACAGTGTCTTCACCGACCAGACTTTCAACTTCGCTCAACACTGCCGCTTTTACTTTAGGGTTCTCTACCACGGCTTCTACGACAACATCTGATTGCTCAACACCTGCATAATGCAAGCTTGGAGTAATCGAAGACAGAATACCTGCCATCTTGAACCCATCTAAGCGACCGCGTGACAAGCGTTTGTTCAACAACTTAGATGCTTCGTTCATACCAAGATCAAGAGATGCCTGTGCGATGTCTTTCATCATCACTGGCACACCTTTCAATGCTGACTGGTAAGCAATACCGCCGCCCATGATGCCAGCACCAAGTACTGCAGCACGTTCAGTCGCTTTATTTGCAGATTTACCAGCCTGTTTTGCTAAGCCTTTAATATATTGGTCATTTAAGAATAGGCCAACCAGTGCTTTCGCTTCTTCAGATTTTGCTAGCTTAACGAAGTGTTTACGTTCGATGTCGAGTGCTGCATCGCGATTGCTACGTGCTGCTTCTTCAATCGCAATCACAGAAGTAATTGGAGCTGGGTAGTGAGGCCCTGCTTTTTGAGCCACTAAGCCTTTAGCCATAGTAAAGCTCATCATCGCTTCGAGTTTGCTTAGTGAAAGCGCTGATGTTTTTTGTTTACGGCGTAATTGCCAGTCTAATTTTTCATTAGCAGCCAGAGAAACGGTGTTGATTGCCGATTCTAGTAACTGGTCTGTTTCAACAATCGCATCTAACAAGCCAACTTTAAGCGCTTCATCTGCACGGCATGCTTTGCCTTGCGTGATAATTTCCATAGCGCTGTCAGCACCGATAACACGAGGTAGGCGCACACAACCACCAAAACCAGGCATGATGCCAAGTTTGGTTTCAGGTAGGCCAATGCTGGTGGTCTTGTCACCGATACGGAAATCAGTAGCGAGTACACATTCACAGCCGCCGCCAAGGGCATGGCCACGCATCATTGAAAGAGTTGGGACAGGAAGGTCTTCGAGCTTGCTGAAGATTGAATTTGCGAATCTTAACCACTCATCAAGTTCTGCTTCTGGCTTAGCAAATAGGCCGAGAAATTCAGTGATGTCTGCGCCTACAATGAACGCGTCTTTGTTTGAAGTTAAGATTAAACCACGTAATCCTGCGTGAGCATTAAGAGTATCTAACGCTTTGTCTAGTGATTCTAAAGTAGCAAGGTCGAGTTTGTTTACAGAGGCTGGTGCACAGAAGCTTAATTCCGCAATACCATCTTGTAATTCCTTTACCTGTAGGGTGTTAGCTTGGTAAATCATTGTCTATCTCCATGACATACAATCCACGATTGTTTGAGAGAATCTTGTTATCTTTCTATTATTGTAGAATACCTGGTAAGACCAGTTATCTTAGTCTGTACCTCTGCTTGATTAATTTCAATACATTTTTTAAACAATTGTTTAACATTGTGCGATAGCACAGATCCTCTAACCCTTATTATTCACGCGTGATACACTCCGTCGCTCTTATTAACTAAGTTAACGATATGAATGAACAGCCTTATTTAATACCTTCTGCGTCGGCTCTGTTTGAAGAAGAGATAAAAAAGAGCGTCTTTATTACGCATCTTGCTCATACTCCAAGTGTAGAAGCTGCAAAACAGTTCGTAGAACAGGTGAAAAAAGAGCATTCTTTAGCACGACATAACTGTTGGGGTTTTGTTGCTGGTCGACCTGAAGACTCAATGCTTTGGGGTTTTAGTGATGATGGTGAACCTTCAGGTACAGCGGGTAAGCCGATTTTGGCGCAACTGTCTGGTTCTGGCGTCGGTGAATTAACGGCCGTAGTCACTCGTTATTCTGGCGGAATCAAGCTTGGTACAGGTGGTTTGGTTAAGGCTTATGGTGGTGGCGTACAACAAGCTCTCAAGCTGCTTCAAACTATCGAGAAAAAAATAACCACAAAATTACGGCTAGAGTTAGACTATGGCTTTGTGCCGATCGCACAATCCATCATGGCTCAGCATCAGGCTGTTGAGGTCCAAGCGGATTATGGTGTTCAAGTTGAGCTTATTATTGAAATAGAGCTCCTTCAGGTAGATTCGTTTACCCAAACCATGATCAATAAAAGCGGTGCTAAGGCACTGGTAACGAAAGTCAAAGACAACTAGGAAGTTTGAAGCATTTCGCTTCGTTCAATAGCTCATGCAATTTCGCTCAATTATTCGAATCGTCGGATTATTATTAGCACTTTTTAGTGTATCAATGCTTGCTCCTGCGCTCGTCGCACTGATCTATCGAGATGGTGCGGGTGTGCCATTTGTGACGACCTTCTTCGTTCTCTTATTCTGTGGAGCAACTTGCTGGTTTCCAAACCGACGTTATAAGCATGAATTGAAAGCGCGTGATGGCTTTTTGATTGTTGTTCTGTTTTGGACGGTAATCGGTAGTGCGGGTGCGCTGCCGTTTTTGATCGCCGATAACCCCAATGTGTCGGTAACCGATGCTTTCTTCGAATCCTTTTCTGCATTAACTACCACCGGCGCGACTGTGATTGTTGGCCTTGATGATCTGCCTAAGGCGATTCTATTTTACCGTCAGTTCCTACAATGGTTTGGTGGTATGGGTATCATCGTATTGGCGGTAGCTATCCTCCCTGTTCTGGGTATCGGTGGTATGCAGCTATATCGTGCTGAAATCCCTGGTCCAGTAAAAGATAGCAAGATGACTCCGCGTATTGCTGAAACGGCAAAAGCGCTTTGGTATATCTACCTGAGCCTAACGATTGCTTGTGCAGTAGCTTTTTGGCTTGCAGGTATGAGCTTCTTTGATGCAATTAGCCATAGCTTCTCTACTATTGCGATTGGTGGCTTCTCGACTCACGATGCAAGCATGGGCTATTTCAACAGTCCTGCAATCAATATGATTACGGTCGTGTTCCTGCTTATCTCTGCATGTAACTATTCTCTTCACTTTGCAGCGTTTGCTTCTGGTGGTGTGCACCCTAAGTATTACTGGAAAGATCCGGAATTCCGCGCCTTTATCTTTATTCAGGTGGTCTTGTTCTTAGTTTGTTTCTTATTACTGCTGAATCACCACTCTTATGATTCGTACTATGATGCTTTTGATCAAGCCTTGTTCCAAACGGTATCTATATCCACGACTGCTGGTTTCACTACGACTGGTTTTTCAGAGTGGCCACTGTTCTTACCCGTGTTACTCCTATTCTCTTCTTTTATAGGGGGATGTGCAGGTTCAACGGGCGGTGGGATGAAGGTCATTCGAATCTTATTGCTTACTCTGCAAGGTGCTCGTGAAATGAAGCGTCTTGTTCACCCTCGTGCTGTCTATACCATCAAGGTTGGCGGTTCTGCGTTACCACAACGTGTCGTGGATGCGGTTTGGGGCTTCTTCTCTGCATACGCCTTGGTTTTTGTGGTTTGTATGTTGGCTCTTATTGCAACCGGTATGGATGAGCTGAGTGCTTTCTCTGCCGTAGCGGCAACATTGAATAACCTTGGCCCGGGCTTAGGTGAAGTGGCAATGCATTTCGGCGATGTGAATGACAAGGCTAAGTGGGTGCTGATCGTATCTATGCTGTTTGGTCGTTTAGAGATATTCACCTTATTAATTTTATTGACCCCTACGTTTTGGCGTAGCTAAGGACAACATTGTGGCAAAAGCTCTATTTTTGTATTCAAGCCGTGAAGGGCAGACCAAGAAAATCTTGAACTATATAAAAGAAGAAGTGAATGAGTTCGAATGTGAGCTTCAAGATCTGCACACTGTTACTAGTGTCGACTTTGCTCAATACGACAGAGTCTTGATTGGCGCATCGATTCGTTATGGCCACCTCAATAAGAAGCTATATCAGTTCATTGATGCCAACCTTGCTCAGTTGCAATCAAACAAGGTCGCTTTCTTCTGCGTTAACTTAACAGCTCGTAAAGAAGACCAAGGTAAAGATACTCCTGAAGGTAGCGCTTATATTAAGAAGTTTCTTCTTAAGTCCCCATGGCAACCTACTTTGATCGGTGTATTCGCGGGGGCTCTCTATTACCCACGTTATAACTGGTTCGATAAAACCATGATTCGCTTCATTATGAATATGACAGGTGGAGAAACGGATACAACCAAGGAAGTTGAGTACACAAACTGGGAAAAAGTCTCTTTATTCTCTAAGAAACTGCAAGAGATGTAAGAGAAAAGCCTACTTTTGAGGCGTTTTGAGTTCTTTTTAATCGAACGAATAAAAAAACGAGAAAAACTTCAAAAAGGGCTTGCCTGTGTGATCGAAATCTCTATAATGCCACCTC
>NZ_AJZD02000355.1 GCF_000272105.2 Vibrio splendidus 12E03
GCAGGGCTTTTTTACATTTGAAGAAAAGTGTTTTGCTTATAGGTTATATGGGTGCTGTAAAGATACTGAACCCCTGCACTTCACGCTATTCCATTAGAAAGCCTAGTCTGACGACTAGGCTTTCGTTGTTTACGGCGTATGCGTTTTGGATTTTGGCTGCAGATCCTTATCGCCAGCTATGAAGTACTTCTCTATATATCGGGAGGTGCTGCTTGGGAATACAGGTAGTCACTTCTAACTCTGATAGTTAAGCTAAATAGAGCAGAGCACTAATCTGATTGCTTTACTATGTGAAATTCCCTATCGCGTACGTACTTCGCCCTAAGGAGTGACGAACGTTATTGCTTGGATACGTAAAGGGTAATTGTCGATTATGTTCGTATTGGTACTCGTTTAGCTGCTCTCTGTATCTGATACACGTATCTATAGTCCTTAGACTGACTTTTAGGAAAAGATATGATTTTAACTTTTCAAACTATCACTCTTATTATGAATGAATCGAGATGTTGACTCGAAAGACCATCAAGCAAACCTATCTCGCTATCTCGCTATCTCGCTATCTCGCTATCTCGTAGATACAAAAACGCCTAGCGTTTGCTAGGCGTTGATAAATAGTGTCTCTAATACATCGACTACAGTATTTGCTTAAGCACCCTATCGGCTTTCACACGAGTGATCTTACGAATCAACTTCTGAACTTCCATCGGGTAGCTCTCTACCTTGTCTAACTGCTTATAAGTACAGATAAGCTGAGTGTGTTGAAGGATGTTATCCACTTCAGCCTGAAACTTGTCTGTAAGGTGATGGTAGTTATCTTGGATAAAGATACCGTTCTCTAGATCCAACTTCCATGCGCGTGGATTTAGATTATTACCTGTTAGTAGCATGTAGCGCTTATCTACCCAAATGCCCTTTAGGTGGAAGCTATTGGAATCGTGTTGCCAAAGTCGAATTGATAGATTACGGCTAGCAATATGAGCTTCATTCGCTTTAGCGAAACGACGTAAGTTCAATTCGTAAAGGTATGGCAGACCACCAATCGTTTTAAACTCTTCTTCTGGCGAGATAAAGAAATCATTTGCCGTCTTATCGCCAACGACAATGCTGACCTTTACGCCACGCTTTAGTGCTTTCTTCACTTCTTTAGCTAGGCTAGGTGGGAAGTTGAAGTAAGGTGTGCAGATAAAGATTTCATCTTTAGCTTGAGCGACGAGTTGATTGATCCCCTGATTCAGACGGTTACGTCTTTTACCGATACCAACCAATGGTGTTACAGCCACTTGGTCTGCTGAAACCTCTTGACCATCGAATTGATACTGAGATCTTGCCAAGGATGCTCGAAACTGACGAATCGCTGGTTTCAGTTCTTTGGTCGCAGGCTTGTTCTTATCTGCCAGGTCATAAACAGCGCTATCCGCAACCATCTGTTCGTGTACGTAGGTAAACATTGAGTCAGCAAGAGCTGAGTTGTTTAAAACGTGGTAACGATCAAAGCGATAGCGGTCATGGTAATTCAGGTAGATATTGTTAAGGCTTGCACCGCTGTATATTACGCTGTCATCGACGATAAAGCCTTTTAAGTGCAATACGCCAAAGACTTCTTTGCCACGAACTGGAATGCCATAGACAGGCACAGAATGCTGATATTTTTCAGCAAACTCTTTATACATGGCTGCATTGCCCTCAGAAGACTCTGCACCAATCAATCCACGCTGCGCTCGGTGCCAATCGACACAAACGCTCACGTCTAATTCTGGATTCTTTTGCTTTGCTTCATATAAGGCAGTTAGGATCTCACGGCCAGCCTCATCATCTTCAAGGTACAAAGCGACTAAACTAATACGAGTCGTTGCGCGAGATATCTCATCAAGTAGGCGAGTTCGAAACTCTTGCGCTGATAGTAGTACTTCAAACTTGTCAGGATTCTGCGCTATGGTTGGCAACTGTATGAATGGATTCCTACTGGCAATCATATTGACTGTTTTACCTTAAAAATATGCAAAATTGCGAACCTTTAATTTTACCAAAGGGATAGCACCAAATACTAGATAATCGAGGCATTCTCTAACAATTTTGCTGATAATGCATAGGAATGAGATCTTTTCCGCTATTCGAATAGCGCTCGTATAAAACTCTTAATCCATTTGGCAGATCTTTAGGGTCTACTCGTACGAATTCATGTCGCGCGTAAAAATTGGTGAGATGAGCGTAAGCAAAGCAGTAATCGTCTTCCGTAAGCGTATTTTGCGCACAATAATCCATAAGCTGCGAGCCTAATTGTTTGCCGCGATGTTGTTTTGATATAGCCATACCGGTAAGTAAGCGATTATTTTCTATTGTACGAAAACGCACGACTCCGCACAGCTCGTTATCCAGTAATAAAGAATAGATCAGTTCACTTTTATTCGCTTTTCCCGTTGGGTAATGTTCTTTATAGAAACGTTTAACTAGGGGAACCTTTACTGGGTCTAATTGAGTAATGATGACATTGTTCATTCAGTCACTGCGCCATTGGTTTATCTGCTGTAGAATGACCGCAGTGTAAGTTAATTGAATATCGCCATGCAATTCCATCTCAATGCTAGTTTAAAAAATGTTCATACTTTTTCCATCGATCAGACGTGTGATGCGTTGGTTGAAGTAACTACTACCGAAGAACTGATTTCGCTTTACAAAGACCCTAAATGGTCAGCTTTACCTAAGTTGATACTGGGTAAGGGCAGTAATATGCTTTTTACTGAGCACTTCGCAGGCCTGGTCATTGTGAATAAATTAGCCGGGATTGAGTTGACCGATACTGACAGTCACCACCTACTGCATGTAAGTGGTGGGGAGGATTGGCCAAGCTTAGTTGAGTGGAGTGTGGATAAAGGGCTTGGTGGGCTAGAAAATCTAGCAATGATACCCGGCTGTTCAGGCTCTGCTCCGATTCAGAATATTGGTGCGTATGGTGTTGAGTTGCAAGACGTATGCGGGTATGTCGATACCCTGTGCCTGGATACTTATACAGTTAAGCGATTAAGCAACGAAGAGTGTCTCTTTGGTTACCGAGATTCTATTTTCAAACATGCTCTCTACGGTAAAGCGATTGTTGTTGCGATTGGTTTAACATTGCCTAAAGAGTGGGAGCCATGTAATCACTATGGTCCGTTGAAAAGCCTAGCAGCCGATAGTCTCTCTCCTCGTACTATATTTGATGAAGTGTGTGCTATCCGTTCAAGTAAGCTGCCAGACCCTAGAGTACAAGGGAATGCAGGCAGCTTCTTCAAAAACCCTGTGATCACCAAAGATCATTTTGATCGCCTGTTAGCTCTATACCCAAACATTGTCGGTTATGAGAGTAATGATATGATCAAAGTCGCTGCTGGTTGGCTGATTGATCAATGCCAGTTCAAGGGCGTGATAGAAGGTGGCGCTCAGGTTCACCCCAATCAAGCATTGGTTATCATCAATTATGATGAGGCTTCTGCTGTGGATATCCTTAAGCTTGCAGAGCGAGTGCGTCAGTCCGTCTTGAATAAATTCGATATTCGATTGGAACATGAAGTACGTTTTATGGGGCGAGACCGCGAGACAAACCTAGATAAGGCTTTGGAGTCCCTGACATGAGAGAACACAGTACCAAGCTAGCGCTATTGAGATGTCTTGCTGACGGTGAGTTTCATTCAGGTGAAGACCTAGGTGAAATGATAGGTGTATCACGAGCGGCTATCAGTAAGCACATTAAAGGTATTCAAGAGTGGGGTTTAGATATCTACCGAGTACAAGGCAAGGGCTACAAGCTAGCAAGCTGTTTAGATATGCTTGACCAAGAAAAATTGTCTGCAGTTAGTCGCGATGCTTCTCTTGAGCTCATTCCAATCATAGGTTCTACAAACCAGCATCTATTAGAGCGAACTAACACCCTCGAATCGGGTTCTGTTTGTATTGCTGAATATCAAGCTGCAGGACGTGGACGCCGTGGACGAGAGTGGGTATCGCCATTCGGTGCAAACCTCTATCTTTCAATGTATTGGAGACTCGACGCAGGGATGGCTGCCGCAATGGGCTTAAGCCTTGTGGTTGGTGTCGCTGTTGTTGAAGCTTTGGAAGAGATGGGTGTAGAAGGTGTAAAGCTCAAATGGCCGAACGACCTTTACCACAATGACAAGAAGCTTGCTGGTATCTTGGTAGAGCTGTCAGGACAGTCCGGTGGCGCTGCTCATATTGTTATTGGTTTAGGGCTAAACCTATCCATGGATCCTACAACATCAGGTATTGGACAGCCATGGACTTCTCTTAAAGAGGTGTGTGACGGTCAGGTGCCAGAACGAAATCAGTTAGCGCAGGCTCTGATCAATGCCTGGGATAAATCTCTTGTTGATTATGAGCTGAAAGGGATGTCCAATTTTGTAGAGCGTTGGAACCGCTTGGATAATTTCTTAGGCCGCAATGTTAGGTTGATCATTGGACCTAGAGAAATTGAAGGTGTTGTTCAAGGCATCGATGAACAAGGTGCTGTATTGCTCAAAACTGAGAATGGTGTCGAGAGCTATATTGGTGGCGAGATATCGCTAAGAAAAGGCGACTAAGGCGTTACTATTTTCTTAGTAACACTTCTTCAACCATATGATCTGCGCCTTTACGTAGAATCAGGTGAGCCCTTTCTCTTGTCGGAAGGATATTTTGTTCAAGGTTCAAGCCATTAATTGAACTCCAGATACCTTCCGCTTTATCCAATGCGGCTTGGTTTGATAACTTAGTGTAATGACTAAAGTAAGAGCCAGGCTTAGTAAACGCACCATCGCGGAATTTCATAAAACGATTGACGTACCACTCTTTGATTTGTTGGCTATCAGCGTCAACATAGAGTGAGAAATCAAGGAAGTCTGAAATAAACACGCGATGTGGCTCGTGTGGATAATTCATTCCGGTTTGTAAAACATTAAGCCCTTCAATAATAAGCACATCTGGTAGGTCGACGCACTTAACGTCATCAGTAATATTGTACGTAAGATGCGAGTAAACAGGGGCTGTGACATTTCTCTTGCAAGCTTTTACATCCGAAACAAAGTTCACTAAACGCTTGATATCGTAAGACTCCGGAAAGCCCTTTTTGCTCATCAACCCTTTATCTTCTAACACCTCGTTTGGATATAAAAAGCCATCGGTTGTCACTAGTTCAACTTTTGGGTGGTTTTCCCAGCGAGAGAGTAGGGCTTTAAGCAGACGCGCAGTGGTACTTTTGCCAACGGCTACGCTACCCGCAATACCGATGATAAAAGGTGGCGCTTTCTCTTTTTTATCTAGAAATTGGTGGAGTACCGAGTTTCTATTCTGTCTGGCTGCCACATAGAGGTTCAATAGACGAGATAGTGGTAGATAGATCTCTACTGCCTCTTCCATTGTGAGCTTTTCATTGATGCCTTGAAGCTCCTTTAAGTCGCTCTCAGAAAGTGTCATCGGAACTAAATTCCTTAGCTCAGACCAACGTTCGCGGTCAAATGACATAAATGGGCTCATACAAAACTCTATAGTGGATAACAAAACAAGTGCATGGAAAATACATCAAGCGATAGATAAATAAAATATCTTCCTGTACTAGATGCGGGTTAAAGACGTAAACCTTGAGCTAAATAGCCGTATGTAGGAGTTTGGTGAGAGAATTTTGCACTTTTTTTCAATTTCCTATTGCAAGGTGGAAAATCATTCAATAAAATGCGCCCCACTTGTGCCGACTTAGCTCAGTAGGTAGAGCAA
>NZ_AJZD02000356.1 GCF_000272105.2 Vibrio splendidus 12E03
AAAATTCAAGTATATTTCCTTCTCTTCCAATAAGACGGATTCTAGTGCCCTTACAATTAAGAAAAAACACCATTAGCTTAGCAAACACAAAAGCCAAAAAGGTGCTCATAATGAACTCAAAAGGAGGGGTTGGAAAATCAACGGTTGTCATCGGCATAATCAGCCAGCTTTTAAATCAAGGTTATAAAGTCGCCCTTATCGATTTTGACAAACAAAAGTCGAGCCACGATTGGGCAATAAACATAATTCCAGGATTTGTAAGCGCATACACCCCCTCTTTTTATAGCTTGTCTGAACTCACTTTGAAAATCCGAGTACCGAAAGACACAGACTTTGTGATCGTTGATTCTCCGTCTAACTTCACACAAGGGGAAATGGCGAGGTATATTCATTTTATGGATGGTGTCATCATTCCAATGGCTCCCTCACCAATAGATCTTCATGCCAGTTTGCCATTTATAAAATCGTTACTTGACTCAAAGGTGTTAAGTAGGAAGAAGATCTCTTTATCTTTTATAATAAATCGATGCTACTCTCACGATGAAAGATTAAGAAAAGTTCACCACCTACTCAGTCACTTCAGACACTATCCGACGATTGGAGTGGTCACCGAAGATCGCTGTTATCAAGATGCTTTTTACAATAGAACTGTGCTTACGGGAACTCATGACAAAAATACGTGGGATAAGATAGTAAACTGGATACAACGCTTACCTGGCAAGTAATTGATTGCATGTTTGCCAGGCTGGACACCAACACTAAATGTAATTTTGTGTTCAGCTCTTAATGTACTTCACTCCTGATGGGTTACTCAATCAAGCGTGCGTCATAATTACAACGCTCAACAGTTACTCTATCTAACCGTCTAGGTTCAAGGAAATCAATTAATTCGTCATTTAGCTGGCAGATTCGGCACTGTTCACCACAGAATGCTTCCTGAGAAATAAAGTGTTCATTGACTAACTGTATCACTACCGCTTCAGCTAAATCATAAACCCTTGTATCTTGCTCTGAAGATACACCTAAAAGACTATTAAGAGTCTTAACAATATCAAGTTCTAGTGCATTCATAAAACGGTTATCCATTCCCACGTTATATTCCTACTTAGAAAAGTCGTGCAAGCCCTTACAATACCACCACCGCCCTCACCAACACAAAGTGGTTGACACGCATCATACCCTCTTTTAACCTAAATACTTCAAACGTTGAATACTGACGCACCAGTATTAAGCACACGGGTTTAACCGCCCTTAAATGGCTCTCTGAAACGTGTCGCGGCTTCTTTTTAAAGAAGTGAAAGCATACTGATAATCCATCAGCTACCCCTCACCACCCATAGGAAACCTTTCCTTTGGGCAAGTGTTTCCTTGTTTTACAACAGGAGAAACACATGGACTACACAACCCTACTCGATAACTTCGTTTTTTGGGGCATCTTTCTACTGGTCTTTTGGCTGGTTTGGAAAAGTCATGCACCCATGACGTTTTTTGCTGCGCATTGGACACTGCTTCAACGCAACGCGGCGCCGATCCTTCGCATGAAGTTCGCACGCCAAAGACGTTAACACTCAAGCTATCTTGCCGAATCACCTCACCTTTTTAGGAGCTTTCTCCTAAAGGGGGCGCTCCTTTTTATTAGGAGCGATTATGAGTCAAACTACCCCACCGCTATTTGGTCACTATGTACTTAATGACGCCCTCGATCCATCGGGCTTTATTGATATTACAGCAACAGCCAAGGACGCGGGCTTTTACTTCCCGTACACAGGCATCAGTCAACAAGCGTACTTTCTAGCGGTTGATGTACCGGACGTTATCATTGAGTGCAGCAAAGAGAAGCTTACCCTTCAATTGCTGAAACTGGCGCGGCGAGCCGCCCGTAAAGTACCGGCTCAATCGCAGGTGCCCTTTACTGTGTGCCAACCACCCAGCCTCGATAACCTGTACGTAAACCGCTCACTCGACTTAATTGCCAGCATTGAGCGAGACCGACACGATCAACCTATGCTCATCATCACGACCAAAGAGGACGAGGTGCACGACGCATAATCATTGACCGTCAATACGGTGGTGCTTTGCACCACCTTTACCCATGAGGGGGCTTCCCTTCATGGGTGCTCCTTTTTTTTATTAGGAGCACACCCTATGTCTTATTCAATCTGTTATGCCATGCAAGCGTGGCACTACCCCATCACCGCATTGGTGAGTGACGCGAAAGCGTGGTTTGAGCAGCAAGGCCTTAGCGTCACTGACGCTTTTCATTCCGATGTAAAAAAACACTTAGGATTGACACTGCCTCGCACTGACACGTTTGTTTTTACCGGAGAGTTTGGTGAGAGCAACTTGTTTGATGATGACGGCAAGCGCGTACGAGACGAATGGTCCTGCCATGGTTTTCTAACGGCGACTGATGCCGTGCGTTACCTTGGTATTCGTTGGTCAGAAGACGTCGAGTCTGGCAGTCTGAAACCCAATGGACGCTGGAGTACGGCTGAGAGTTGGATAAAACGCATTAAGCAGCAATTGAAACAGGCCGAGCCTTTATCACGTTGCCCACGCCGATGCGAAAAGTCCTTTTACTCAATGCCGCCACTCGATGCACTGTCAGAATCGCAGATATTGCTAATGCAAACGCTCACGCGTATGTCGGTTGAGCCGATAACCGGGTTATATGGGGATGAACAAGCGTTTCGCTTAGTGTGTCACCCTAAAAGCGCCTTCGAGTGGTGGTTGTTTTGTCAAGCAGTCCATAACTTGCCAGAGCACCCGGCGGCGCTCCCGATGACCAGTATGGATTGGTGATGATATGCGATACCAATCCTCCTATGGCCAAGGCAAATTGCAAGAGCTGCAAGACGCCCCTGGCGAATACTACCAACTCACCGAGCCGGTGAGTCCCGATGAACTGCTGGATATGGCCAAAGCCATCGCCATCGACCGTTTATCACGCGGGGCCACCTTAGACAGCCCAGAGCAAACGAAACGGACCCTCAGTGGCTTACTGCAGGGAATGGACAGAGAAGTCTTTGGCGTGCTCTTTCTTAATACCCAACATCAGTTGATTGAGTTTGAGATATTGTTTTATGGCACCGTTAACTCGGCCAGTGTCTACCCCCGAGAGGTCGTGAAACGCGCCCTACTCTGGAATGCCACCTCAGTCATTTTATGTCATAACCACCCTAGCCTATGCAGCGAGCCCAGTCAGGCGGACCGCCGTATCACACGGCAATTGTCGGATGCTCTGGCACTGATTGACGTGCGCATCCTCGACCACTTTGTGGTCGGTGAAACCGTCACCTCGTTTGCTGAGCGCGGCTGGCTTTAACTTTTACTATTCCCTAACCGGAGAGGTCTTCCGGTGGGAGGCCTTTTGACTTTTAACTCAGGAGGCCAACATGGTCCAAGTACCCGGCACACTCACCATCAAAACCGTTAGCGGGCGTTATGGCGACTTTAACGTCGCCATGCTCGATACCGACATTGGTCAATTCTCCGTTCGAGACGCGGTCTTAGATGAATACAGCGAAGGCACCTATCAAGGCACCTTTGGATTACAACGTATTTATCCGGGCAGCTATCAAACCAGCAACCGATTTGTGATTGAAACACGCGCCGAGCTTAACGGCATTTGGCTCAGTGATTACAAAGAAGAGGCGCTGCCACGAGACGAGCCAATGGAAGAAGATCCGTTAGCCAAAGAGCGCAAGGCGCAGCAACAGCTGACCGAGCAGCGAGACGTGGCCAGTCAGGCGTTGGCGTTGGCGTCGCCTCACGAAAGTCAAGAGGACTTAGTCAGCTTGTTTGGGCCACTGTGGCCATTACCAAGTCACATTGGTGACATCGTCAAGCTCACCCCAGAAGTGGGGCGAGAAGTGATGGGCAAACAACTGGCTTACCTCAAGCGTCGCATCAATAATGAGCGCGTGTGGAAGTTTGAGCCCAAAGCGCAGCATTGGATGCGCCTTCGTCTTGATGAGGAGGCAAGCTAATGGCCGTAATGCACCCGCGCGTGGCGCACAACTACCTCAAGGACGGGTATTACCCGACCGATGAGGCGACCTTAACCCAGATAGCCAAGCGGCTTCGGTTCAAAGCGGGCACTCAGCGCTTGCTCGACCCGTGTTGCGGGGAAGGCAAGGCGCTGGCTCAGTTGGCGAGTCACATCGACCACCATGAGCAGAGCGCGCTTCACACCTATGGGGTGGAGCTGGATGAAGCGCGAGCCGTCACTGCCAGTCAATGCCTCGATTCGGTGCTGCGCAGCAATGCGTTTGACACACAAATCGGCTCAGGCAGTCAAACGTTGCTGTTTTTAAACCCGCCGTATGGCGCGGTGGTCACCGACCAGGTGGACAAGCAGCATCGTGACATGGCCAGACTGGAAGTGCAGTTCACTCAACGCCTGCTCCCCACGCTAAAGCGCGACGGCGTATTGGCGTTGGTGGTGCCCTATCCCTCTCTCTCGCCTGCGTTTAGTCGTTATCTTGCGATGCGGCTACGACAGGTCGAGGTGTTCGAAGCCTCAACGGGCCGCTTTAAACAAGTGGTCATCTTAGGGCGCAAAGCGGACATGAGAGGGCCAGAGCATCAAACGGAGCGCACACAAACGGCGACCCAATTGATAATCGCTGGCGAAGGTAAAGCTCTGGGACCTCCCCCCACCCGACCGTTTGAAATAGCCCCGGTCAATGACGCGTCGTTTCGTTTTGAAATGATACGGCCAAACACCGGGCAACTTGAGCAAGCGTTTGGGGCGCATGGGGGGCTTTGGCCCACCTTTGACACCCAATTTAACCTCGCGAGGCACCACCAAGTGCCTCGGCCGTTAAGAAAACTGTCACCTTGGCATTTGTCGTTGTCGCTCGCGGCGGGACAAATTGCCGGCAAGGTACACAGCAACGATGGCGCTCAGACACTGCTGGTCAAAGGCGGCACTCAAAAGGTGCAGCGCACTGTGACCACTGTTGATGAGAGTCAAACCATCACCACTGTGATAGACCAATTTCAACCGCTTATTCGAGCGATTGACCTCACCCCGGGTGAGCGCTTTGGTCGCATCGTGGTCATACAATAACTTCACTGCCCGTCAGGCGCTTTTCCTGACGGGAAGGCGCCTTATTTTTTAATAAGGAACCTAACCATGAAGACTCCACTGATTTCGCTCGATAACGGGCTTTATCTCGATGCGGTGGTCACCACCGCTGATAACCAAGTGCAATTTCTCTCCATATGGGGACGCGATGGCGCCATGCAACACTTTTTCGCCGCGCTCACACTACCGATGAGCGAAGGCGGAATACGCGTCATGACCGTCAAATTGCCAGGCGGTAATCTGGTGCTCGACTTTGCCCAGGCGAAGTCACTCACCAAACGTACTACGCGGTTACCCAAACACACGCCCGTGGGCGAATGGGTGCATACCTGGCTTATTCATCCGTCGTTACTGAAACCTAGCGGTCAAAGTATGACGGTGATGAGTCAAACCCCGCTTTCTCACACCACGTTGTGGCCAACGCTCAAGCAGCTGTGTCATTTGCCGCTGTTAGAACATTGGCAACCGGCCCTACAACCGAGACTGCAATCCATGATTCACGAGCTGCCCTCCTATGGGGTATTTGCGTATCACTTGGACTTGCAGATTGACGTGATGGAGCCCTTAGTCAGTGAAGCGCTCCAGCAAGGCGTGTTAACCGTACCGCAAGGAGCGATGGGATGAGCGACTCGACAGAAACCACTCAAGACACCACTCAACAAAACGAGCAAGACAACGTGTTGTCTCTGCATGACTTCATCGACCAATTCGGTGACGGCCTACTGGCCAACATCGAAGCGGCGCACCCGGCGCGTTATCAGTCGGCGTGTGAAAGGCGCACGGCGGTGATGCAATCGCTTAAGCGGGTTCCGTTTGAGGCGCAAGCCGAAGCGATTCAGGCCATCAGTACCCTACTGCTCGATGAGCGCGCCCCGGCGGGCATTCTCAACGGCGAAATGGGGACCGGCAAGACCATTATGGGTATCGCCACTACGGCGGTGGCTTACCACGAAGGTAAAGCTAAACGCTTTTTACTGTTAGCTCCGCCGCACCTGGTGTACAAATGGCGCCGAGAAATTCTCGATACCGTTCATAACGCCAAGGTGTGGGTGCTCAATGGCCCTGATACGTTGCGCTCTTTGCTCAAGCTGAGACAAGCGGCGCCTCATGATGGGCCTGAGTACGTGATATTAGGCCGGGTTCGGATGCGCATGGGGTATCACTGGGAGAGCGCCTATCAAACCAAGACGCTCAAACGCACGTTAGGCCATGACGGTCTGCAGGCGCAAACCGCTCAATTGGACTTTGTTCGTTGCTCGGATTGCGGCGCATTAGCCAGAGATGAAGAGGGCGAGCTTATCGCTCCGACGCATTTTTCGGTCGATGTGCAACAGAGCTGTAAAGTATGCAGCGCACCGCTGTGGACGCTTAAACGTCAACGCCAACACGACAACCTGAGCAAGACCATTTCACGCGCCCTGCAGACCTTACCGACCATCGGTAAAGTCACCGCAGGGAAGCTGCTCGATGGCGTGGGTGAGCGCGTGCTGGCGAAAGCGCTGACGGACAACATCTACGAGCTGGTTAACTTGCTCGATGAAGACGGGGAGTTTGTGTTTAACGACCGACAATCGGAACGCATTGAGCGCAAGTTGGCCAAAACGCAATTTGCGTTTGGTCAAGGCGATTACCAAGCGAGTGAGTTCATCAAACGCTACTTCCCGAAGGGGTTCTTTGACTGGCTCATCATCGATGAGGCGCATGAATATAAGAACGCAGGGGCGGCCCAAGGCCAAGCCATGCAGGTACTCGCCGGTTGCGTAAAACAGTGCTTACTGCTGACGGGAACACTGATGGGCGGCTATGCGGAAGACCTTTTTTATCTGCTGTGGCGCACCATGCCATCGGTGATGATGGAAGAGGGCTATCGTTACCACCGAGGAAAGCTCGGCAGCGCCGCCCTCTCGTTCTCGCAAGAGCACGGCATCATCAAGGAAATCATGAAAGTGACCCACGATGTGAACCACAAAACCGCGAAAGGCAAGAACGTCAAAGTGAGTCAAACCCGCGCGCCCGGTTTTGGGCCGATGGGGGTGGCCAAATTTGTCTTACCTTACACGGTGTTCGTCAAACTGGCTGATATGGGTGACGGCATTTTGCCAGACTACCAGGAGCACTTCATTGAAGTGGCCATGGAGGATGAGATGCAGATGCATTACGCCGACATGGAGCAACGCTTAACCGCGAGGCTTCGTCAAGCGTTAGCCGCTGGAGACCAAACCCTATTAGGCGTGGTCATGAGCGCGCTGCTGGCGTGGCCAGATTGCGCGTTTCGAGAAGAGAGGGTAACTCACCCTCGCTCTCAAGAAACCCTGGCTTATATTCCGGCTTTGTTTGATGAGCAGACACCAACCCCCAAAGAGCAACAGCTCATTGAGATGGTCAATGCGAACAAACGCAAAGGCCGACGGACCTTGGTGTACACCGTTTACACCGGCAAGCGCGACACCGCATCGAGGCTCAAATCACTGCTAAGTGACCAAGGCTTAAAATGCGCCGTGCTGCGTTCAAGCGTAAAAACCGAAGACCGAGAAGATTGGATACTGGAGCAGGTGGACAGAGGCATTGATGTGCTCATCACCAACCCAGAGCTGGTCAAGACCGGACTGGACTTGTTGGAGTTCCCTTCGATTGTGTTTACCAACACTGGCTATAACGTCTACACGCTGATGCAAGCGGCAAGACGCAGCTGGCGTATCGGCCAACGAGAGGACGTGGACGTGAGCTTTTTAGGCTACCAAGACAGCGCGCAAATGGCGTGTCTGGTATTGATGGCCAAGAAGATAGCGGTCACTCAATCCACTTCTGGCGACATGCCGGACAATGGATTGGATGTACTCAACAGTGATGGCGACAGTGTGGAGGTGGCGTTAGCCAAATCCTTACTCAAGCAAACGACGCGTTAAGACGTTAACGTCTTAGCTTATCCCTAATGGGCATCTGATGCCCATTGGGTCTTGGGTGCCCATCGACCTTTAAGGACACAATGATGACGCAACCCATATCAACCAACCATGCCTTAGCCTTTGCGTATTTCAAAGAAGGCTTTCCGTATGGCGACGACAACCACTTATTGTTTGAGCAGGTCTCAAACGGTGGGGACTTGGAATTTTTCACTCTCGTACTGGAAACAATCATTCCTGTAATAGAGCAATATCTGGCGCAATTTGAGATAGACGCGCCTGATAAGTTGTACCTCTTCTACGGGGAGGTGTTTCCTTGCCAATTGAAACGGTTACTTGAGCGTGAGCCCAATCCTACCCGACAAGCGTTGGAGCAATGCGCTGACAAGGTCTTGCAACACATCGCCCAGGCGATGCGTGACATTCGACAATAACTCAACCCCAACCGGGAGCTTGCCTCCCGGTACGCTCCCTTTTTTATTTTAACGGGAGCAACCCTATGAACAACATGAATCACGTACTGACTGAGCTGATGGCTTGGCTCGACGACAACATGGCCAATCAAACCGACCTGCATTTTGATAATGACGGTCAAGTTGATTCGGCCGCCGTCTATCAAGCCTTGTCCATGCAGCTGACCACCTTGCCGCCGTGCGACGCGTTAAAGGCCCACCTCACCTTGTCGCACTCAATGCTGGCACAAGTGGCTCACTTACAACGTGTGCACCGTCCAGCCTTCTCCTGGCAATCTCAGCTTATCACGTTGATTGAGCGAAGAACGTCAGGTGGACTGTTTGTGTCACCGAGTACGAACTCAGAACCGTACCGTGAATTTCACTACTATTGTGATGAGCACAATACGCTATGGGCCTTGATGGTGATGGACAACGAAGACCGCATCATGGATGTGTATTTGCACCCTGAGCTTTATGGCGACCCTGAGGTCTTTGCGCTTTGTCTACTCTCCCATACACAAACGGGAGAGAAAGCATGAGCGATTCTAAAGAGCAACGCCTGCAGGTGGCCAACACCATTCTCATGCAACTGGGAGGACGTCGATTCAGCATGATGACCGGCGCTAAACAGTTCGTGGCCATCGAGCGGGGGTTATTGTTTGCCTTACCGGCGAGGTTAGCCAAACAGGGCATCAATAAAGTGCGTATTGAGTTGGAGGCCAACGACACGTATACCGTGACCGCTTTAAAGGTCAACGCACGTCACGGTGACGTCATCGAGGTTCAATGTGAATCAATGGTGTACCGCGACCAACTGGAAGCGACCTTTGAGCGCATGACGGGCGTATACACTCGCCTCTAAACTTTGGAGCAACCCATGAACTATTGCATCAACGGTGGAGAGCAGGGCGCATTACAGCCCCTGGATGTTCCAGCCAATGACGAACCACCGTTCCTAGAGCGTGGTGAGTTTGGAGCAGATAACCGCTATAGCCAAGAGCAGCCTGTCACGATATTACAATGTCAGCACTGCCAACATGAGATGATTGACCTATCATCGTAAACAAGAAAGGGAGAGCATCATTGCTCTCCCTTCTTTTTATGACTCTATCTCACCAAGCAAACGTCTGAAGCAACCTGACTACGATTACCTATATTCAATAAGACTCAAACCATTGTCCACCGATAGACATTGAAGCAATACCCCTAATGTCCTGCGCCCAGCGCTGTGGTTCAGAAGACTAGTATTTTGTATCAAAGGGTAGGCTGCGCCAAAGGGGAAAGGGGTCAAGGGAAGAGTTTTCCCAAGGGAAAAGCCCTATCCAGAAAGGGTGAAAGGAGGGGCATCGACACAGTTACCCCCTGTTTCTAAAGAGAAAACTAATCCTTTTGCATCATAAATCCACGAAAGCCTAGACTTAGACTGTCTCCGATGGAGACAGTCTAAGTTATCTCTATCTAAGGTTGAAAAAACAAAATAACATACGTATACTATTTAAATATCTTATCCCATCGGAGTAAAGAAATGAGTTCAAAGAAACCCTTGATATTAGGTGTTTTTCAGCAAAAAGGCGGCGTTGGTAAAACGGCAGTTTCTTCTATTGTTGCTGAATATGCATCTATAAAAACGCATATGAATGTTCTAGTCGTTGATCTTGATATGCAGTGCAACAGTTCGGATTATTGGGTAGGAATGGAAAGCTCTTCTCAATCTACCGGTGGTCAGCTTCCCCCTATCCACCCAGATTGGAGCGCAGATGACCCCGATTGTGAAGATATAGAAGAGCGTTCAACAATCGCAGATACGTTTTACGGTAAAGAAGTATTACCTTACGAGACCTTTGTAAATCCTAAAAACGGTTTTACTGGAAAAGTAGATTGTCTACTGGGACACCCTGCTCTTCTTGAAAAAATCAACACTGAGTTTTCTAATGAAAGTGGGCAAATAGAAAAAAAAGTCATAAATCGTCTTAAAGAGGTCTTGTTTAACGAGTATGTCGGTGAAGATTATGATTTGGTTGTTTTAGATACAGGGCCGTCAAGAAATCCAGTTTTCAGATCGGCTATTCGTTGCGCAACTCACGCTGTTATCCCCTTCGAGCCAGAAGAAAAATCAATGCAGGGTATTAATGCAATGATACAAGTTATCCAATCCGATAACTTTGCAAGAGACGATGAAAATCAGTTGAATTTGGTTGGTTTAGTTCCAAACAAGGTTAAAATTAACACCAAACTTCACAAGGGCACTTTAGACATGCTTCACGAAAGCTTAGGTTCTATTATGCTCCCCGACGATATCTACCTACCTTATTCAATCGCCTACCCTGAGCGAGACTTAAAAGGCATCTCTCCTAAATCAATATTTCAAATTAGTAAACATCACACAGCTTTAAAGCATAGTGAAAGTTTATGTAAACACATCTTATGTGAAATATTTGGTTCTGTAGAGATTGATAATCGTCTCAAACAAAAGTAAGTGTCTCCATCGGAGACAGTAAACAAAAACAACTTATAGGTGTCTCCATCGGAGACAGTAAGGATTTAATGTGGTTAAAAAGTTTGGTTCAAATAAAAGTAGAGCAGGGACTGGTAAAGTTGAAGCTGATGGTGACGTAAGTAGCAGTGAAAAATGGACAAATGCTACGGCTTCACAACTCGACAGTAAGAGCAAAAGCATCTTAGTTAAAAACCTTCCAATCTCCCATATAAAAACTGACCAAGATAACCCGAGAAAATTAGCGATTGACACGGTTCTTGTTTCGAAAATACAAGTAAAATATCCGATTAATCAGTCATTAGAAAAGGAAGAAGATAATGGCTGGATAGAAGAATACGTTGAAAAAGTAGTAAAGGACTTTGGACTTAAAGAAAAACAAATTGGTGATTTAACGTCAATTATTGAGTTCTGCGCAGTTCTTAAATCCCCTACTCGACTCTTACACCCAATCGTTGTTTGGCAAGAGGACAGTGTATTTCACTTAATCTCTGGCGAAAGGCGTTTACTCACTCACATTATGTTGGGTGAACAATATATTTCTTCAAGAATTAATGAGGAACGTCTAACTAAAAACGAAATAGATGTTCTGCAATGGGAAGAAAACGTTCACCGTGAAGATATGACCATCTTTGAAAAAACGATGAGACTTGAAAAGTTGATCCACGGAACGCACGGAATAGAAAAAATATCCGTTAGGAAATTAGGAACAGTCTCCGGCTTATCGACAGCAGACGCCCAAAGATATCTAGCGATCATTAAATATAAAGTCAAACACAAGACAGATATTTTAATAAAAGCTATTGAGGAAGGTAAAATTACCAGTCTTCAAAAATGTGCAGCATTAGCACAATTAGAACCAGAAGACCTGAAAGCAAAACTTGAAGGCAGACCAACTAAACAGTCTTTAACGGCCCACAAACCTGTCATTAAAATTAGTAAAGAAGCTGATGTGGATGTCATGAAGAGAATTATTGAAGCAGCCACTAAAGAGTTTAAAGCAGAAAAAGTGTTAGAAAGTTTAGATCTAAATAAATCTAAAGACCTGAATGAAGCATTCAATTTATTAGTTACTTTTTTGAAAGATGAGAAAAAGTAGGGCAGTTATAAATGATTAAAACAAACAAGGCATCTCTACAACCAGTCAAGCGTATAGCCGTAAGAATACCATCAAAGATGGTAGAGAAGATTGAAACTAACCTTCTTGCTTCTGGTTACAATAAAAAACAACGTCTTTATTGGTTTGAAGATGTGTTAGCCGAATTGTTTGAAAAGGACGATTTTCATAATTTAATTGCTGAAGAGTTCATTGAACCTGGAACAACAAAAACGATCAATCTGAGTCTTACTGTCAAAACCTTCGATATAGTGAAGAAAGTAGTTAAAGAAGTAGAAGCCCAAGAAGACGTCAAGACAGATCGAAGTTCGGTGATTAGAACAGCTATTATTCAACGATTGTTGAAAAAGGTTTAGATATGGCTAAAGATTTGATACCAACAGAACAATTAGAACTATTTGTCGCCAATATCATTGATGCGTCTCCAAAAGGGGAAACGCATTCTATGGAGTTTCCTTTGTTTAGCATTAGTTCTAAAGTCGATACTGATACATATCATTATCATAATAAAAAGACAGGTGCATCAATTGAGATAGTACCAAATGATAAGGGTAGGGCAACGATACACGATAAAGATTTATTGTTGTATTGCTTCGGTCAAATAGCAGAGGCACAAAATAGAGGGCAAGCAGTCGGTCAAAAGATACATATTACACTGTATGATTTTCTAAAAAGTACGAATAAAAGTACTGACGGTAAATCCTATAAAGCGGTACTAGAAAGTTTAAAGCGTTTAGCAGGCACAACCGTTTATACCACTACACATAATAATGGTTTAAAGAGGGATAAAGGTTTTAGCTTCGTTAGTGACTACGACTTAATCACTGACGAAAAAACAGGTCGAATGAAATATGTAGAGCTTATCTTACCTTCTATTTTGTTTGATGCCGTAAGTAACAATCAGATCTTAACTTATGCGCCCCAATATTTTTCTTTAAGATCACCATACGATAGACGATTGTACGAACTCTGCAGGAAACATTGTGGAAATCAATCGAAATGGGAGATAGGGTTAGAAAATCTCTATAATAAATTCGGGGTTAAATCTCCATTACGAGAATTTAGGCGAAAAATAAAAGAGATTGATAAGAAACAGTCCATTCCTGATTATGTCGTGACCTATTCAACAGCAAAAGAAACAAAAACAGTTGAAAAAATAATTGTTTATAAAGACAAAGAAGGAAGTATAAAAGAAGAATATAAAAGATTTAAAAACACTTAAAACTCGGGGTTTTAACCACACACTCCAAAAACAGATGCTATTTTGAACAAAAACTTCGAGGTTTTAAACACATAATTTAGAAAACATACGCTTTAACACTTATGAAAAATAAAAAGTGACTAATAACATACCGTATATTTTTAAGTTTTGTTTTTATTGTTGATGTTCGGGGTTTTGACCACAAAATAAAATGTGTATAACCTGTTAATAATAGGTGTGTAAGGCATTAATTGACTCGTGGTTTGAAACACAGTACGAACGTGGTTGTGAACACGCACCATCGTGGTTGTAAACACGCCACTAAACACGCACCATCGTGGTTTAGAACACAATCCATCGAGGTTCTGAACACAAAATGACTCGGAAATCCCCGTTATACAAGGTCTTAGGGAAACGTAACGTTTTAACTGATTAACTATATTACTAACTCTTTATAACGGATTTTTTTCAAATTAGAAGTTATTTAACTATTATTAAACCACTTTTAATAATCAAATAATCTAAAAAAATTGTGAGACCAATCGAAAGGTGAGTACGCGTTAAAAAACGCCTATATCAGCAATCAATTATTACAAAAGATTGGCCACAGCGTGTGAGGAAGCGTCAACGTAACGTGTTGATACTCACATTCAGGAAAGACATGTTGTTGCTTTCGTATCCACCGCTCTGT
>NZ_AJZD02000357.1 GCF_000272105.2 Vibrio splendidus 12E03
TTATAAGTGGCAGACTTTATTTTCTTAAATTATATTTATTATGCATTGGGGTGTTCTAGGTGTACTATTTGTTAGCATCTCAAAGGCAATTAATGCCAAAGATACATCAGCTTATTAGAGTAATATCATGAACATAAGTGAAGCCGCTAAACTTACTAATTTATCAACGAAGTCTATTCGTCTTTATGAAGACAAGGGGGTTATTACAGCCCCTTTACGCTCGGAAAATGGTTATAGAAGCTACGACAAGAAGCAGATTAAAGAGCTTGGTATAGTTGCGAAAGCGAGAAGTGCGGGTTTTTCACTCGATGAGTGCCGTGCGCTTGTTGAATTAGCTGACAACCCTTGTCGTGAAAGTGCCGACGTTAAAGCGAAAGCGCTTAGTAAATTGGAAGAAGTAAACAAAAAAATTGAAGGTCTTTTGGCAATTCAAAAGACATTGAAAGAGTGGGTTGAACAATGTCCAGGTGACTCAAATAGCCATTGCCCGATCATTGATTCACTTGTAGAGAAAAAGCCATAAGTGGGCTACTTATGGCTCTGATAAGGAATGCTTGTATTACTCTTCAGTTGGAGTAATCGTTAATACTATGCCATCTACAGCAGTGACGATCACCTCTGTGCCTGCTTCTAAGTCGTGATTACTAACAGCTGACCAAGTAGTATCACCTAAACGGATACGACACTTGCCTTTTTTAATGACAGTATCGATTCGAGTTGTTTGACCTACCAGTTGTTTTTCTCTTTGGTTTAACTCTCGCCCTGCATCTGACTGCTTGTCATTAGACAGTTGTCTTCTCCACCACAACCAAGTGGTAATAAGAGAGAAGCTAGCAAAGGACAGCCATTGCATCTGCCAACCGATTGGTAATGCGCCTAATAGGGCACCGACCAGCATGGCAGATATGCCTATCCACAAAAAGTAACCAGCGGTCCCAATTAGCTCAAGCGCTAACAGTGCTAGACCAAATGCCAGCCAGTGCCAGTGGTTTACTTGTTCTAGTAATTCGACCATAAGTTAGTCCTTACTACCTTTGTCATTCTTATGTGCAAACATCTCTGCAATACCAGCCACAGAACCCATTAGACCTGTTGCTTCAAGTGGTAGCATGATGATCTTGCCGTTTTCAGCTTGGCCAATTGATTTCAGTGCGTCGGTGTAGCCTTGTGCAATAAAGTAATTTACAGCTTGCATGTCGCCTTGAGCAATCGCCGTCGATACCATTTCTGTTGCTTTAGCTTCTGCTTCTGCAGCACGCTCACGAGCTTCTGCTTGCAATATTGCGGCTTGTTTTTCACCTTCCGCTTTCAGGATCTCTGACTGCTTGTGGCCTTCCGCTTTTAGGATCTCTGCTTGTCGAACGCCTTCTGCTTCTAGGATATCAGCACGTTTATTACGCTCGGCTTTCATCTGGGCATTCATCGCAGCAGTAAGGTCTGCTGGTGGCTGCACATCTTTGATTTCGATTCGTGTAACCTTCACGCCCCACGGGTTAGTTGCTTCATCAACGATATTTAGGAGCTTAGTATTGATCATATCACGCTGGCTAAGCATCTCATCCAGTTCCATCGAGCCCAGTACAGTACGGATATTGGTGAGGGTTAAGTTACGGATCGCATGTTCAAGGTCGTTCACTTCATAGGCGGCTTTAGGGGCATCGATAACCTGAACAAAACACACCGCATCAATAACGACGTTCGCGTTGTCTTTGGAGATGACTTCTTGAGCTGGGATGTCGAGAACACGCTCCATCATGCTGATGCGCTGTCCAACTTTATCAATAAATGGAATGATTAAGTTAAGACCCGGTTTGAGAGTATGTGTGTATCGTCCGAAGCGTTCAACGGTCCAGTTGTTGCCTTGTGGAACGGTTTTTACGCCAGCGAAGATAAATAACAGTGCGACGGCAGTAAAGACGCCAATAGTAATCAAGGTATCAATAGGCATACAAAGTCCTTTGCAAGTTTAAGTTTTTGAATGTTTATTACTCATACTGGCGCATATTTAAAGGCGGGGCAAATTTATAAATGAGAAATGGGCCATAAAACATTGATTTTATGGCCCATTGTGAAGTTTTACATTCGAAAATCTAATAGGTGGGTTTGCCTGAATTTAGATTTGATAGCTAACCTACGACTTAGCTGTTACAGAACCGGACTAGTAAAGCAGGGAGTAAAGTTGACGGCGGTACTTACTGGCAACTGGGTTACCTTGTCCAAGCGCACTCAAGATGTCCATGAACTCTTTTTTCATGTCGCCATCGAGAGTATTAAGATCTTTGGCTAGGAAAGACCACAATAGATCCATTGCTTCTTCACTGCGGTTTACTTGGTGATATTGCAATGCTAATTCTGATGCCGTTTTTGCATCGCTTGGATTTTTCTGAAGCGCCACTTCTAATGCTTGTATTTCAGGGCTGTCTGCTGCTTGTTTGTGAAGTTCAAGTTTGGCGATTAAGCCTTTGTAGTAATTATCTTGGTACTCAAGAGGGATCGTTGCTAATTGAGATTCAGCAAGATCAAATTGTTGCGTTTCTAACAAACATTCTGCGATCGCCAGTTTTACTTCACCTTTATTTGTTAGCTCTGTTGGAAGTTGCTGCATTGCAGCTAGCGCTTGTGTGTGTTCGCCAGCTTGCATTTGCTCAAGAGCTTGGCGCAGCGCAAGTTCATCTTGGCTAGGAAGGTGTTTGCTTAGCATCTCTACAATCGCGTCTAAGCTTTGAGGACCACCAAGCCCGTCGACAGGTTGACCGTTAACAAACAGTGCAATCGTAGGCAGTGCTTGAACACCAAACTGGCTAGCAATCGCTTGTTCTTGCTCGCAATTCAATAGCGCTAACGTGAAAGCACCGTTGTACTGCTGAGTTAATGTTTGGAGTTCAGGAATGACTTGGGCGCTCTCTTGGCTCATTGGTGCCCAAAAATGGATGAGTACAGGGGTCTGCATCGAACCTTCTAATACTTGACGAAAGTTCTGCTCATTAAGTTCAACAATATGCGGAGATTGCATTTACGTTCCTTGAGGTTTGTTTTGTGGATACGTTGCAAATATGGGGGGATTAGTCAGTAACTTCAAGATCTAACTGGGGTATCTAGGATAAAAAGAACCAAAAATAGAAAAACGCTATGCTTCAATGTTGATGGAGTTGTTATCTCAACATCGAAGGCATAGCGTTATCATCGAGGTAGTCAGTGAGGCGTTGCGTGAGATACTCAAAACAGAATAAACAACGTAATAGCCAGACCCACACCTACCCAATTAAGGCGATTTAAAGTCATGAGGTTTCCAAAGTAGAACCATCAATTGGGAATAATTGATGGGATAGGGTAATCATGACATCTTATTGTTACGGAAAAATTACATCGTTACATTAAAGTTTGCGACTCTGCATTCAAAGTTAGCAATTTATGCAGCTTTTCTCAAAATAGGGTCTAGCAAGCGACTCGGTAGGATCCTTTTCAATACCGCGAACACTTTAGTTGGGGTCGTAACTCGGTATCTTAGTTTGGGTTTGTCGGCGGTGAGAGCATGGAATACTGGCTCAATACAGCTTTCTGGAGGCATAACAAAAGCGTTATTCGATGATTCTTTTTCGAGTCGATCCTTTTGTTGCTGGTACGCGTCTTGGTGAGCGCTGTCAGAAATGTTGATCCATTTATTGAACGCTTTCAGGGCGTTGGTTCTAAATTGAGTCTCAATTGGCCCAGGTTGCAGTAATGAGATCTGTATACTACTGCCATGCAGTTCTAATCGTAAGGTATCCGTCCAACCCTCAATCGCGAATTTAGAAGCATTATACGCACCACGATACTTCATGGCTGCAAAACCTAATACGGAACTGTTTTGTACGATTCGACCTTCGCCACGCTCGCGCATGTGCGGAAGGATCTGACAGACGAGATGATGCCAACCAAAGAAGTTGGTTTCGAATTGTTCTCTGAGCCCTTGGGTAGGTAAGTCTTCTAGCGCACCTGCTTGACCGTAAGCACCGTTATTGAATAATCCATACAATCCATTAGGTGCGAGATCAATAGCAAGCTTGGCGCCATGCTCAATACTTTCTTGGTTGGAAAGATCTAATTGAATACAGGTGAGGCCTTCATCTTGAAGGCGTTGAACATCTTGTGGATCACGACAAGATGCAATGACATGAAAACCACGCTTTTGAAGTGCATGAGCACATGTATAGCCAATACCTGTTGAGCAACCGGTAATAAGAATCGACTTGTTCACACTTAATCCTTTATTAGAGTCTCTATCGCTCTAGGGTAAAGAATTAGTCTTGATGTTGTAACAAGTTTTTTAGTGCCGGCTCGATTCTTGAGTAACTAAAGATGAATCCCATCTCTGTGAGTTTCTTCGGCTTGGAGCGAATGCTGTCAAATAGCAAACAAGATGATTCCCCCATGAGAATCGACATTGCCCATTTCGGCGTGAATAAGAAATGCGGTCGGCCTAATTGTTTAGCTAACGTGCTGCTGAACAGTTTGTTGGTCACAGGGTGAGGGGCACACATATTGAATTCCCCTTGAGCGTGAGGAATCGACAACAAGTGATTGATGGCTCTCACCATATCGAGAATGTGAATCCATGGCATGTACTGCTCACCTGAACCTAGTGGACCACCGACGCCGAGTTTGTATGGCATAAGCATCTTCTTGAGGGCGCCGCCATTTTCACCCAACACAATCCCCGTTCGCAGCAGTATCACACGCGTATTGTCAGATTGGGCTCTCTTGGCTATCTCTTCCCAGTGGGCACAGACTTTATGAGGAAAGCTTTCATCTTCTACTTGCAGTGATTCGTCAAACGGGTGCTGCTGTTGATCGCCATAGTAACCTACGGCTGAACCGCTAATGAAAGCTTGTGGTGGGTTGCTACTGGCATGAATTAGCTCGACCAGTTTTTCTGTGATGTGCCAGCGGCTACTGCAGATTCTTTCTTTTTGCTCTTCGGTCCAACGCTTGTCGGCAATCGGTTCTCCAGCCAGATTAACCACCACATCGAAATCATTGAGATCGCTCAATTCATCAAGGGATTGAATATAATGAAGGTTGTTCTGGTTGAGGTGATTTAGATTTTGCTTCGCATTTTCAGGACTCCGCGTCAGCAATGTCACGTCGTCAGTGTTCCAACTCTTGACCAATTCAGAGCCAATAAATCCAGTACCGCCAGTTAACAATATCTTCATATCAATCTCCCTATTAAACATAATTATAGACATGGCTTGTTTTTAGTCGCCAATCAATACGAAAAAATCACTATAACGATCATAAGGTTTCAATCGTGTGATGCCTAAATTACGCCTTTTTCAATTGACGAAGGAGTGAAATTAAATTCAGCAATTCAGGATGTGTACCCTTATCACACTTATGCACTTTACTTGGGTATGTTACCAACTGCGTAATATTTGTCACATTAGCAATGATAAGGATTTGCCATGATTATTACTAACTCATAATCAGCGACAAGGAATGACGATGACGGCGGTACTTGCTTTGTTTCGATCCATGTTAGGTAGCCTAAGGGATCTATTGCCAATCGTGGCAGTTATCGCTTTCTTCCAGCTTGCTGTGTTACAAGAGCCGCTTCCTCACCTTTTATCCATTCTAACCGGTTTAGTGCTGGTGGTTTTTGGACTCACTTTCTTTATCTTTGGTCTTGAAATGGGCTTATTTCCGATTGGTGAATCGATGGCTCAAGCATTTGCCAGGAAGGGGAGTGTGTTCTGGTTATTGATCTTCGCTTTTTGTTTAGGTTTCGGTACCACCATAGCAGAACCAGCGTTAACAGCCGTTGCAGCCGAAGCGGCAGAAGTGGCAGCCGAGGGAGGAGTAATTCCCAACACGTTAGATGAAATGGAGCAGTATGCCGATGGTCTGCGATTCACAGTGGCATTGTCGGTTGGCATTGCTATTTTACTCGGTGTGCTGAGAATCTTAAAAGGTTGGCCAATTCAATACATGATCATCGGTGGATACATTGGCGTGGTGGTGCTTACTGCATTTGCTCCGGAAAACATTATTGGGATTGCGTATGACTCTGGTGGAGTGACAACATCGACGATCACCGTTCCGTTAGTGACGGCATTGGGGGTGGGGTTAGCCTCTGCCATTAAAGGGCGCAATCCGATGATAGATGGCTTTGGGTTGATCGCATTTGCTTCTTTGTTACCGATGATGTTTGTCATGGTGTACGGAATGGTGGTGACATGATCAGTATTCAGCAATTTATCGACACCTTTCTCGGCACTGTAATGGATGTGATCCCGATTGCGGTCATCATCTTTGGTTTTCAGTTGGCGGTATTGCGTAAGCCAGTCAATAACCTAGCTAAAGTGCTAGTCGGTTTCTTTTACGTCATCCTAGGTTTATCTCTATTTTTGATGGGGTTGGAACTCGCGTTGTTTCCTTTGGGGGAGACAATGGCAATGCAGCTCACCGAACCCAGCTTTTTGACTGAGTTTAAGGTTAGCTCTGGCCTGACATTGGCTTGGTTTGATTATTATTGGGTTTATCTTTTTGCGTTCTGTATTGGTTTTAGTACCACGATCGCTGAGCCTTCATTGATTGCGGTGGCTATTAAAGCGAATCAAGTATCCGGCGGCAGCATCAGTGTTAATGGGCTGAGAATAGCCGTGGCACTAGGAGTCGCTATTGGTATCTCGCTCGGAAGCTATCGGATCGTTGCTGGTGACCCGATCCATTACTACATCATTTTGGGTTATGTCGTCGTAGTCATTCAAACCTTTTATGCCCCAAAACTTATTATTCCATTGGCCTACGATTCTGGCGGCGTAACAACATCTACGGTGACAGTCCCCTTAGTGACAGCTCTTGGGCTTGGGCTCGCCTCAACCGTACCAGGACGAAACCCTGTCATTGATGGCTTTGGATTGATCGCTTTTGCCAGCTTATTTCCCATCATTTCAGTGATGGGCTATGCCCAGATAACACAATGGTTAAACCGTTTACACACCTCTAAGGAGAGCAAAGATGCGCTTTAAACTTATCTTAGCGTTTGTAGAAGAGAGCAAGACCGACACTGTGCTCGATGCCGCGCGTGATGCGGGTGCGACCGGAGCAACAGTGATTAACAACGCCAGAGGGCAAGGTTTAAACCAAAAAACCACATTTTTTGGCCTAACGTTAGAGGTGCAAAAAGATGTGTTGCTGTTTGTCGTTGAGGAGCATCTAGCTAGGCATATTCTTGAAACTATTGGTGAAGTCGGAGAGTTTGATCAAGAGTCAGGACAAGGTATTGCAGTGCAGATCGATGTCGAAGATGCAGTCGGAGTCGCGCATCAAGTCGAGACATTAACCAAGGTTGTGGAGGACGAGTTATGAGTGTCAGTGAAAAAATCCGAGTAGGCGATGTCATGGCCAATACCTATGTGATCATCGATGGGCTAACCACGGTGTTGGAAGCGATAGAGATGGCGAAGAAGCATAAAGTGAAAGCCATCATTGTCGACAAGCGCCATGAAGGTGACGAGTACGGCATCGTATTGATGAATGATATTGCCAAAAAAGTACTGGCTAAAAACCGCTCTCCAAAACGGACCAATGTTTATGAGATCATGACTAAACCAGCGCTAAGTGTGTCTGCTGAGATGAACGTTAAATACTGTGCTCGTTTGTTTGAGCGCTTTGGTATCAGTCGTGCGCCAGTCATTCGTGACAACAAGATAGTCGGTATGGTTAGTTACAATAATATCGTGATCAACGGTATGGCGAGAGATGACGTGTAGTATTTAGATACGTACAATAGGCTCACAAATTTTATGGAGAAGTACGTGTGAAATTATTTTTTGCTTCAGACCTACACGGTTCGCTACCAGCAACAGAAAAGGTATTAGAACTCTACCAAGCGTCTGGCGCGCAATATTTAGTTCTATTGGGTGACATTCTGAATCATGGCCCAAGAAACCCGATCCCTGAGGGATACAATCCGCCAGCGGTTGCAGATAAGTTGAATGCGTTTTCTCAAGAGATCATTGCCGTTCGTGGTAACTGCGACAGCGAAGTGGATCAGATGCTGCTGTCTTTTCCAATGATGATGGATTACTCGTGGGTATTATTAGAATCAGGTCAACGCATCTTTCTAACTCATGGCCATTTGTACAACACCAATAAGCGCCCTGCGCTGAAAGCAGGCGATATTATTGCACATGGTCATACCCATATTCCGGTCGCTGAATACCAAGATGACATCTTTATCTTTAACCCTAGCTCGGTGACATTCCCCCGAGAAGGGTACGCAGCAAGTTACGGTATTTATGAAAACAATACCTTCACAGTCATCAGCCTTGAAGGTGATGTTCTAGTGAGTGGTCAGCTTTAAATAAACGTAATTGGCGACGTTAGAAAAGGTCTACTTTGAGTCTACGTGGCCGAGATCTCTGTCTGGAGCAATGATGTTTCGTACTCTTTGCTTCAGAACCTTCGCCTCTGGAAAACCTCCATCCGCTTTTCTTTCCCAAATCTGCACACCATTACAAAAAATTTCGAACCTGCCTCCGGTGTCTGGGTGTAAGCTCACTTGTTCAATTTCTTCGCTGAAGGTATGCAGTAGCTCTTGGCATAACCAACTAGAGCGAAGCATCCAATTGCATTGACGGCAATAGTGTATGGCGATTGTGGCTTTTGCTGCTGTTTCTTTCGCTGGCGCCAGATTGGGTTGTTCCGTTTTCATGGTTAATCCTTAAAATGCTACATCCGTAATTTGATACCAACGGCTAACAAAAAAGGGGCTTCATGCCCCTTTTTTCTATTGGTTTACCGTTTCATGGTATTCAGCTATTCATAAACAGTAAATAGCGATCCAATCTTAGTTTGAAAACAATACGGTAGAACCATGATTTAAGCTAGTCAGTAGCAGTGCCTTCGGGTTAACGATGTCAATGCGGCGGCTTTGCTCTGCGTCCATCTTAATGACTTGAGTGATCAGCTCTAGCTGTTCTTCTGAAAAGTCTTGGCGCTGAGCCGAAGTCACATCTTTAAACTCCGTTGGCGAAACCAGTAAGTAGTTATCGTTAATATCCCACCGACCCGTTTCAGAGATGTTGATGACATTCGCAGGCTCAGTTTGATTACCGTAAAGTCTAACCACTGACATTCTTAAATATGTACCATTTGGTAGGTATTTCGCATTCGATGATAGTTCAACTCTACGAAGTGGGCCGATTGAGTCAGCTTGCTTGTTATCGCTAATCAGCGTCACCATTCTCGACTGCCATTCATGCTGAGTGAGCAAGCGCTCTACTTTTGCATTGCTGCTCCAATATAGCCAACCACTCAAAAATGCCGATAGAACCAGTAAGATAATCGATACTTTTAATTTCATGTTACTTACCACCGTTACAAATGTCGTTTACATCCGACTGGTTTGCGTAAATTCTTAGGGTTACATTTTCGCTCGAGTAATCTTGCGGGTGAATGTAGTTGAGGGCAAGGTTATTGGTTTGTCCTCCTGTAGCGATCACTTCAGCCGGCTTTAACACACCAGTGTGATTCGTGTTGTAACTTAATACACACTTTTCTATTGCTGGCAGCCAACTGCTGAGGTCTGGGTGGTTAACCGGTGATTGAACCTTTACACCATCCACTTCAGTCAAAACCGTGAACTCGGACTCCACCGGGGTAGTAAACGTTAAAACGAGAATCGGCATGATGAAAGCGGCAAGCAGTAACCAAAATGTTAACCATTTATTGGTGCTTTTAGCCGGAGCTACAACAGGAGCGGTTGCTGGTTCTACTGCCACTTTAGTTTGTTGAACTTTTGTAATTGGCTCAGGTTCAAATGTGTCAGTGATTGCTTGTTCAGTCGCTGCAGGCGTTGCAAACGTTAGGATAGGTTCAACGTCATTTTCTGCAATTTCAGCGGCTACTGGCTGATCATTTGATGACAGTGGCGCAGAGCGCTCAACGGTCGCAATAAATTGGTAACCGCGCTTCGGTACTGTCTTTACGAATTCAGGAGATTTAGTCGAGTCTTTGAGCATCTTTCTCAGAGTCGATACGGCTTGCGTTAAGCTTGAGTCATCAACCTCAAAGCCTTGGTCTCGCCAAACATACTCATGCAATTCATTACGAGTGATAACTTCATTAGGCCTTTCTGACAGCATCAAGAGAATGCGGCTTTCATTGCTACCAAGACGTACGACTTCACCGTCGCTCATTTGATCGACAAGTGAATTGCTGTTTGGGTCGAATACGAACCGTTGTGCGAGAATAAACTTTGTGCCGATATTACTCATTGAATTCTTCTATTTTGGATTGTTTTGGGGGGCGAAATAGACAAATCTCAGGTGAAGTTCCGTTAATTCTTCACCAAATCATGGCTTATTTTATGTTCTTTTATATTTATCAGGCTCAAGGATAATAAAAACAGATAAAAAAAACAGTGTTTTTATGATTTTTGACCTTGAATTTACATTTGTCATCCTCATGTTAATGAACAGAAGAGTGGCATCAAGTGTTACGCCCCTATGATTATTCAACATAAAGTATAGATGTTTTGGAGTAAAAATGAGCGAAACGGCAACGCAAAATAAAGAGACTCGTGGCTTTCAATCTGAAGTAAAACAACTACTTCATCTAATGATTCACTCACTGTATTCAAATAAAGAAATCTTCCTACGTGAGCTGATCTCTAACGCATCTGACGCGGCTGACAAGCTTCGTTTTCAAGCCCTATCTAATGGTGACCTTTACCAAGGCGATGCTGATTTAGGTGTAAAACTTTCATTCAACGCTGAAGCAAATACCTTAACGATTTCTGATAACGGTATCGGCATGAGCCGTGACAACGTTATTGAGCATTTAGGTACGATTGCTAAATCAGGCACTGCAGACTTTTTCTCAAAGCTATCTGAAGACCAAAGCAAAGACTCTCAATTGATTGGTCAATTTGGTGTTGGTTTCTACTCAGCATTCATCGTTGCAGACGCGGTAACGGTTCGCACTCGTGCCGCTGGCCTAGCAAACAATGAAGCCGTTCAATGGCACTCTGCTGGTGAAGGCGATTACACCATCGAAGACATCACTAAAGAATCTCGCGGTACTGACATCATTTTGCATATGCGTGAAGACGGTAAAGAGTTCCTAAACGAATGGCGCCTGCGTGAAGTGATTGGTAAGTACTCTGATCACATCGGTATCCCTGTTTCTATCTTCACAGCCGTGAAAGATGACGAAGGTAAAGACACCGAAGAGAAGCATTGGGAACAGATTAACAAGGCGCAAGCGCTTTGGACTCGTAACAAATCTGATATCGAGAAAGAAGAATATCAAGAGTTCTACAAGCACGTATCTCACGACTTTGCGGATCCACTGACGTGGAGCCACAACAAGGTTGAAGGTAAGAACGACTACACAAGCCTGCTTTACATCCCAGCGAAAGCACCTTGGGACATGATGAACCGTGACCATAAGAGTGGCTTAAAGCTTTATGTACAGCGTGTATTCATCATGGACGATGCTGAACAGTTCATGCCATCTTACATGCGTTTCGTTCGTGGCTTGATTGATTCAAACGATCTGCCTTTGAACGTGTCGCGTGAAATCCTGCAAGATAACAAGGTGACTCAGTCTCTTCGTGGCGCATGTACTAAGCGTGTGCTGACTATGCTTGAACGCATGGCGAAGAATGACAACGACAAGTACTTAGAGTTTTGGAAAGAGTTTGGCCTAGTAATGAAAGAAGGCCCAGCTGAAGACATGGCGAACAAAGAGAAGATCGCGGGTCTACTTCGTTTCTCATCAACGGAAGTCGATTCTGCTGAGCAAACTATCAGCCTAGAATCTTACGTTGAGCGCATGAAAGAAGGCCAAGATAAGATCTATTACCTAACAGCAGATAGCTACGCAGCAGCTAAGAACAGCCCGCACTTGGAGCAGTTCAAAGCAAAAGGTATTGAAGTGGTTCTAATGTATGATCGCATTGATGAGTACGTAATGAACTACCTAACTGATTTTGATGGTAAGCAATTCCAATCGATCACGAAAGCGGGCTTAGACTTAAGCAAGTTTGAAGGTGAAGAAGAGAAAGAGAAGCAGAAAGAGACTGAAGAAGAGTTCAAGTCTGTTGTAGAGCGCACTCAATCTTACCTAGGTAGTCGTGTTAAAGAAGTTCGCACAACATTTAAGTTAGCAACAACACCAGCTGTTGTTGTGACTGACGACTTCGAAATGGGTACGCAAATGGCTAAGCTTCTTGAAGCTGCAGGTCAAGCGGCACCTGAAGTGAAGTACATCTTCGAGATTAACCCTGAGCACGCTCTGGTTAAACAGATGGCCGACGAAGCAGACGAGCAAGCGTTTGGTCGCTGGGTTGAGTTGCTACTTGGTCAAGCGATGCTGGCTGAAAAGGGCTCAATGGAAGATCCGTCACAATTCTTGGGTGCAATCAACGAGCTACTGACAAAGCGTTAGTCTTTCGACTTTAGGTTAAGCCAACAATTGTAATAAAAAGCTCGCAAATGCGGGCTTTTTTTATGAACGTCGCTGAAAATCTATTAAACGTGGTCAACGTCACCGTTATAGTCACAACAAATGTTGCCGATACATTCTTTAGTCGTAAATTCAGCCAAATTGAATATTAATGTGATAGAATGCTCGACCTAATCAGCTGGAGCTAGGAACCAATTTCTTCCAGTTGTATGATTTTTAAACGTTATACCGAAACTTACCGTTTTGCTTCTGTTTACAGTTTTGCTTAACCTCAGCTGTTACCTAACTTTTCCTGTTTATCTTAAATATGAACGAGGAAGGTGGGATAGTGAGCTTCGGTATAAATCATAATTTTATAAGAGGATTAAACATGCGCATCATTCTTCTAGGTGCTCCTGGCGCGGGTAAAGGTACTCAAGCTAACTTCATCATGAACAAATTTGGTATCCCTCAAATTTCAACTGGTGACATGCTACGTGCTGCTATCAAAGCGGGTACTGAGCTTGGTAAGCAAGCAAAATCAGTAATCGACGCTGGTCAGCTAGTTTCTGATGAAATTATCCTTGGTCTTATCAAAGAGCGTATCGCTCAAGATGACTGTGAGAAAGGTTTCCTACTAGACGGTTTCCCACGCACAATCCCACAAGCTGATGGCCTAAAAGAAATGGGCATCGCTGTTGATTACGTTGTTGAATTCGACGTAGCTGACGATGTGATTGTTGAACGTATGGCTGGTCGTCGTGCTCACCTTCCTTCAGGCCGTACATACCACACTGTGTACAACCCGCCTAAAGAAGAAGGCAAAGATGACGTAACTGGCGAAGAGCTAGTTGTACGTGATGACGACAAAGAAGAAACCGTTCGTGCACGTCTAGGCGTATACCACGATCAAACAGCTCCGCTAATCTCTTACTACAGTAAAGAAGCTGAAGCAGGCAACACTCAGTACCTTAAGTTTGACGGTACTAAGCAAGTTGCTGAAGTTAGTGCAGAACTTGAGAAAGCACTAGCATAATTGGCTAACAGCCAGTTTTAGAATTTGATATATTGGAAGCGACCTTAAGGGTCGCTTTTTTTGTTTCAGTTTTTAGTACGATACCAATCTAGATAATTCGATTACACACCATTCAAGATGAAACCGTTTTTGATGAAGGTGGCTCACAATCGAGAGTAGATGTTGCGATATCCCATTTAAAGAATGATTATTCAGACATTTAGTGGGAACCAATGATCTTAAACTTATGCAGATTAGTATATTACTTTCCAGAAAATCACATATTGGTCTCAGGTATCTATGGAAAATAATAAAAAGCAGGGCGTTTTACTGGTGAACTTAGGTACGCCAGATTCGGCGACCCCAGCTGGCGTTCGTCGATTTTTGAGTGAATTCTTACACGACAAGCGAGTAGTAAACCTAACCCGTTGGCTTTGGTGCCCAATCTTGCACGGGGTGATTTTACCGATTCGAGCACCCAAAGTAGCCAAGTTGTATCAATCTGTCTGGATGGATGAAGGCTCACCACTGCTTGTGTATTCTCAAAGACAAGCTGAAAAGCTCCAGAAGAAACTAGAGATGCCGGTTGCACTGGGTATGACCTATGGTAACCCAAGCATTAAGACTGGTGTTGAGCAACTGATGGACCAGGGCGTTGAGGACATCATCGTACTGCCTTTATATCCTCAGTACTCTGGCACAACCACAGCGGCAGTTTCTGATGGTTTAACCAAAGCCTTTAAACAGATGCCAGTTATCCCAAGCTATCGCTTTATTCGTGACTACTACTCACACCCTAGCTATGCCAAAGCATTGGCTGAAAGCGTTCGTAGCCATTGGGAACAAAATGGCAGAGCCGATCACTTGGTTTGTTCGTTCCACGGTATTCCGAAGCGCTTAGCTGATGAAGGCGATATCTACCCACAGCATTGTGAAGCAACGACAAAGCTGCTTGCTGCTGAGCTAGGTTTATCTGAAGAAGACATCACCATGACCTACCAATCGCGATTTGGTCGAGAGGAGTGGTTGAAGCCTTACACTGACGAGACACTTGAATCACTGCCAAGCAAAGGTATCAAGAAGATCGACATCATGGCGCCTGCCTTTTCGGTTGACTGTTTGGAAACGTTGGAAGAGATTTCAGACCAGTGTAAAGAGACGTTCATTGACGCTGGTGGTTCGGACTTTAGCTACATTATGTGTCTGAACGACAGAGACTCGCACATCGATATGATGGCAGAGTTAGTGGCGCTGTATCGCTAACAGTTGCTGAGCCTTGATTACGGCTTATCGTTAACCGTCGTAAGATGCATAATACAAATAACAAAAGGGCCGCTCATTGAGCAGCCCTTTTTGATCAGGATATTTCGTATTGAAAAAACTGGAGAGTTTAAGCCGCAGATGTCTCTGTTGCTTGCTTAGCTTTAGGCTCTGCTTCAAGCGTCATGTTTGTTTCTACGCCATGCATCCATGACACAAGCTTACCCGCACACAGCAGCAGTAATATGCCACTCACCGTTGCTGTAATAACAATACCACTGAAGATAGACATAGCACCAAGCTCACCTACGTGAGAACCCACCAGGCCAGCCACGTAGTTTGCTACTGCATTGAAGCCAAACCATGCACCCATCATCAATGATGCTAGGCGAAGCGGAGCTAACTTAGTGACCAACGACAGGCCAATAGGAGATAGACAAAGCTCACCAAGGGTATGGAAGAAGAAAGCACCGACTAGCCATAGCATTGATGTTTTCACTGTTAGGTCGCCGCCTTGTTCCATTACCGCGCCCATCATGCATACAAAGCCAAGTGCTAAGAAGAACAATGCCATTGCAAACTTAACAGGAGAGTTGGGTTCACGCTTACCCAATTTCACCCAAAACGCGGCAATGATTGGAGCAAGTGTAATGATGAAGAATGGGTTCAAAGATTGGAACCACGCAGCAGGAACTTCAAAGCCACCAATCATACGGTCAGTATATTGTTGAGTGTAGATGTTCATTAGGCCGCCAGCTTGTTCAAAGCCCGCCCAGAATACAATCACGAACAGACCCATGATAAGAATCACTTTTAGTCTGTCGAACTCTTTTTTGGTCAGTGGCGCTTTTTCTTTAGATTTGTTCAGTGCTTTCGCTCGAGCAGCAGCAGGCACAGAACCGATGTTGCCTAACCAAGACTGAGCCATTGTCACTTGCATGATCAAGCTAATAACCATACCAATACCAGCGGCTAGGAAACCTGCTTTCCAACCAAATGAGTCGACAGCAGCGCCTGAAATTAAGCCACCAAGCAGTGCACCTAAGTTGATGCCCATGTAGAAAATGGTGAAAGCACCGTCGCGGCGGTTATCGCCTTCTTGGTACAGGTCGCCAACCATGGTTGAGATGTTCGGTTTAAACATACCGTTACCACTGATTAGCAGTGCTAAACCAAGGTACAGCGCGTTCACTTGGTCTAAACCGATGAAGCCGTTAGGTAGAGCCAGTGTAAATTGGCCAAGTGCCATTAATACACCGCCAATCAGAATTGATTTACGCTGACCCAGGTAGTTATCGGCAATCCAGCCACCAATTAATGGTGTGATGTAGACTAAGCCGGTGTAAATACCGTAGAGATCGAGTGCGTCTTTCGTTGACCAACCCAGTCCACCGTTGAGGGTAGTGTCAGTCAAAAATAAGACAAGGATGGCACGCATCGCATAGTACGAGAAACGTTCCCATAGCTCTGTGCTAAAAAGTAGAAATAGGCCTCTAGGGTGGCCAAAGATGTTGTGGTTGCTTGGCATAAGTTTTACTAATTTTAGGTATTAAAAGATTTTATAGTCATTCATGTATACACAGTGGGATAAAAGTCTGCAATAGACGTATTTTATGGTTACGACAACTTGGTTTGTGTAAAGTATTGATGTTAAAGAGATTTGCTTTTAATGTTGCCCATTTTAGATGTGCTGCAAACTAATTTTCCAGATTTGAGCTGGTTGGTTAATAACCTTTATTAAAGCCGTGTTGAATGAAAATCTTTAGATGCATTCCTCTGGTGTATCGTTTTGAGTTTGAAGGGAGTGGTGTGCTCATTAGGTGGGGCATACATATGCTTACAACAATGAGCCTTTTTATCTCCAAATGATCCCTGTACAATGCTTAACCACTCCGACACCTATAACTTTTTGTTGATAAATTGGTCTGCTACGCATTATTTTTCGTTAGCAACGATTCATTTTATTAATGGCGAGTCAACCGTTTTAGGCATGTGGTAAAATATCTAAAAATATAAAATGGCTAGTTAAATGAAACGTTGGTATTTGCTTTACTGTAAGCGTGGTGATCAAAAACGCGCTCAGCAGCACTTAGAGAATCAGGGGGTAGAGTGCTTTTACCCTCAAATAGAAGTCAAAAAGGTGGTGAGAGGGAAAGAAAAGCAGGTCAAAGAACCGCTGTTTCCGTCTTACATTTTTGTTCGCTTCGACTATGAGCAAGGTCCTAGCTTCACGACCGTTCGTTCAACACGTGGTGTTGTGGACTTTATTAAGTTCGGTTCACTGCCGCACGAGGTCCAAGGAGATTTAGTGTTTGAACTCAAAGAGTTTGAGAAGTGCTGCAGTAACGAAGTGGAAGATTGTTGTGTTGAGTTTGAGTCTGGGCAGGTAGTCAAGATTCAGAGTGGCCAGTTTGCTGGGGTTGAAGCTATTTTCGATCAAAAAGACGGTGAGGCTCGATCGATTATGCTGGTGAAAATGATCAGCCAAGTCGTTCCAATCAGTATTGAGAACGAAGCCCTACAAGCTCGCGCATAACTGCAGTAATAAAAATAGGCTTAAAACAAAAGGCGCATAATGCGCCTTTTTTAGTCTTTAGAATTTATTCAAAACGCTCTAAGCGTTGTAAGCATCGTTGTGAACGGCTTGTACGGCACGGCCTGATGGGTCGACACAGTTTTTGAATGACTCATCCCATTCAATCGCTTTCGCTGATGAACAAGCAACTGAAGGACCACCAGGTACACACTCTGCCGCAGATTCTAGAGGGAATAGCTCCTCAAAGATTTCACGGTAAGCATAACCTTCTTTGGTTGTTGGCGTGTTGTAAGGGAAACGGAACTTAGCAGCTTCCATTTGTTGATCCGTTACTTTTGCTTCAGCCGTTGCTTTCAATGTATCAATCCAATCGTAGCCAACACCATCAGAGAACTGCTCTTTTTGACGCCATGCGATTGAATCTGGTAGGTAGTCTTCAAAACACTCACGCAGGATGTGTTTCTCCATCTTACCGTTACCGCACATCTTATCTTCAGGGTTCAGACGCATTGCGACATCGATGAACTCTTTATCCAAGAATGGTACACGGCCTTCAACACCCCATGCCGCTAGCGATTTGTTTGCACGAGCACAGTCGAACATGCTTAGAGCAAGCAGTTTACGTACTGTCTCTTCGTGGAACTCTTTCGCGTTTGGCGCTTTATGGAAATACAGGTAACCACCAAAGATCTCATCAGCACCTTCACCAGACAGTACCATTTTGATGCCCATTGCTTTGATCTTACGAGCAAGCAAGTACATTGGCGTTGATGCTCGAATCGTCGTTACATCGTAAGTCTCGATGTGGTAAATAACATCACGGATGGCATCTAAGCCTTCCTGAATAGTGTAAGTCATCTCGTGGTGCACGGTACCGATCTTGTCCGCTACTTCACGAGCAGCAATAAGATCTGGTGCGCCTTCAAGGCCAACAGCGAATGAGTGCAGTTGTGGCCACCAAGCTTCAGATTGCTCATCATCTTCGATACGCATTGCAGCAAAGCGTTTTGCGACGGCTGAAGTAATTGATGAATCAAGGCCACCAGATAGAAGTACACCGTAAGGAACGTCAGTCATTAGTTGACGTTTAACCGCTGCTTCTAGCGCTTCAGTCAGTTCTTCTTTGCTTGTGCTGTTGCCTTGTACCGCAGCGTACTCGTTCCAATCGCGGATGTAGTAGCGTTGAGGTTCGGCATCTTTCGAAGAGTAGAAACTACCTGGAGGGAATTCACTGATCGTCTTACATACTTCAACCAATGCTTTCATCTCTGAAGCCACGTAGTAGTTACCGTGCTCATCGTAACCTTGGTAAAGCGGGATAATACCAATATGGTCGCGGCCCACTAGGTACTCGTCTTTCTCTTCGTCGTATAAAACGAAAGCGAAAATACCGTTAAGCTCTTCTAGAAGGTCTGCCCCCATCTCTTGGTATAGCGCTAGGATAACTTCACAGTCAGAATCAGTCTGGAACTGGTACTTATCTTCATAGCGTGCGCGAAGTTCTTTGTGGTTATAAATTTCACCGTTTACTGCAAGAATGTGCTTTTTGTCTTGGCTGTATAGTGGTTGAGCACCGCTGTTCAAGCCAACAATAGCAAGACGTTCATGAGCAAGGATTGCTTTTTCACCCGCATAGATACCAGACCAGTCTGGACCACGGTGACGAAGCTTTTTAGACATTTCTAAAGCAATAGGGCGAAGTGCTGCGGCATCATTTTTAATGTCGAGAATGCCAAATACTGAACACATAGAACTTCCTTTTAAATAATTTCCAAATCAACTGCATTCAATTTGCCATTCTGGCTAAAAAAAGCAACCGGATGTGAGCAAAAAAATAATATAAAGGGTTTTCTATTAGAAATTATCTAATTTTTACGTGTTTTTGGTGTGTGGTGTTTAATTGCGGTTGGTTTTTTAAACAAAAACCTCTCAAAAGTGCGAAAAATAGGCAGTTTTGAGAGGTTTAGTTGAACACCGTCTAATACTAGATTTTATTGATGTTTGGGTTTAACTGTTCGCAAACGTGGCGAGCAAAACCACTACCAGCCTCGCTGTAAATGTTAAATGCCGCATCAACGCCATTCTCTTTCAGTGTTTCGAGTTGATCGGGATATTCAGCAATCGCGGCAATTTGGCCTTTAAAGTTACGTGACTTTAATTGTTCTAAAGCGGTTTGATTACCTTGGTGGTGAGGCATTGCCAAAATTACCAATTTTACGTTTGCTGTATCTAAAATTCGCTCCCAGAAATCTGGGTCAGTCGCGTCGCCAGAAATCACGTTTCTGCCATGGCTTCTGTGGTTGTGCGCGGCTTCTTCACGCACTTCGACACCTAGGCTGACTTTGCCGTAGCGAGAGCGTAATTCGTCATAAGCACCAGTACCAATTCGGCCCATACCTAGAATAAGCACTTGTGCACGACCTGGGTCAATTCGCTTATCACGTCGGTGAAGCTTTTCTGACGCATGCTCTTTTAGCCATTTACCTGACTGCTGATAAAGCTTGTGACCAGCTCGGTTTAAAGGTGCTGCGATTAAGAACGACAGTGAAACAGCAATCGCCACAGCCACCAAAATGTCGCCTGACATCCAGCCCATCTTGAAGGCGAGACCACCAACGATGAGGCCAAACTCGCTATAGTTAAACAGTGATAGCGAGGCAAGTAGAGACGTTCGAACACGGAACTTGAAGCGGTTGAGTACCAAGAAGTACAGAACACCTTTCACTGGCAGCATCAGCAAGAACAAGATTGCGAGCATAAAGCCTTGAATGGTTGGTTGCTCTGACAAACCAATGTTCAAGAAGAAACAGACAAGGAAAAGTTCTTTAAGGTTAAACAGCGATTTTGATAACTCAGAGGCTTTCGGGTGGCCCGCAAGTAACATACCTAGAACAAGAGCACCTAGGTCTGGTTTCACACCAACCAAATGGAATAAACCAGCACCGACGACTAATGCGAAGAAGATGCCGGACAGAACTAGCATCTCGCCGTGACCAACCCAATCGAGCACTTTGTAGAACAGTGGGCGTAGTAAAGGCAGGGCAAACAGAGCAATCGCATACCACTCAGGTATTTTGCCTGTAGAAGCCGTTAGGAATACTACGGCGAAGATATCCTGCATGACCAAGATACCAATCGCCAACGTTCCGTAGGTCGCATTCATTTCACCTTTCTCTTGCAGAGTCTTAACCGCAAATACCGTACTAGAGAATGAAAGAGCAAAACCAAGCAGAACGATCTGTTCTACCGACATGGCGGCTAACGATGAAATGCCTAAAAACTTAAAGCCAAACAGGGCGACGGCGAAAAATAGAGTGGACAAAAGGTTGTGGATTGTCGCGCCAGCCCAGATCTCTTTAGAGAGTAGGGTTTTGATGTCGAGCTTTAAGCCGATAGTAAATAGAAGCAGCGTGACACCAAGGTCAGCTAAAGTAATGATGGTGTCATTGGTTTCAAAGCCAAAGGCAAAAAGCCCAAAGCCTGCAACCAAAAAACCAACTAATGGGGGAAGGTGACACTTTAAAGCAATAAATCCTGCGATAAACGCAGTGGATATTAATATAAGTTCCATAACTTGTTGTTGTAGTTCCCTAGCTTAAAAAAACGGGCCGTGTTTATACAAACACGGCCC
>NZ_AJZD02000358.1 GCF_000272105.2 Vibrio splendidus 12E03
ATTAAAGCAAAACGTAAAGTTTAATTATCAACTAAGACATTATCTTATTAACATCATTGTTATTTAATTGCTTGTAAGGGATGGAACCATTAATGAAAAAGCTTGCTTTAATTACAGGGTCAAAAGGCGGTATCGGCTCAGCAATTTCCTCTAAATTAGTTGCAGACGGCTATCGTGTTATCGCGACTTATTTTACTGGAAATTACCAATGTGCCTTGGATTGGTTTAACGAAAAACAATTCACCGAAGATCAAGTGAGATTGTTTGAATTAGATGTTACCAATACTGCGGAATGTGCGCTGAGCTTAAGCAAGTTGTTAGAGGAAGAAGGCACGGTGGATGTACTAGTCAATAACGCAGGTATTACACGTGATAGCGTCTTTAAAAAGATGGATGCCGAAGCGTGGAAAGACGTGATTGAAACAAACCTAAACAGTCTGTTCAACGTGACTCAACCTTTGTTCGCTCCTATGTGTGAGAAAGGTAACTGCCGTGTAATCAACATCTCTTCCGTCAATGGTCTTAAAGGTCAATTTGGACAAACTAACTACTCAGCAGCGAAAGCTGGAATGATTGGTTTCTCTAAAGCTTTGGCTGCGGAAGGCGCTCGTAGCGGCGTAACCGTGAACGTGATTGCCCCTGGCTACACAGCAACTCCTATGGTTGAGCAAATGAAGCCTGAAGTACTGGATTCAATCAAGAACCAAATTCCGATGAAACGCTTAGCAACACCTGTTGAAATTGCAGCCGCAGTGGGCTTTTTAGCGAGTGAATCTGGCGCGTACATTACAGGCGAGACATTGTCTGTGAATGGCGGCTTGTACATGCACTAATTGGCAAAACTGAAGGGATTGGAATGATGGAAAAAGTATTTATTGTTGCGGCTAAGCGCACGCCTATTGGTGCATTTACCGGGTCGCTAAAAAACGTATCTGCGGGCGAACTGGCTGGCGTTGCGATCAAAGGCGCACTTGAGTCTGTCGATCTTTCGTTAGATACGATTGATGAAGTAATCGTCGGCAACGTGATTTCGGCAGGTCAAGGCATGGGGGTTGCTCGTCAGGCTTCCATCTATGCAGGGCTTCCTGAAGAAACACCAGCATACGGTGTGAACATGATTTGCGGAAGCGGCATGAAATCAGTGATGGACGCAGCGGCGCACATCAAAGCACAAGATGCTGAAGTGGTTATTGCTGCTGGCGTTGAAGTGATGTCCCAAATTCCTTTTGTGGTACCAGCGAGCGTTCGTAATGGTCACAAAATGGGTGACATCTCAATGAAAGACTTACTGGTTGGTGATGGCTTAACCGATGCGTTTAATCATTACCACATGGGCATGACCGCTGAGAATATCGCGAACACGCTGAATATTTCGCGCCTAGCTCAAGATAACTATGCCTTAGAAAGCCAACAAAAAGCCGTTGCTGCGATTGAGGCGGGTAAGTTTAACGAGCAAATCGTGCCTGTAGAAGTTAAGCAGCGCAGACAAACCGTCACTTTTGATACCGATGAGTATCCGAAGTCAGACGCGACATTCGAAGGTCTGCAAAAGCTCCGTCCAGCTTTTGACCGTGAAGGGTCTGTCACGGCGGGTAATGCTTCGGGCATCAATGATGGTTCGAGTGCAATTATCTTAGCCTCAGAGAGTGCAGTAGCGAAATACGGACTGACACCACTGGTAGAGCTAACGAGCTACGCACAGTCTGGATTAGATCCAAAGATCATGGGTTTAGGCCCAGTAGAAGCCGTTTCTAAAACGCTTGATAAGGCAAATCTCACTCTAGAAGAAGTAGATTTGTTTGAATTGAATGAAGCCTTTGCAGCACAAGCACTTGGTGTGATGTATCAGCTTTCTGAGGAGCACGACCTGCCTCTAGAAGCGTTCAAACCTAAGGTCAATGTGAATGGTGGAGCGATCGCGCTAGGCCATCCTCTAGGAGCTTCAGGCAATCGAATCATTGTTTCACTTATCCATGAAATGCTTGAACAGAAAACGACTTATGGCGTTGCTTCACTCTGTGTGGGTGGAGGAATGGGAACCGCTGTTTTGCTAAAAGGTATTGAAGGTTAGAGCCTGATATATCGGTAGCAAGCTTAAATATCGGATCAGCTTTTCAAAGCATCGTGAGTTAATCGATGAGCGTTGGCTGAAACGATAGTGACACAAATTTATTAAACTATGTATTCATCAGGAGTTACTTATGTACACGGATATTTTCAAAACAATTACTGACCAAACTGAAAAGCAATTTGAACCGTACTTCAAGTTCAACAAGTTGGTTGCAAAGAACGTCCAAACAATGACGGAACTGCAAATGAATGCGATGCAGACTTACACGGACATGGGTCTTGCACAAATGAAAGCAGTAAGCGAAATCAAAGATGTAAACAGCCTAACTGCATTCAACAGCCAACAACTAGCAGCGCTAACTCAACTGTCTCAACAGATGATGAGTGATAGCTCAAAAATGCAAGCTGCTGCAAAAGAGTTCAAAGAAGATGTTGAAACACTAACAACTGAAAACTTGAAAACAGTTACACCTGCATAAATTTAATCGCCATCGAGTTAGCGCAGTGTTTACTGTGAGGCTCGGTGGCGATTTTCCGATTATTGGAGTCATGTTATGTTTCAACACTTCTTTTCGGACTACCTTGTTAAACTTCAACAAACGAACCAGCAATGGTGGGAAAGCTTTGAACAAAACAAGGAAGCCGCGCAATCTCCCTTAAACCAAGCGATGCAAGAATTGAACTTTGATGATGCATCAAAAATCTTCGAGCAAGCCGCCAACCAACCTGCCGTTCTGCTTCAGTTACAATCTCAATGGTGGGAACAGCAACTTAAGATCTGGCAGAATGCCGCGCTGATGGGCAACACCGAGAGTGTTATCTCAGAAGACCGCAGCGACAAGCGCTTTATTGATGAAGCGTGGAAAAACGACCCGTTCTACAGCTTTATCAAACAATCCTATTTGTTGTTCAGTAAAAGCTATATCGACACCATCAACTCGATCGAAGGTATTGACGAAAAAACCAAAGAGCGAGTGGCGTTCTTTTCTCGTCAGGCAATCAATGCACTTTCTCCAAGTAACTTTATTGCAACGAATCCAGAGTTGATGAAACTGACGCTTGAGCGAAATGGTGAAAACCTTCTCGATGGGTTAGAGCAGTTACAAGCAGACGTTGAAGCGAGTGCTGATATCCTCAAGATCCGCATGACCAACAATAACGCCTTCCGATTGGGTGTGGATGTTGCGAACACCGAAGGTGATGTTGTCTTTCAAAACGAGCTGTTTGAGCTGATTCAGTATCATCCAAAGACACCGCAGGTTAACGCGACGCCTTTGTTGATCGTTCCGCCGTTCATCAATAAGTACTACATTCTTGACCTTCGTGAGAAGAACTCGATGGTGCGCTGGTTGCTTGAGCAAGGACATAGCGTATTCATGATGTCTTGGCGCAACCCAGGTGAAACGCAGAAAGACACTGAATTTGGTTACTATGTCACGGAAGGCGTGGTTAAAGCTGTTGCTGCGATTGAAGACATCACAGGTAAAGAGCAAATCAACGCGGCGGGTTACTGTATTGGCGGCACGGTGTTGGCGTCGACGGTGGCTTACTACGCTGCGAAACGCATGAAGAAACGTATTAAAACAGCGACGTTCTTTACCACCTTGTTGGATTTCTCGCAGCCGGGTGAGGTGGGCGCGTATATCAATGAGACAATCATCAACGCGATTGAGAAGCAGAACGATGGCAAGGGCTATATGGATGGTCGCTCGTTGAGTGTGACGTTCAGTTTGCTTCGTGAAAACAGTCTGTACTGGAACTACTACATTGATAACTACCTCAAAGGCAGCAGCCCGATGGAGTTTGATCTTCTGTACTGGAACAGTGACAGCACAAACGTGGCGGCCAAGTGTCATAACTTCTTGCTGCGAGAGCTTTATCTTGAAAACAAACTGGTTCAAGACAAAGGCGTGAAAGTTGGTGGCGTTTGGATTGATCTCAATAAGATAAAAATACCAAGCTACTTCATTTCAGCCAAAGAAGATCATATCGCTCTGTGGCAGGGCACTTACCGTGGTGCGTTGAATACCGGTGGGAATAAGACGTTCGTGCTTGGCGAGTCTGGTCATATTGCGGGTATTGTTAATCATCCAGACAAGAACAAGTACGGGTTCTGGCTGAATGACAACCTAGACGACTCGGCGGACGAATGGCTAACTAATGCGACTCATAATGAGGGGTCTTGGTGGACACACTGGAATCAGTGGCTACAAGGTTTTGAAACTGAAGAAAAAATCGAACCTTTCAATCAAGGCTCAGAGCTTAACCCTGTGATAGGCAAAGCGCCAGGCAACTATGTAAAACAGGTGCTGCCGATTGTCGATCAAGAGCAGGTTGATAAAGAGACCGCAGAGACAGAAGCACCAGAAAACGAAGCTTAGGGTGTTAAGTCACATTTAATTATAAAGATACACAACGTCAGATAATAAAAAAGCCACTGAAATCAGTGGCTTTTTCGTATCAACTCATATCAGAATTATCTGGTAGAAGTTGATGTAATCTCGATTGTTAATCGATTTCTTTGTCTTTACCCATAGATAAAATCCAAAGAGATACGGCTGCAACACCTGCGAAGCCGCCAAGAATGATAACTGGCATAGCGCTGTAACCTAGGATGTGCCAAATTACGCTTTCTAAAGTACTCATTCAATCGCTCCTTATTGCCAGCCTTCAACGCCGTGCATGTCTGGTAGTTTGTGTGCAATGCCTTTGTGACAGTCTACACACGTTTTTTCACCAGAAGCCAGCGCAGTCGAGTGTTGTTTTGCACTACGAGGGCTTTGCTCTGAGAAGTCCATGTAATCGAACTGGTGACAGTTACGACACTCAAGTGAATCGTTCTTTTTCAATCGAGCCCATTCGCGTTCCGCTAGGTGAGCACGACGCGCTTTGAACTTTTCTTCAGTATTGATGGTCTTCGCAATAAAGTGAGCGTATAGCTCTTTAGATGCTTGAACCTTACGAACAATTTTATCCGTCCATTCGTGAGGTACGTGGCAGTCTGAACAGATAGCACGAACACCAGAACGGTTGGAGTAGTGAATTGTCTCTTGGATTTCAGCAACGATAGGTGCGTGACAGCCAGAACAGAATTCTTCCGTGTTGGTTGCCTCCATACCCGTGTTGAATGCACCCCAGAACAAAAGACCGCCAGAGAAACCCAAGAACAAAACAACGCCTACGGCTGCTTTACTTGGTGTCGCGAGTCTTTTCCAAAACGCTTTAAGTAATTTTATCATATATAGCCTCTCTTACAGTCCGGCTACGATTAACGCAGTGAATCTACAGGTTTGAACTCGTTCTCAACTAGTGGCTTAGCATTAGCTTGAGGTACGTGACACTGTAGACAGAAGTAACGACGAGGTGATACATCTGCAAGTACCGCATCTTCACGGTTCATGTAGTGAGTTACACTCACTTTAGTAGCACCCATTTCTTTTGCGTTTTTCCAGCTGTGGCAAGAAAGACACTTGTTAGCGTTAAGAGAAACTTCATAGCTACGAATAGTATGAGGCACTAGAGGTGGTTGGTATACGTAGTCACTCTCAAGTACTTGGTCACGAGGGAACTTTTTGAAGTCATCTGCTGCGCGAGTTGCTTCAAGTTCACTTGCACCACGTAGAGATTCTACGCCACCAATGCCGCCTGGGTTATCCAGCTCAGCTTCAGCTTGAACTGCACCAGCTAGCAAAAGACCAGCTGATAGTAGAGCAGTAATCAGTTTTTTCATGGTTAATTTCTCCGCCTAAAGGCTAATTCTTTGAGAGGGCTACTTTTTCAAAAGCGTGAAAAAAGTAGCCGCAATATTAGATACTTAAGATCGTCTCTCTAAGCCTAGGGCTTAAGCGACTTTAGTGATCTTAACTGGACACTTCTTGTAGTCCGTCTGTTTAGACAGAGGATCCGTTGCATCCAAGATCAACTTGTTGATCAGAATTCTTGCATCAAAGAATGGTACGAATACCAAGCCTTGTGGTGGACGGTTACGGCCGCGAGTTTCAACACGCACACGAACTTCACCACGTTTGTTTTCGATAAGAACTTCATCACCACGGCGAAGACCACGAGCTTTAGCGTCAGCAGGGTGGATGTAACAAAGTGCATCCGGTACTGCTTTGTAAAGCTCTGGTACACGACGAGTCATAGTACCTGTATGCCAGTGTTCAAGAACACGGCCTGTACATAGCCACATATCGTATTCTTCGTTTGGTACTTCTGGTGGAGCTTCATATGGAGCATTGATGATCAGCGCTTTACCATCTGGTTTTCCGTAGAAGTCCCAGCCAGAGCCTTTCTTAGCGTATGGATCTGAACCTTCTTTAAAGCGCCATAGTGTTTCTTTACCGTCAACAACTGGCCAACGTAGGCCGCGTACTTTGTGATAAGTATCGTATGGTGCTAAATCGTGACCGTGGTCGCGACCAAATGCAGCGTACTCTTCGAATAGACCTTTTTGAACGTAGAAACCTTGTGCTTGTGCATCGTCGTTAAGCTCTTGAGCTTCAGACAGAGGGAACGCATCAACATTGCCGTTTTTGTAAAGCACGTCGTACATGGTTTTGCCACGGTACTCAGGCATTTTCGCAACCAGTTCTTCCCCCCAAACTTCTTCAATAGTGAAGCGCTTAGAGAACTCCATGATTTGCCATAGGTCAGACTTAGCTTCACCTACTGTTTTCACTTGTTGGTACCAAGCTTGTGTACGACGCTCAGCGTTACCGTAAGCACCTTCTTTCTCAATCCACATTGCGGTAGGAAGGATAAGGTCAGCAGCTTGAGCTGTTGCTGTTGGGTACGGGTCTGAACAAACAATGAAGTTGTCTGGGTTACGGTAACCAGGTAGACGCTCAGTGTTGATGTTTGGACCAGCTTGCATGTTGTTGTTACACATTACCCAGTAAGCGTTGATCGTACCGTCTTTCAATGCTCGGTCTTGAGCAACAGCGTGTTTACCCGGTTTTGCTGGGATAGTGCCTTCTGGAAGTTTCCAGATGTCTTCTGCAATCTTACGGTGTTTAGGGTTAGCAACCACCATATCTGCAGGTAGACGGTGAGAGAACGTACCTACTTCACGAGCTGTACCACAAGCAGATGGCTGGCCAGTTAGTGAGAATGGGCTGTTACCTGGAGTAGAAATCTTACCTGTTAGAAGGTGGATGTTGTACACAAGGCTGTTCATCCATACACCACGAGTATGTTGGTTCATCCCCATTGTCCATAGAGACATCACTTTGATGTTTGGATCCGCGTATTGCTTAGCAAGCTTGATCAGGTCTTCTTGAGATACACCTGACATTTCAGATGCTTTTTCTACTGTGTACTCAGCAACCGATGCTTTGTAATCTTCGAAAGAGATTGCAGTCATTGCGCCTGAGTTAGGGTTTGCTGCTGCTTTCTGTAGAGGATCATCATCACGAAGACCGTAACCGATGTCTGTTGTTGCTTGCTTGAAGTTCGTGTGTTTGTTCACGAAGTCCCAGTTAACTGCATCGTTTTGGATGATGTAGTTTGCGATGAAGTTTGCAATCGCAAGGTCAGACTGAGGGTTGAAGATGTAACCAGTGTCTGCAAGCTCAAAAGAACGGTGGTAGTAAGTAGACAGTACGTTTACTTGAACGTGTGGGTGGCTTAGACGACGGTCTGTAATACGAGTCCATAGTACTGGGTGCATTTCTGCCATGTTTGAACCCCACAGTACAAATGCGTCTGCGTGTTCAAAGTCATCGTAACAACCCATTGGCTCATCGATACCGAAGGTACGCATGAATGCACCTACCGCAGAAGCCATACAGTGACGAGCGTTTGGATCGATGTTGTTTGAACGGAAACCCGCTTTCATCATCTTAACGGCTGCGTAGCCTTCCATTACTGTCCACTGACCAGAACCGAACATACCAACGCCTGTTGGACCGTTCTTCTTAAGAGATGCTTTCCATTTCTCAGCCATCACGTCGAACGCTTTGTCCCAAGATACGGGTGCGAAATCACCATCTTTATGGAACTCGCCATCTTTCATACGAAGAAGAGGTTGTTCTAGACGGTCTTTGCCGTACATGATTTTTGAAAGGAAGTAGCCTTTGATACAGTTAAGGCCTTTGTTTACCGGTGCTTCTGGGTCACCTTGAGTCGCAACCACTTTGCCGTTTTGAGTACCTACTAGTACCGAACAGCCCGTACCACAAAAACGACAAGGCGCTTTATCCCACGTGATTTTTGTTTGATCAGAGCTAGCAATCAGGTTGGTTGCTGTTGCCGGTAGTGTTACACCTGCAACGGCTGCCGCTGATGCAGCTGCGTTTGCTTTCACAAACGCACGTCTTGTCATTTTCATACTTCACCCTCAAGTTGAGAATTGTTGCTTCCAGTTTCTAAATCCGTTTCGTCCAGTCCAGTTTCGATTTGGTGATAAACCAAAGCTGTCCCTAAAACGTTCGTAATATTATTAATTTCTTCGATGGTATCCGTTACAAAACCTTGGTTTTCTGTTTCTAGGACCACTATGATTTTGCCTTCAGGGCTACTGCCGTAAATCTCTGCATTATCGAACTGCTCGATTTGTGCTTTGATCTCGTCTAGATGTTCTGGGCTCACATGCACGACTAAACTTGATATATGCACTTCATTTAGTGCCATAAATTGCTCTCGTTATTTTTGTTTTATGCATTACTCACAAGAATAGCTGAAGTAGGGCAAACTGCTACGCAGGCGCCACAACCGCTACACTCATCTAACTTGATTTTTGGTAGAGCAACACTGCCTGCTCTAAGTTGAAATTGAATGGCCATAGGTTCACACATGTCACCACAGCTTCGGCATTCAACATTTTGCTGCGCTAAACACTTATCAGAGATATGTGCTTTTGCTTGCCAAGGCTCTCCTTGCTTTGGCTTAAAAATGGGTTCGGGACATACATCTGCACATTGATAGCAGAACGTACACTCATCAATAGAGAAATCGACAGTGGGAAAGCCACCATCGCCTACAATGATTATCTTAGTCTCACAACTTTCGATGCATTTACCGCAGCAAGTACAGTCATCCGTAAAGCTTTCTAGATTGTTAATCCAAGGCAAACGAATCTGGCTTGAGTCAACTTTTCGTCTTGAAAAAAGACGGCGTTTTGATAGATCTACCACTAGATACCTATAGATGTTACTAAGATGTTGTAATTGTAGGTCATTATTCTATTAATATCTTGTAATGAGTCCTCACAAGTAGTGTAGTTTTAGAAATAATTGTATAAATACCCCCTAAGGGCTAATTGGGGGCATATATTGTCTCAGATCAATAAATTACGAAGCGAGTGATCACATATTGAATGGAGCTATGATTTTTGATGTGTGACAATACGATCTTGCTGGCAAGTCATTTATCAATAGGAAGGCACTTTTGCTTATAAAACCGGTTTCATCTGTAACAAGTACGATAGCAAAATCTTTGCTCTCTATACTGCTGTTGTCGGTTGCTACGACTGGCTTTGCCATCTTTACTTTAGCTTCAAGTTTGAATGATGCGGAAGCGGTTAACGTGGCCGGTTCAATGCGAATGCAAAGCTACCGTTTAGCCCATGATATTCAAATAGAATCCGTCGATTACGAATCCCATATTCGTGAATTCGAAAGTTCTCTTTACTCGCCATCGATGACCAATTTGGTCAGTTGGAATGTTCCGACAGACATCACAGAAGATTACTATTTAATTATCGGCCGTTGGCATGAACTGAAACAGGTCTTGAATAGCGAAGAGCGCGACCACTATCTCGTGTTGGTTGAAAACTTCGTGGCTGAAATCGATGGCTTCGTTTATAAGCTCCAAGAGTTCTCTGAAGACAAGTTAATAAAGTTAGCGTGGGCTGGTGGTATCGGCCTTGGTGGAATTCTGGTCATATCTCTTTTTGTTGTTCACTTTGTACGTAAACAAGTTGTTAAGCCACTCCATGCGCTCGTTGGAGCCAGTCAGCGGATCAAAAACAGTGACTTTGAGGTGGAATTAAAAGTCACCAACAATAATGAACTTGGAATTCTGACTAAGACGTTTAACTCGATGGCCAAAGATTTGGGCGTGCTCTATCGAAACCTTGAGTCGGTTGTCGACGCTAAGACGGTCGAGTTGCAAAACGCCAACCAATCTTTGCAGGCGCTTTATCACTCTTCACAAGAACTTACGGTTACACGTATCGCCCCTGAAAACTTCCGAGCTATTCTGCAGCACCTCGTCAATCTAGAGGGAATAGAGTCGTTAAGGCTTGAGATTGCTGATAGTTCGGGTCGTTCGTTGATTATGGACGAAGGGTATGATTCGAACTTGGATTATGAAAAGTTTGAAATGAAGTTGGATGATAACGAACTTATCTTGGGCTATTTATATTGTTCTTATCATCATGGTCATTCAACCAAGACGCTGATTGAGAGCTTTATCCAACTGTTATCGCGAGCGATCTATTATAATCGCGCGCAGAAGAAAGCAGAACAGCTTATTATAATGGAAGAGCGTGCAACGATTGCCCGTGAACTTCATGATTCATTGGCTCAGTCACTTTCGTATCTGAAAATCCAAGTGACATTGTTGAAGCGCGTGATTGGCAAATTGCCTGAACAACAGCACCGAGAGCAATCTGAACAAATAGCGTCTGAAATCGGCAACGGTTTAGCTGATGCCTATACTCAATTACGAGAGTTGCTCACAACCTTTAGGTTGACGATAAAAGAGGGTAACTTTGGAGACGCTTTGAGCACCATGCTTGAAGAGCTCAGTGAAAGAACAGATGCAAAGATTAACCTAACCAACAATCTTTCATCCATAGAACTTGATGCACATAGTCAGGTTCACTTGCTTCAATTGATTCGTGAAGCAACAATTAACGCAATAAAACACGCCAATGCCGACTTGATAGATGTATGCTGTATCGATGAGGACGGTGAAGTATTAGTCGTGATTAAAGATAATGGAGATGGCTTTGACTCAAGTAGTTCTAAGATGAACCACTACGGGATGAGCATTATGCAGGAGCGTGCGGCAAGACTGAATGGCGACTTAACGATTGAAGCGGCTCAAGGTGAAGGCTGTACAGTCATATTGAAATATAAAAGTTTGAAGGAAGTTAAAGTTGACGATTTGTAAAGTAATGCTGGTTGATGATCATCCATTGATGCGCAGAGGTATAAGCCAATTACTGAGCTTTGAAGATGAATTCGAAGTGATTGCAGAAGCAAGTAACGGTACTGAAGCAGTCGCTCTTGCCCATGAAGAAGAACCTGACTTGATCCTTTTGGATCTTAATATGAAAGGCATGTCTGGACTTGATACGCTGAAAGCACTTCGTACTGACGGTTCAAGCGCAAACATTGTAATCCTGACTGTCTCTGATAGCCCTGCAGACATTGAAGCGATTGTAAAAGCGGGCGCTGATGGCTACTTGTTGAAAGACACAGAACCCGATGAGTTAATTGAACTGCTAAAGCAAGCACACAGCGGTGACAAGGCTTACAGCAGTGTGGTTGCTCGTTACTTAAATGACGCTGGTAGCCGCAATGATATCTTCGAACAACTGACTGAACGCGAAATGCAAATCCTTCAAGAAGTCGCGAAAGGTTACCGTAACAAGCAGATCGCTGATCACCTGTTTATTTCTGAATCGACAGTTAAGGTACATATGAAAAGCTTGCTGAAAAAACTGCAAGTGCCTTCTCGCACCGCTGCAACGGTTCTGTATCTAGAACGCTATGGTGAAATGAAGTAGGGCTTGTTCCTTTGAGATAACACTATTTCAAGCCTGACTGTTTATACATATCTCGATAGTTTTAACGACGTTGAGAAAGTGATATTAAAAAAGGCGCTGAACTTATTAAGTTCAGCGCCTTTTTGTTTACGCATTTTATATCAGTATTGGTGTTAGTTTGTTCTCGTTCTTTGAGATTAGAAACTTAAGGCTTACGCCGCCATTGGAACCAATACAAGCGTACCGAAGATAACCGTAATAAGACCACAAATTACGGGTACAGAAGTACGTTTTACGACTTCAAATGGGCTGATTTTACCCATACCAGATGTCGCAACAATTACACCAGATACAGGTGAAATAGTACGGCCTAGGTTCGATGCTTGAAGCATTGGGATGATTAGGAACGCTGGGTTCAAGCCCATTTTCGCCGCTAATGATGGAGCTAGTTCTACGAATGCATAGAATGGCGCGTTACCAGAACCTGTCGCGATAGCAGCAGCCACCGTTAGACCCGTGAGGATAAGCATCAATGCAATGCCGCCTGCGCCTGCAGATTCAGCAAGACCGATTAGGTTATCAATTGCACCGATAGACATTAGACCTTGAGCAAATACGCCCGCCGCAACCAACAGCATTACCACACCTTTGAACGCGTCAGCCATGCCTTGGTAGCAAGAGTCTAGATCTTCTAGTGTTTTCTCGCCGTCAAACTTCTTAACAACGTAATCGATAACTGCGCCCACGAAGATAGAACCGACCACAATAGTGTAGATATCAAGTGACAGCCCTGGAATCGTACGACCGTTGAATAGGAAAACGCCGATGATAGGTAGGAATGGAAGTGCAGCGTAGAAAGCCGGCGCCGTTGTTTCGATTTCAGAAACGTCTACTTTTTCCATTGGTGTGTTTTCTTTCTTATCTAGGTATTTGTTCCAGAAGAAAGCCGCACCCGCCATCACGATGATCGCACAGATAGAAACAGGCAGTACCGTTTGCACAGCAAACACATCAAGAGACATGCCTGATTTTTCTGCCGCGATAACCACATCACCAGAGGTTGGCGAAAGAATGATGGCTGCAGGTGATGCACAAACTGCAACTGCCGCTGGGCGAGAAATACCCATTGCCGTCATCATTGGGAATAGGGTTGCCATCAACAGCACACCAAGGCCTGTTGCAGAACTTACTGCTAAAGACATTAGACACGCCACGATGTAAGCCGCAACAAGAAGTACATATGGAGATTTGATAGCAGCAAGCGGTTTAGAGAACTGTTTTACTACCACATTGTTAGCGCCAATGTGCGTCATGTAAGAAGCAAAACCACAAAGAAGCATGATTTGCATGCCTAGGCCGCCCCCACGGTATTGAAGCATGTACTTAACAAATTCTAGAGAGTCGGTAACCATGTTACCTGTTGAAGCGATTTTAGCTGGTAAGACTGTGTGACCAATAAGGCCAGTAATAAGAAGTAGGGCAAGGCCAGCAGTTAGTAATACACCAGCCGCTTTATAGCCTTTCACAATAAAGTAACCAACAGCGATAGTAATCACTAATCCGATCAAGAGCTCTAACATAGAAATCTCCACAAAGTTTAAAAAATATAAGAAAGTGTTTCAGAATATGACAATGAATGTACAGAAAACTACACTGTGGCACGAGGCATAGTTGAGGTTGATATGATCTAAGACAAACATTTTTTTCGATGTTAATTGTGGTTATAAATCGTGGTTAACTACTGTTGTTTAGATGTTAATAAACAAATTTTGTAGCTCTTCAGAATATAACTTGGATCACCTTTAACTGTTGCACTTGCATATAAATGTTTTGTTTTATAAATAGCGCTTGTTTTTTATACGTTGGAAGAAGACTTGTAACGAAGTGGGTATTTATCGAAGTAAAGAAGTGAAAATATTAGCTTTTAGCGCCTACTTGTCTCGCTTAAGTCAGCGTTAAACATAAGTAGGCACTAAAATGATGGGTTAGGTTAGTTTATATCAACCTCAGGCATATCATTTGAGTAGGTTGGCAACTCAGAACAGGCTACTTTCTTACAAAAGTGAATCATCCCATAGCGCGTCACAAGTAAAAACTCTTCTCGATTTAACGGAATGTAAGGTATAGCGTCAGACGACAGTGTAGAGCCCTCACTTATCATCACCTTCTCGTAAAACGATAACTCGCGATTCGGGATGATTTGTTGGTGCTGGTTTTCATCCAGTGAGATATCGTGTTGCGTGACAGAGTAAGACCCAGATGACGTAAACCCGACTTGCTTGGTCGATACGTACAATAGGTCATAACTGTCATTCTTCTTAAACTCGATGTTAATAGCAGACTGATTATGAATCATATTATTAAGAATACAGCTGCAGACATACTCTCGATATAAGGCATTACTTTCAGAAAGAGACATCGTTTCAAGCTTCACTTCGCCTTGGCTCAATACCTTTTTTTCTTTAGGGATCACGTTGTGCTTATTAACCTGAATATTGATTTCTAGCAGGTGACCATTTTTATAGGTATTGAAGTTATGGTTAATCAGCTTAGTGTCGACTACCGCGGCGTTAATCGAGTTCTGCTGAGCTTTGGAAAGGGCAGAAAGCTTTGCTTCACTATCGTTGTTTAATATACCTTTCGATAATTGGTTGCCCTTGGCCCAGTAGCTGTAGTTCTGCACCCAATGTACAAATTCAGTTTTGTATTGTTCGATGTCTTTCTCTGCCGCTCGCTCAATATTGGCAGTGAGGGAATACAATTTAGATTTGTTACCCAGCAGCATGTCGAGCCAGTTGGGTTTGTACTCGTCGAGCGCTTCCATGGCTTTGACTTTATGGTCGAAGCGAACCGTTGGCATTACAGGTGCCGGTTCCATTGCAATCGACTCCCAATTCACTTTTGGTGTAGGAATGGTATGGACGGATTGGATTAAGTGCAGGTGTTGATTGAACAAGGTCACTTCATTGACCGCGTCCTCAAGTTGTTTGGTATTCATCTACATTCCTGTCGACGGTTATTCTTGTCATTTGGCGCTCATTTTATGGTCAAAGCGCGCGAACAGTATTTAAATGAATGTGAATGATCTTTCGTGAGGTTGCTTGATATTGGTTTAGGAATATTTGGGCAGTGGAGAGTCTCGTTTCTGCTTGTTTAAGGAGTATAAATAGCGCGGAGAGAAAGGAATTTAATGAGCTCTAAAAAACCTAACACGTAAGAAAAACAAAACCCTGCGATCAGAGCAGGGTTTTTATTGAATCAGTACTGAGTGACTGGTTAAGCAATGTGCGTCATTTTATTAAGCACAAAGGTTTCAATACAACCTTCAGTCGCAGCGATGTAGTCAGCGATGTGTTGGCTCGCTAAGTGTTTCTCTAGATGAGCTTCAGACTCCCAGTTCTCATGAAAAACGAAGTGAGCAGGGTTACTGTTGTCTTGGTGCAGATCGTAGTTAAAACAGCCGTCTTCAACACGGGTTTTATCGATCAATTTAATCATCTCAGCTTTTACAAGCTCTGTTTTGTCTTCTTTAGAGACGATCGTTGCAATAATAGTCAGTTTGCTCATTTTCAATTCCTTCGCTTTAAACTCGATAAGTTCAAGTAATGTAAGTATAAATTCAGACTGAAGAAAGAGTTCTGAAATCCAATAACTATGGTTCTTAGCATCCACAATTCAAACTAGAGAGTATAGAGTTAAGGGCTATCGGTTACGCTTATTAAAAAGCCCTCATCGAAACAAGAGGGCTTCGTAGGTCTCAATTGAATGGGTTAGTGACTGAAATCAGCCTTTACCCAGATCATTCGGTGATCAGATGATACGTCTTTTCCGTTACCATAATCACCAATTCGTGAGTCATTGAATAGCTTGCGTCCTTCTTCGTATGAAGCAGACCAATAAACACCAGATTCAACAATGTTTAATGAAGCGGACGGAAGTGCGTAATCTACAGCAAGTCCAAATGTCGAAGTGATACGGTTTGGCTGTGGGTGAGACGATGATTTATCTACCGCATGTTCAGCGGCACCATAACTTGTTGGATACAAGCTGCCATTGGTGACATCTTGGTTAACTAATGCATCATTGTGCAAGTCCTGCATTACAGAACTAATACCATCGCCATCTACTGGGTCTAGGTTTTGATCGCCCATCATTACAAAGTGTTTACCTTGCTCTAAGCCACCAGTTTTTCCTGAATCGTCATAGATGAATGACTTGTTTTGGATGTACTGGTGCCAGAAGTCTACTTCTGCTGCGTTTTGTTCAATGTTCTTACCGACATCGAAAGCGGGTGGAGTGGGGTGTGACATCAATAAGTGAACGGTTTCTGTACCATCTTTGGTAGGGATTAGGATTGGTGCATCAACGTGGTTCTTTGAAGATAAACGAACTTCTTCCCACTCTTCAGCTGAGTACCACTCATCGCCGCAACTCATGCCTGCAGGGATTGTATTTGACCCATCACAAACAGTGATTGTTGGAATAGTTGCACCTTCAAGATCTTTCCATTTGAACTCTTGGAATGTGCGAGTGTTGGCCGTGTCGATTTCGTATTTAGACATCAAAGCGAACGCGTACTGGCCATGGTAGAAACCGAAGCCCCAAGCGTCACCGGGAAGTGTTCCAAAGTTACCGTCATTGTCTAAATCAAAACCAAATTCGTTCAGCAAACCTGTATTGGTCGAATAGCTCTCAAAATACGGGTATGAGATTGGTTCTAGGTTCGCGTCACCACCTGCGCCTTCAATACTTTGAGCAACAGAAAGATAGTTCTTTTGAAAACCTTCTAGCGCTGACTTATCAGTACCTGTCCCGTCGTTGTTAAACTCAGCCATCATTAGCACATCAGGACGATTCTTTTGAATTACGGCTGCGACGTTGCGGATCTGAATAACTTTCGCTGCTGTTTCTTTGTCAGCGGCATCAATCGTGTTATCCAAATAGTCGCTCACTAATTTTGTTTGAGCGCTTGGTTCAATCTGCATTTCCGTTACGAGGTCTTCGAAGGTGGCACGATCAAAAGACAAGTTATAAGTCGCGATCTTTACTTCTTCAGGTTGAACGTAATCTGTGTCACTGCTGCAACCAATCAAAAGTGCAGAAGAGATGGCGAAAGCGATAGATGTTTTTAACAATTTCATAAAGTGGGTCCGCTAATTGCTGAAAGAAATTTGGGACGCGCATGTTATGAGATGGATATCATTCTGTAAGTGATTCTTGTCACAGGCAAGGCTCTGAAGTGACATCTTGTTGCATTGAAAATGTGACATTTGGAACTAGTGTCTGTAATTAGAATAAAGACTTAAAATTCATAAATTTAATTAGAACTGTGAATTAAAAAAGCCCTCATAGCAATATAAGGACTTCAGAATAAGAATCAAACTGTGTTGTTATTGGTGTGTTAAGCGTATTTTTTTGCTTTAAGCATATTGTTCCACTGTCATCGCCCAATTTTTCTTCTGTTGTTCGAAATTCATTTTGATTTGCTGGTAACGAACTTTAAGAACTGAGTGTTCGTACTTCTTCACAACGTCTTCACGTTTACTTTCAAGCAGCTGCTTTTTAACTTCGTAATACTCGTTCATGTTTGATACTAGAGCATCAAACTCTTGTTGAAGCTTCTCCGCGATTTGTTGCTTGTCGGCACGATGCATGATTTTTTGCTGTGTGCGTTTGAGTAGCATTGACGCTTCGGCTTTCTCAATGCGAGCTTGAGGGGTCTTCTTAAGCTTACTTGTCAGTCCCATCAATGAAGCACTTTTGATCAACCACTTTGTAGGATCGTATTGCCACCAGTAGATGCCGTTACGGTAGTCGTTCTCAAAAATGTGGTGGAAGTTATGGTAGCCTTCGCCAAAAGTTAGAACCGCCAACACACCGTTATCGCGGGCCGTGTTTTTGTCGGTAAAAGGTTGGCTACCCCAGATGTGAGCAAGAGAGTTAATGAAGAATGTTGTGTGGTGGTTAAGTACCAAACGAACAGCGCCTACGATTAACAACATGCCAAGTACGTCACCGTAAATAACACCTAAAGCGATAGGAACACCGAAGTTCATCAGCAATGCCAACAGAACATAGTGCTTGTGCTGCCACATAACAATCTTGTCTTTTTTAAGGTCACGGCAGTTTTCGTAGTTTTCGTACATTGAAGTGCTGTAATTACGAATCATCCAACCAATGTGTGAGTACCAAAACCCACGTTTTGCAGAGTATGGGTCTTTGTCGTTGTTATCGACATGCTTGTGGTGTACACGGTGATCAGAAGACCAGTGTAGCGCGCTGTTCTGCAGGGCAAATGCGCCACCTAATGCAAACAGGAACCTTAGGCTTGAATGTGCTTCAAATGCCTTGTGTGACCATAAACGGTGATAACCCGTCGTGATTGAAAGGTTACAGAACGTAAAGCAGATCGCTAGCCATATCCAATGCTCCATACCATAGCCAAAAAAGTAGCCATAAACGGGAGCCGCAACAACAGCAAGCAGCATACTAAAAGAGAACACAAAAATATTGAGCCAGATTAATGGCGGCTTTTTTGTAGATTGTTTGTCGGCACTATTCATTAGCAAATTTCCATTGGGCTTACATCTGTGCGCTAGAATATCAGCGTACACGTGTAAGTCAATATTGAAAGTGTAAACGTGTATTAGTATGTTTTGCTTAAATATTGTATAAAGGTAGTGTGAAATGTAGTAGCAAGTCATAAATGGAAGTACTAAGGGCTAATAAATGGAAATTAAGGTAGCTGAATATAAAGATTATGAGCGGATTGCCCAATTACACGCGGATAGCTGGAAGCTATATTACCGTGGCATTCTTGCTGATGATTACTTAGAAAATGATGTTTTGGAGGACAGATCTGTTATTTGGCAGACTCGTTTGATTAATCCTCCTTTCAACCAACACGTGTTATTGCTTGAAGAAGGCGGTTTACTGGTTGGTTTCGTCTGCGCGTTTGGTAATCACAACTTTGAGCGTGGCACGTTCATTGATGCGTTACACGTAGACAATAATTATCGTGGCCGAGGTGTAGGCAAGCGTCTGTTGTCTGAATTGTCGAAGTGGTTGCAGCAATACTATTCGGACTCAGGGCTTTACTTAGAGGTCATGTCTGAGAACCATCAAGCGATAGCTTTTTATCAGGCGATTGGTGGTAAAGAAGAACTAGAGCAAGTTTGGAACGCACCATGTGGCAGCCAAGTGAATGAAAAAGTGATTTCTTGGAGCTCTCCCGTTGAACTTGAACAGAAAACAGCGAGCGTTGTGTATTCTTAGTCGATTCTTGTTGAATACTGTTTTTTTGCTGAGTAGCAGGTTCTTAACGAAGCTATTTTAAAGCAGAAGAACAAAGACAAAAGCCCCGAGTATTAAGTTGCTCGGGGCTTTTTTGATTGAATTAGTGGTCGTTTTAATGATTCGCGAAGATGCGTGAAATATTGGGCGATTAATCACACCATGTGATCTTATTCCTACCGCCTTTTTTCGAAATGTAGAGTGCTTGGTCAGCGTCGTCGATAAGCTGCTCGACAGAACCAAGGGCTTGAGGGGCATGTTTCACACCGATTGAAATTGTTACTTCTAATCTAAGGCGAGTAGGGGATTCTAAAAGGGCATTAACCAGCGATTCAATTGAAGCCTCGGTTTCTCCTTGGACCAGCACCAAAAACTCTTCACCGCCGTATCGAAAGCAGTTACTGCTAGTCGGTAGTCGTTTTTTAATCTCATCGGCCAGTTCTTTAATAACCATGTCACCCATTTGATGGCCGTAGGTGTCGTTAATCGATTTGAAATGATCAATATCTATCATGATCGATGTAATGGATCGCTGACGGTCTATGCTCGGTTCTATCACCTGATGAAGATAAAGGCGGTTGTAGCAGCCCGTTAGTGCGTCTTGATAGGAAAGGGCCTCGAACATATTAGATTGCTTGCGAAGCTGAATCGCTTGTTTGCGGAGTTGCTCGGATTGAGCGAAACGTTTGTGTACTTCCAGATCACGTCTAATACAGGCCGCTGAGATTAGGATGTAAGCCGAGATATAAACGGAAATTGTTTCTATTTCATGCTCTGGCTCCGCTTTATAAAGCAGTGGCGCAAGGCCGATGAGATAAGCCAAAAAGATAAACGACAGCGTAGATATACTGTATCTGGCTGACAATCTTGAAAACGTACCAATGTAGATCATCACTAAAATGATGCCACCTTGGTAATCGAAGTTGTTCAGCTCGATGGCTAGTCGACCGACATAGACCAAGAAAAGTGAGCTAATTACAAGGAAGGCACTTTCTACGAGTTCCAAAACGTTGGGTTTGTTTGTAATACAGCATCTGGCGGCGGCCATCATCAATAAAAAAAGTATGACTCGGAAAATGATAGGCGTAATGCACTCGCTACCAAAGTGGATGTAGTCGGTGACGATAAAAGCACAGAATATTGAGATAGGGATGTAGATGAAATTTATGTACGGCAAATAAATTTCATTATCGAAATAGGTTTTAAATCTTTGATTCTTGAACCCAGAATAAGAGCGCATTGAGAAATTAGCCGAGATTGATACACAATAATTTGCGTAGTATGTCACAGTCTTTGGGATTGTAAACGACCGTTTCTATAGATTTGTCAGTATGTTAGCTAGATCAACAAACGGTAGCAGGCAATATTCACGCTCTATTATCGATAGAGCGTGAATATCTAGAGGCAGGTGTAAGAGTGGTAAACAGAAATTAAAGCAGATTATAAAAACTAATCGCGATTAACGCTTGTTCTTCAAATAACGCTTACGACGCTCTTCTTTTTTCTTGATCTGTTGTTCGGCTTTCAGCGCAGCCGCTTCTTCAACTTCGATCAGCTCTTGTGTGATCATTTCTGGCAACTCAAGCGTTACCTTACCTAAAGTGCCATTACGCAATTCGTGAAGCAGGATTTCTGAACATTTGTGAATGTCGATATGACCACCGGCACGAAGTGCACCACGCTTACGGCCAATCGCTTCCATCAGTTCGATGTCAGACTCAGGCAGCTCTTCAATTTGGTAGCGCTCTTGCAAAAGGTTAGGGTACTGTTTTGCTAGGTACTCTACTGTGTAAAATGCCACTTCATCGTATTCCATTGCTGTATCTTTTACAGCACCTGTTGCAGCCAAGCGGAAGCCACTGTGTGGGTTTTCTACTTTAGGCCAAAGGATTCCTGGAGTATCTGAAAGGATCACGCCATTTTGCAGATTGATACGTTGTTGGCGACGAGTTACCGCAGGTTGGTTACCAGTAACCGCAATCGTACGTCCAGCCAAGCAGTTGATGATGGTCGATTTACCCACGTTCGGGATGCCCATGATCATTGTACGAATGTTTTTGCCCATCTGTTCACGGTGCGGTGCCAGTTTACGTACCAGCTCCATAACGTGGTTAACTTCTTCTTTTACGCTAGTCGTAATCGCAATCGCTTTAACGCCTTGCTCCTTCTCGAAGTGCTCAATCCAACGTTGAGTCAGTTCAGGATCTGCAAGGTCACGCTTGTTCAGCACTTTTACACAAGGCTTATCGCCGCGCAGTGAAGAGATCATTGGGTTTTCACTACTGAACGGGATACGAGCGTCCAGTACTTCGATGATCACATCAACTTGTGGGATAACTTCTTCGATTTCTTTGCGGGCTTTATGCATGTGACCCGGAAACCATTGAATAGACATAGAGATAAACCTTGATAAATATATTTACTGCACATTGTAAGGGTTGGATGATACGTGTAAAGGTATATCTATCCCGACCTTCAATGAGCTCAGTGAGTTTGCTTGAAGTATAGGCGACTTGTTGATGCGCAGTTGTTGGATCTCGGCTTTGTTGCGTAATTCAATGGAACT
>NZ_AJZD02000359.1 GCF_000272105.2 Vibrio splendidus 12E03
TTGGTTACGGATACTTCGGCAGTAATGGCATAGACGATCATCACGACAGACGGTGGAATAATCACACCGATACCGCCTGAAGAAGCGATCAATGCACCGGCAAAGCTGCGGTCGTAGCCTTTTTTAACCATAGACGGAATCATTGTTAAGCCAATAGCCGCAACGGTTGCTGAACCTGTACCAGAGATGGAGGCAAAGAACATACATGCAACGATAGCCACAATCCCTAAACCACCGGTGAAGTGACCAAAGAAGACTTCGGCGACATGCAAAAGACGTTTTGATATACCGCCTTGGCTCATTAGGTTACCGGCCAATGTGAAGAGCACTACGGCCAATAGTGGGAAAGAGTCTAGCCCTGTCACCAAGCCCTGTACTAAAAATTCGATATTTAGGAAGGGTAGGCTCAAGATCGCCAGCATGCTGGCACCTGCGAGTGCGATACCTACGGGAACGCCAATAAGAAGCAGTAATCCGAAACTACCAAATAACAAAGCAGAGGTCATAAGCTTAGCTCCAACAAGCGGTTAGAAGTGCGGTGTTTTGCTTTCAAGTGACGGTAACGGTGTTGCGTGAGTCGAACCGATTTTGGCGAGTAAGCAATAATTGAAATGCGCTTATTGATGCTAACGACAAGGCGAATGGCACTGAGCACGGCACAAACAAGCACAGAGGCATATAAGCATGCAATCGGGATTTCCATTGCTGGAGCGATTTGGCCCAGTTTCAGGCTTCGACCAATCACTTTGAAACCAAACCAGGCAACAGTACAGCTGAAGGCAAGGTAGATAAGATCAGAAAGAATCAAAGTGTAGTGAGTTAGATTACCAGGTAGTTTGTCGATGAACAGACGAATTCGAATATGTCGGTCATCACGAATACAATAGCTGATGCTTAAGTACATCGCCCAAACGAAAAGGTAACGGGCGAGTTCTTCTGCCCAAGCGATTGAGGCGTCGAATAGGCGCAATGCTATCTGTAAACACAGCAGAGCGGTCATTAACGAGATAGAAAGTACGATCAGTGTTGGTTCGAAGTATCGGTCGAACAGGCGAAACCATTTCATACGTAACTCCAAAGAGTGTTGAAAAGGGCAATGAATACCAATGAATGAACAGCATCTCAGGCTTAAAGCTTGACCTTAAGGTGAAGCCTTAAAGCCTGAGTCAATAACGGGCACCCATGAAGGGCTAACAGTCGTGATAGGTGAATTAGAGTTGCTCTATTTCTGTGATCACACTGTCGAAGAGTTCTTCACCGGTTTTGCTACGCAGTTCTTGGTAAACCGCGGCATTCATTTTTTCTTTCATCTGAGCACGTACGTCAGTCGGCACTACGTTTACTGTCATGCCTTTCGCTTCAAGTTCTTTGATGACTTCTTGGTTTTGTTTCGCCGCCAGATCACGCTGGACCGCGATGGTTTCTTGGCTTACTTCATTGATTAGAGCTTGTTGATCGCTTGGTAGAGCGTCCCAGAACTCTTTATTCATGAATAGCACGTAGTTCGTGTAAATATGGTTGGTTAGCGATAGGTACTCTTGTGCTTCATAAAAACGCTCGGCGTAAATTGAGTAAACTGCGCTTTCTTGTGAGTTGATTAAGCCTTGTTGTAGTGAAGTGAAGATCTCACCCCAAGAGAGTGGTGTAGGCGCTGTACCTACCGATTTCCAAGCACTGATTTGTGTTGGGTTAGACGCTGAACGAATTTTTAAACTATTAAGATCTTCAATACTTTCGATAGGTTGCTTGTTGTTAGTGATACTACGAAAACCAACCTCCATGAAACCTAAGCCGTGGAAGCCTTTCGATTCCATTGACGTAAGAAGTGGTTTGCCGATCTTGTCGCTGTCCAATGCCTTGTGTGCTTGTGCTTCATCTTCAAAAAGGTAAAAAACATCAAGCACGTTGAACTCAGGTACGTATGGCGATAGCAATACAGAGGCACCGAATGTCATCTGTAAGTTGCCTTGTTGAACGAGTTCTGTGGTTTCACGAACATCACCCAGTTGTCTTGCTGGGTAGATCTCCACTTCAAGCTCTCCATTTGAACGAGCTTCAAGCTCTTTTTCAAAATGAAGCATTGCTTTGTGAACAGGTGATGTTTCTTGGCTATCGTGAGCAAGACGAATCACATTGCTTGCAAAGGTATTCATGCTAGATAGCGTTAAGCCGAGGGCAGTAATCGAGGTAAAGATTGCGCGTTTCATTGTTCTTCCTTGTTCATCACATGGCTTTTATGTGCATTCATTTGAGCCATGTTGTTCAGTGGGTTATTTATCCGCACTTCATATCCTAATTTTGCATACGAATCCAAAATATAAACGCAGAGCTAACAAGTCAATAACAATTAGGGCGATTTGATAATGAAATTTATGTGAATCGATGAATTTTTAGGCGAGATCACAGAAAAAAGCCCCAATTTGAAATTAGGGCTTTTAGTCTAAAATTGGCGGCGTTAGATGGCAGGTTTACAGCAAACTTGTGAAAGAGGAGAAAGCAGCTTAAGAGATTTTAGCTGTACTCCCGCGCTCTATAATGGTGCCAGGTTCGAGTAGGTATTCGCCTTTAGCATCTACGTTGTCGTTTATCCGTTGCATTAAGTCTTCGACGGCACTTTTCACGATTTTATCGATAGGCTGAGCGATGGTAGTGAGATCATAGCTTGGCCAAGCTGCCATTGGGATATCATCCACGCCCATCACAGCAAAGTCTTGAGGGATAAGGCAGCCGAGCTTTCTTAAGCCATCCATAACGCCCATAGCTAAGATATCATTGGCACAGAACACGGCGTCAGGCTTTGAGGTGTGTTCCATTAACTCTTTGGCTGCTTCTAACCCAGCTTCGAAACTGTATTTAGCGTTTATGTAGATAGGTGAAGCCGCTTCACGCATTTTGGTTGTTTCAGAGAAGCCTGACCAACGTTTATCACTGGTCATTGAGCCTGCGTCACCACTCACGTAAGCCAGCTGTTTGTAACCCTTATCAAGCAAGTAGTCGGCCGCTTGTGTGCCTGCTTGTTGGTTATCTAAGCCTGCACTGTTCGCATTAATGCTTTCTGTATAGCGGTTGATGAGGCTTAAGTGAACACCAAACTTTTCACACTGTGCGAACGCACGAGAGGTGAGACGGCTGGTGGCGATGATCAAACCATCAACTTGGTATTCAATGGCTCTTGAAATCGCAAGGTCTAAGTCGTCTTTGTCGATAGGGCAAAGCACGACTTGACCGCCACGCTTTTGGATTTCCATCGCAAGGGCTCGAGATTGCAAGTCGTACATTGGGTTTGATTCGCTATCAAGTGCGATCGCGACCAGTCCTGAACGATTGGAAATAAGGCTGCGAGCGATCGCATTTGGCGTATAGCCAAGCTTGGTCGCTGCATCCATCACCATTTTACGTTTCTTCTCACTGATACTTGCAGTAGGGCTAAATGCCCGAGAAACGGTAGATTGAGATACGCCGAGCATTTTGGCGACATCAATAGAAGTAACTTTCGCTTTTATGGTGAATCTCCTTATAACGCGATAAATCCAAGCGCAATGACACATTTAATGAGTCTGGTTTGATAATTACAATACGTGTAACCGTTGAAATCACAAACAAAAATTATGAATTCATGACGGCTTGCTCATTTCGAAAGCCATCAATGATCATTTTGTGTTCAGAACCGACGCAAAAGAAGTTAACGCCAAGCTCTTTCCAGTGACGCGCCGCTTGGGCATTGGCGACGAACATACCTACAGGTTTTTTGGCTTTCTGAGCTGCTTCAATGACTTTGATACTTGCTTCGCGCACACACTCTTCATTTACATTTGATGCGCCGTAAGATACCGCCAAATCCACTTGACCGATAAAGAGTGCATCGATGCCTTCCACTTTTGCTATCGACTCTGCATTTACCACACCCTCTGGATCTTCAATTTGAGCAATCACAACCGTGTTGTTCTGGCTGTCTTTTAGGTGGTTGGCCATCGGTTTGGTTGCGTATTTTGCTGCGCGGCTTGAGCCAGCATAGCCTCGGCCACCTTCACCATAATGGGACATCTTCACTAACTTTTCTGCTTGCTTGGCACTGCATACGTGTGGGATCTGGATTCCTGTCGCACCGCAATCTAACGCATTCAAAATGGTCGACGGCTGGCTATCTTGAACTCGAACCACGCAAGGGAGTTGATTAGCGCGCGCAGCAAGAATACAGCTATCCAGTGTCGATCGATCAAAAGGGGCGTGTTCTGCGTCTAGCACAATGAAAGGGAGTTCAGCCAACGCCAGCACTTCAATGATGTGTGGGTGAGGGGTTTTAACAAAAGTTCCAAGTAGCTCGGTGTTGCTTAATGTGTTCTTGAAGTTATCCATTACTTTCTATTCTCCATTACTTTTTGTTTTCTTTTGCAAAGGTATGCAAAACTTAACATGTGTTGTTGTAAAAAAAGAGTAAAAATAATGTGATCAATGCAACATAAATTGATTGTATTTTAATCCGATAAGTATCGCATCTGGTCGTTTTTAAATGATTTTTACCTTTAAAACAATAATTTGCATTTGATTTTTTAAGTCGAGAAATGAATTTGCCAAGTGTTAAAAAAATGTTTATGTTTGTTTTGCATTCGTATCCAAAAGTATACAAAACAAAAAATAAACTCTGTTAAAACTACACATAAGCAAACACTAGGCATACGCCACAAGGAGAATTAAGCATGGCTCGCATTCTAAAACACGGCATCACTGAAGAAGCATCAGCATCAAACAACGCGCAAGTACGTCAAACGGTTGAGAACATTCTTTCTGACATCGAAAAGAAAGGTGACAGTGCAGTACGTGAGCTTTCAGAAAAATTTGATAACTGGTCTCCGGAGCAGTTTCGCTTAACAGATGACCAAATTCAGGCATGTGTGGACGCATTGGATGAATCTACTAAGCACGACATTGAATTTGCACAAACACAGGTTCGCAACTTCGCTCAGATTCAACGTGACTCAATGCATGATGTAGAAGTAGAGACGATGCCGGGTGTTGTACTGGGCCACAAAAACGTGCCAGTAAACAGTGTTGGTTGTTACATCCCAGGTGGTAAGTACCCATTGGTTGCATCAGCGCACATGAGTGTTCTTACTGCGAAAGTGGCTGGCGTGAAGCGTGTGATTGCTTGTGCTCCTCCTTTTAATGGTCAACCAAATGTGGCGATTGTTGCGGCAATGGCGATGGCTGGAGCGGATGAGATTTACTGTTTTGGCGGTGTACAAGCGGTAGGTGCGATGGCGCTTGGTACAGAAACGATTGCTCCAGTTGATATGATCGTTGGTCCGGGTAACGCATTTGTTGCAGAGGCAAAACGTCAGCTGTTTGGTCGTGTTGGTATTGACTTGTTTGCTGGCCCAACAGAGACGCTTGTTATTGCAGACGAAGAGGGATGTGACCCTGAATTAGCAGCAGCGGACTTACTTGGTCAAGCTGAGCACGGTTACAACTCTCCAGCGGTATTGCTAACGAATAGCGAGACTTTTGCAGAAGAAACAGTTAAAGAGATTGAGCGTCAGCTAACGATTCTTCCTACTGCTGAAGTCGCTGGTAAAGCTTGGGAAAACTACGGTCAGGTTATTGTTTGTGATAACTACGAAGAGATGGTTGAAGTGGCAGATGATATTGCTTCTGAGCACGTCCAAGTAATGACAAAAGATCCTAAGTACTTCCTAGATAACATGACTAACTACGGCGCGTTGTTCTTAGGTCGTGAGACAAACGTTTCTTACGGCGACAAATGTATCGGCACTAACCATACGCTGCCAACAAACAAAGCAGCACGCTACACCGGTGGTCTGTGGGTTGGTAAATTCATTAAAACATGTACTTACCAGCGCGTAACTGAAGCGGCTTCGCTAAAAGTAGGTGAGTACTGTTCACGTCTGTGTGCACTAGAAGGTTTCGCTGGCCATAAAGAGCAAGCAGACATTCGTGTACGTCGCTACAAAGAAAAATCGGTAGAGGCATAACATGACAAAACTCGCCTTAGTTACAGGCGGCAGTGGCGGCATCGGTGCCGCCATATGTCACAAATTAGCGCAATCTGGCTATCGCGTTGTATTTACCTACAACAGCAATGAGGTTGCAGCTCAACAGATCTTGGACAGCTTGCAAGGTTCAGGTCATGCGATGTATCAACTGAATGTTGAAGACAGTTCAGCGATTGGCGCTTTGGCCGAACAAGTTAAAGAGTCGTCGGATTCATTAGACTTGCTAGTGAACTGCGCTGGTATGACGAAATTTGTCGCGCACAATGATTTAGCATCTTTGAATGATGAGCTGATAGATAAGATCTTCCGCGTCAATGTTCGCGCTCCATTTGCGATGGTTCGTGCGTTTGAGGCTTTACTTCGCAGCGCTAAGGGTTGCGTAGTAAACATTACCTCGATTGCAGCGCAAACCGCAATGGGTAGCAACGTGGCGTACTGTGCGAGTAAATCAGCGGTTGAAAACATGACACGTTCATTAGGCCGCGCTTTATCTCCAGATATCCGAGTACTCGCTGTTGCTCCTGGCTTAGTGGATACCGAATTTGTCAAAGGGTTAGATGATGAATGGCGCAATGCACAAGAGCAGTCGACACCGCTTAAACGATTAGCGAGTGATGAAGAGGTTGCGAATGCCGTTTATGCAGCCGCAGAGCTACTGACATTTTCAACCGGAACTACCATCGCCGTCGATGGTGGAAGACCGCTAGGTTAGGTAAGAAGGAATTTAGAATGACCCTACAAAATAAAATAAATAACAATCTGGTTCGTTACATGGAGCTTATCCCAGGCACGAGTGCTTTCATTGATGCACGTACTCCGGGAAGCGATCTAAAAGACAACTTCTGTATCATTGGTGCTGGTGTGGCTGAAAGCAGCCGTCAGCATGTTCATATCCGTGAAACTGCTGGCTTTAACATTGGTGCAGCTGGTCAGCCTCCAGGCATTAAGAACTCTCTGCACTCTCATCATACTGCTGAGCTATTCGTTGTCTTCAAAGGTCAGTTTAGATTCTACTGGGGTAACGAAGGTGAACACGAAGCGGTATTGTCGCACGGCGATGTTATCTCGATTCCAACTAACCTGTTTCGAGGCTTTGAGGTTGTAGGGCGTGATTACGGCTTTATGTACTCTGTGTTAGGTGGTGACAACTCTGGCGGTGGCGTGGTTTGGCACCCAAGTGTGATTACAGACAGCCAAGGCTACGGTTTATACCTAAAAGCAGACGGCACGCTGGTTGATACTATTGATGGTGATGCAGTGCCTAGTGAGTCTGAATTGATGCCACTGCTAACGGACGAAGAGCTGAGCAAGTTCGATACGTACACAGCTAAGCAGATGATGCCTTTCGTAGCATTGAAAAAGGATTACCGAGAAATCTCAGGTGACTTTGACAAGCCTGGCGTTAAACAGTTTGCATTAACGGGCCACCCGTCTGCGAGCTACGACTTCCAAGTTAAGAGCGTGGATGATGTAAGTATCATGGCGTACGAGTTAACGGAAGGTGCGAGTATTCCTGTTCACCAACGTGATGAAAAGCAGGTGTTGATTAACTTTGAAGGCGATACCTTGCTTAATCTTGTGAAAGATGGCGAACAAGCTCAACTGGTGTTGACGAGTGGCGATGTATTTAGTGTACCCGCAGGTGCATCGTACAGCCTTGAGAACCTCAGAGGCACGAGCTTCACTTACGTGGTATTGGGTTCTGACCAGCCACAAACACTGCAGGGTAATTAATGATGAAACCAGAAGTACCACTGTTATGGTTACCTGGTTTGTTATGTGATGAAGCGTTGTTTCAAGACGTCAATAAAGAGCTGCCCGATTGGGTGGCTCCTTTTACTTGTGACTTGGGAGCCGACATATCCATGCAAGCCTTAGCGAGTAAAGTGCTAGATAACGCTCCGGAAAATTTCGTACTTGGTGGCTTGTCTATGGGCGGCATTCTTGCGTTCGAAGTTTTTCGACAAGCGCCACAACGCGTGAAAGGTTTGATCTTAATGGACACCAATTCTGCAGATGAAAAGCCAGAAGTGTCAGAGAAGAGAAACGCCTTGGTTGATAAAGCAAAAGCAGGGGGGGAGTTTGGGTCAATAACGCCTGATATCTTAATGCCGGTGCTAATTCATCCGAACCAGCTAGCGAATCAAGAGCTGACTCAAAGAATTACGCAAATGGCGAACAATATCGGCGTTGAAAAGTTTGAAGCTCACGCTCAAGCTTTGGCGACCCGTCCTGATGCAAGACCACTACTGGCCGACATTCAGGTTCCTACGTTAATCATTACTGGGAAAGACGACCTGCTATGTCCAATCGATAATCACCTGTTAATGGCAAAACACATCAATCAGGTATCGCTTCATGTCATTCCTGATTGCGGACACTTATCGACAATGGAGCAACCAAAGATAGTTGCACAACATATTCGTAGCTGGTTTGAAGCCAATCAGCTTTGATTGTTAATAGTGAACTGTCGAAGTCACTTTTCTGTCGAGTATGCAATATAAAGTACAGTGCGCTTTATATTGCCCTTGTCACTTGCACTGCACTTGCCACCGCACTTTGCACCTTACCTAAGCACTAATAGCCATCGCTGACTTATAAGCTGTTTCCTACCTGCTTCGCCACAAACTCTACGAACCTATCCCTGAGTGGGTTTTCACTCTCTCCATTCCATATTAATCCGACAGGCCAAGTGGCGTGCTTACCTTGTAACGCAATGAACTCAACATTGGTATTGCTAATGTACTGCGCGCTGCTAGGTACAATGGTGAAACCGATATTGGCCGATACTAATGCTAGCAGGGTAAGAATGTCGTCGGCTTCTTGTGCCTTTGATAGGTCGATATTATTGGCGAGGCAATATTGTTGAATCTGTCTGTCTAATCCGGGGCCACGGTGTTGGGCGAGCTTTAGGTAAGGCCACTTCGCTAACTCAGAGATAACTTGAACTTTATTTGCCGCTTGCTTGAGAAGATCTTTGTGAATGGCTATCACAAGGGAGTCATTGAATAGGGTTAGGCTTTCTAAATCCGATGATTCTGGTATCCGATTGAAGCTGATATCGAGTTCATGGTTTGACAGTTCATCCGTCTGTTGCTTGGAAGGTGTGTCATTTAAGGTGATATGAACGTCTGAGTATCGTTGTTTATAAGCGGCAATAAGCTTGGGTGCTTCATGATAAGTAGACACGCCAAAGCCAATGTTTAAATGCCCCTGAGTTCCGTTCACCACAGAGCCTGACAGCTGCTCAAACGCTTGCATTGAATGAACCAAACGTTGGGCTTCTGCCAGTAACGTTTTTCCTGCGTGCGTGAGCTCTGCGCCATTTCTGCCACGAGAAAACAAAGATGCCCCAATGTTGGATTCAAGTCTTTGAATCTTTTTAGTGAGTGCCGATTGAGTTATGTAGAGCTGCTCTGACGCCAAACGGTAATTTCCCGATTTAGCCAGCTGACAAAATGCCTTCAGTAGATCAAATTCCATTCCAAATGCTCATTGAATTGAGAATATGTTTCATTATATGGAATTGAATTGATTTTTTATACTGAGTTCATACCAAATAAGATAAAGCGGAATTTGAGGACGAATCATGAAAAGAGACATCAAAGTAGCATCGGTTCAGTTTAACCATCATGCAGGCGACAAACCGTATAACTTGTCGGTGATTGAGCAATACGTTCAACAGGCAGCGAACAATGGTGTGGAGATTATCAGCTTCCCAGAAATGTGTATCACAGGGTATTGGCATGTGTCTGAATTATCACGAGGAGAGATAGAAGCTCTCGCAGAACCAGTCCCGAATGGCGAATCGACTCAAATATTAATTTCGCTAGCTACGCAATTTGGCATCAGTGTTGGCGCTGGTTTGATAGAGCAGGGTTGCGATGGCGAGCTATACAACACCTATGTATTTGCCATGCCCAATGGTGAGGTACAGAAGCACCGCAAACTGCACACCTTCGTTAGCCCATACATGAGCAGCGGTGACCAATATACTGTGTTCGATACACCTCATGGATGCAAAGTCGGTATCTTGATTTGCTGGGATAACAACTTGGTTGAGAACGTACGAATTACTGCGTTGAAAGGGGCTGATATATTGATTGCACCGCACCAGACGGGTGGTTGTCAATCACGCAGCCCGAACGCGATGAAACGAATTGACCCAGAGCTATGGTTCAACCGAGATGAAAACCCAGAGGCGATTCGCGCAGAAATGCAGGGTAAGAATGGCCGTGAATGGTTAATGCGTTGGTTGCCTGCAAGAGCACACGATAACGGTATGTTTGTGGTGTTCAGCAATGGCGTTGGTGTGGATATGGATGAAGTCAGAACTGGCAATGCGATGATCTTAAGCCCTTATGGGGAAATCATCACAGAGACGGACAGCGTTGATAACGACATGGTAATTGCAGAGCTAAAAGCCGAAGAGTTGGAGATGTGTACCGGAAGGCGTTGGATTCGCGGTCGTAAGCCGGAGTTATATCATTCGCTGACGCAGCCGTTAGGTCATGAACTGGACCCACACCAAGCGCGTTTTGCAGAGAAATAATGTTGTAAGCGCTGCTGAAAAAGGATGTATTGGGAACGGTCAAAAGGGTGGGGGAATTGAAAGAGAAGTGAGGGTTATTGATGTAGTCTACCCACTTAAACTGTTTTTAAGTGGGTAGACTATCTTACACACTAAGCATCTAGCACCAGCATCTAAGCTCTATTGTCAGTGACGAGTGCGAGAAGACGTCAGTTCTGATGCACGTAACTGAGCAACGGCTTTCGCCAATTCTAGCTGAGCTTGTGCAAAGTTGATGTCTATGTTGCCCTTGTTGATGTTCTCTAGAGCGGCATATTTCGCTTCTTCTGCGCGAGCGCGGTCAATGTCTTTACCATGCAAGGCCGTGTCGGCTAATAACGTAACCACATCCGGCTGAACTTCCAGCATCCCACCAGAGACATACAGCACTTGGCCTTCTGATTTAGGGTCTGTAACAAACACGGTTACGCCCGGTTTGATCTTACTGAGAAGCGGGGAGTGACCGGGGCGAATCCCCAGTTCACCATCAGCGCCAGAAACGGCTAGGGCATACGCTGGACCTGAAAACAGCGTACCTTCCGCACTTACAATATTAAGTTGAAATGTATTATCTGTAATTCCGATAGCCATGGTGCACCTACCTCTTAGAGTGATTTTGCTTTGTTAAGCACTTCGTCGATAGAGCCACAGTACAAGAACGCTTGCTCTGGGATATCGTCATATTCACCGCTTAACAGACCTTTAAAGCCTCTTAGTGTTTCGCTTAGCGGTACAAACACACCTTTCTGACCGGTAAACACTTCGGCTACGTGGTAAGGCTGTGTTAAGAAACGTTCAATCTTACGAGCGCGAGATACGGTCTGTTTGTCTTCAGTAGACAGCTCATCCATACCAAGAATCGCGATGATGTCTTTTAGCTCTTTGTAGCGTTGCAGCGTTGTTTGTACTTTTTGTGCAATGTCGTAGTGCTCTTGACCAACAACAAGCGGGTCCAACTGGCGAGAGGTTGAATCCAATGGATCAATCGCAGGGTAGAGGCCCAATGCCGCGATATTACGAGACAGTACAACGGTCGCATCTAAGTGAGCAAAGGTTGTTGCTGGTGATGGATCGGTCAAGTCATCCGCAGGTACGTATACCGCTTGGATAGACGTGATAGAGCCTTGTCTAGTTGAAGTGATACGCTCTTGAAGCACGCCCATCTCTTCAGCGAGTGTTGGTTGGTAACCTACTGCTGAAGGCATACGACCTAGCAGAGCTGATACCTCAGTCCCGGCAAGCGTGTAACGGTAAATGTTATCAATGAACAACAGTACGTCACGACCTTCATCACGGAAGCGCTCAGCCATAGTTAGGCCTGTAAGTGCTACACGTAGACGGTTTCCCGGTGGCTCGTTCATTTGGCCGTAAACCATGGCTACTTTGTCTAGTACACCCGCTTCTTTCATTTCGTAGTAGAAGTCGTTACCTTCACGAGTACGCTCACCTACACCGGTAAATACAGAAAGACCTGAGTGGGCTTTGGCGATGTTGTTGATAAGCTCCATCATGTTGACGGTTTTACCTACGCCAGCACCACCGAACAGACCAATTTTACCACCCTTAGCGAATGGACAGATAAGGTCGATAACCTTAACGCCTGTTTCTAGAAGCTCAGTGCTGTTTGCTTGTTCTTCATAAGAAGGGGCTTCACGGTGAATCTCGTAGTTCTCTTTCTGACCGATTTCACCACATTCATCGATAGGTTGACCAAGCACGTTCATGATACGACCTAGCGTTTCTTCGCCGACAGGAACCGTGATTGGAGAGCCTGTGTTTTCAACCGTTAGGCCACGACGTAAGCCATCTGAAGTACCCATTGCAATACAACGAACGATATTGCTACCCAATTGCTGCTGTACTTCCAATACTAACGAGCTTGCTTCGTCGCTAGTCACTTTCAATGCATCATAAACGCGTGGGCTGTTGCCGCCGCTGAACTCGACGTCAACCACCGCGCCGATTACTTTAACTATTTTTCCAACACTCATTCTTAAATCCTCAAATTCTGTTCTTGACCCAGTCTTTTCTAGCCCTAGACAGCTTGGGCTCCTGAGACTATTTCACTCAGCTCTTGGGTAATGGCAGCCTGACGCGCCTTGTTGTAAACCAACTGCAAGTCATCAATGAGTTGGCCTGCGTTATCAGTCGCCGCTTTCATAGCGACCATTCGGGCTGCTTGCTCACAGGCAATGCTCTCAACAATGCCTTGATACACTTGCGATTCGATGTATCGATGTAACAGTTCTGAGAGTATGTCTTTGGGTGCTTGCTCATAGATGTAGTCCCAACGACGTGCTTTCTTAGGCTCACTACCTTCCTCTGTGTCTGAAGGGTGGGGGAGCAACTGCAAGGTCGTTGGCGCTTGAACCATGGTGTTGACGAACTGGTTGTAAACGAGATACAAGCTATCAATTTTGCCTTCGTCGTAATGCCCCAGCATCGCGTTCACCGTACCTAAGATGTCTTCTAACTTAGGGGTATCGCCAAGACTTGACGTTTGTGCAATAACGTTGCCGCCGCGGTGGAAGAACGAGATAGCCTTAGATCCCACTAAGGTTGTTTCTACCTCGACTCCCTTGGTGCGCCATTGCTCCATTTCTTCTAACACTTTCTTGAACAAGTTTGAGTTCAAGCCACCACACAAGCCGCGATCGGACGAGATAATGATGTAAGCGACACGCTTAGGTTCACGCTGTTGTAGGTAAGGGTGCTGGTATTCCAGTGAACCCGATGCGACGTGAGAGATAACTTTGCGCATGTTCTCGGCATAGGGACGCGTTAACGTCATGTTGTCCTGAACCTTACGCATCTTACTTGCCGCAACCATCTCCATTGCACTGGTGATTTTCTGAGTGTTACTAACACTGCCTATCTTGGTGCGAATTTCTTTAGTATTTGCCATTATCTGCTCCTAATTTGTTTTGATTTCCAGCCAACAAACCGGAGCGTTTACCAAGCTTTCAACGCTACAAAGTCACCAAGCAGTTTTGCAAGTGCACTGTCGATCTCATCGTTGTAGTCACCGTTGGCATTGATGGTGTCGAACAACTCTGGGTTCTGAGCTTGTGCGTAAGCAATTAACTCTTCTTCGAAACGCGCCACTTTGTGCAACTCTACGTCAGCCAAATAGCCTTTTTCTGCTGCGTAGATAACCGTTGCTTGCTCAGCGACAGACATTGGAGAGTATTGTTTTTGCTTCATCAGCTCGGTTACACGTTCACCATGGTCAAGCTGTTTACGTGTCATCTCATCTAGGTCAGAAGAGAACTGAGCGAACGCAGCTAGCTCACGGTATTGAGCTAATGACGTACGGATACCGCCCGACAATTTCTTGATGATCTTGCACTGTGCTGCACCACCCACACGAGATACCGAGATACCTGGGTCAACTGCAGGACGTAAGCCTGAGTTAAACAGTTGGGTTTGAAGGAAAACCTGACCATCGGTGATTGAGATTACGTTCGTTGGTACAAATGCCGACACGTCACCCGCTTGAGTTTCGATGATAGGAAGCGCTGTTAATGAGCCAGTTTGGCCTTTAACTTCACCGTTAGTGAACTTCTCTACATACTCTGCATTCACTCTTGCTGCACGTTCTAGAAGGCGTGAGTGAAGGTAAAATACGTCGCCAGGGAAAGCTTCACGACCCGGTGGGCGTTTAAGTAGCAATGAAATTTGACGATAAGCAACCGCTTGTTTTGATAGGTCATCATAGATGATCAGGGCATCTTCACCGCGGTCACGGAAGTATTCGCCCATTGTGCAACCCGCATAAGGCGCTAGGTATTGAAGTGCTGCAGACTCTGATGCTGATGCCACAACGACGATGGTGTTTTTTAGTGCATCGTGGTCTTCGAGTTTACGAACCACGTTAGCGATAGTGGATGCTTTTTGGCCAATCGCTACATACACACATTTGATGCCAGAATCTTTCTGATTGATGATTGCATCGATAGCGAGCGCTGTTTTACCTGTTTGACGGTCACCGATGATAAGTTCACGTTGACCACGACCGATAGGCACCATGGTATCAACGGCTTTATAACCGGTTTGAATGGGCTGATCGACTGACTTACGCTCGATTACACCTGGTGCAATCACTTCTACTGGGTCAAGACGGTCACAGCTTACTGGGCCTTTACCATCGATGGGTTCGCCTAGTGTGTTCACGACACGACCAAGAAGCCCGTTACCTACTGGTACTTCCAAGATACGACCGGTACCTTTTACCTTCATACCTTCAGATAGGTCAGTGTAGGGGCCCATAACAACGGCACCGACTGAGTGGGTATCAAGGTTAAGTGCGAGTGCATACTTGGCACCCGGTAGCTCAATCATCTCACCTTGCATCACATCCGCTAGGCCATTAATGGTGATGATTCCGTCACGAACCGATACGATAGTGCCTTCATTGCGAGCTTCGGTGCTCACATTAAACTTCGCGATGCGATTTTTGATTAGATCGCTGATTTCATTAGAATTTAATTGCATAATTGTTACCTATCTCGCGTGAAGCTGATTAGCTAATCGGTTAATTGATGTATTTAAAGAACCATCGATAACGGTTTCACCCGCTTTGATAACAATCCCGCCAACCAGCGTGTCATCAATAACCTGTTCCATTTCAAGTTGACGCTCTAATTTCTTCTCAAGTGCAGCCGTTAGGGAGATAACCTGATCTTGTGTAAGCAATTCTGAACTGGTGACAGTGACAGGAATTACACGTTCATGTTCGTCCTTTAGATCGCTGAACAAGTTAAACAGGTCTCTTATCACTGAAAGACGGCCATTCTCAGCCAAGACTCGAATAAGATTGATGACATGGTCATCAACGAGCCCTTGGCAAATATGAATGAAGAGATTGGCCAGTTCTTCAGATTGCTGTGTGTGAACACCTTCTGCTGATGAAATCTGCTTAGCGATCGTTTCTTCTTCCGCTACCGTCACAAGAATCGACAGCATTGAGTGCCACTCTTGCAACTTGTTTTCACCTAAAGCAAAGTCGAACGATGCCTTGGCGTAGGGATGAGCAATATTGGTGTAATCTGACATATTGCCTCCGTTTAGAGTTCGCTAATCAATTGATCAACTAACGCTCGGTTCGTTTCAGAATCTAGGTTTTTGCTAATCAGTTTTTGTGCACTTTGAATAACAGCGTCTGCCATGTCCGCCTGAAGCTCACGGCGTAACTTTTGACGTTCGCCTTCGAGTTCAGCTCTACCTTGTTCTAAGATGCGTGCCTTCTCTTGCTCGGCTTCTTCGTGAGCTAAGCTGATGATTTCATTGCGGCGTTTTTTGCCTTGTTCAATCAGTTCAGTCACGTTTCTTTTTGCATCTTCGACGAGTTGTGCGCCATTCGATTTCGCTAGTTCTAGCTCTTTCGCGGCATTCTCTGAGTGGCGTAAACCATCAGCGATTTCTTTTTGGCGCTCGTCTAACATTGCGGTGAGAGGGGGCCATACATATTTCATGCACAGCCAAACAAAAATCACGAAGGATATTGCTTGTCCAAACATGCTTGCATTTAAGTTCATACCTTCCTCACTAAATCTTGATTATTTACAAATCGATCTTTTCAAAGCTATTTAATTAAGCCACGGCAAAGATGATGTATAGACCGATACCAACACCGATCATCGGTACAGCATCCACAAGGCCCATCATGATGAAGAATTGAGTACGAAGCATTGGAGTAAGATCCGGTTGACGAGCAACACCTTCAAGGTATTTACCTGCTAAGTTACCAATACCAGATGCCGCACCCGCTGCACCTAAACCGATCAGTAATGCACCTGCTACATATAAAACTGCGCTTACGATATCCATTTGTATCTCCGATAAATAATGTGTTAGTTAATTTTTTAGTTATTAATTAATGGTGTTCTTCTGTTGCCATTGCTAAATAAACAACGGTCAGTACCATAAATATAAATGCTTGTAAGAATACGATTAATATGTGGAATAAAGCCCATGGAACACTTAGTGCCCATTGCATCCACCAAGGCATTAGTGCGATAAGGATGAATATCATCTCGCCTGCATACATATTTCCGAATAATCGTAAGCCTAGCGATATTGGCTTTGAAATTAATGTTATTAATTCAAGAACAAAGTTAACAGGATATAAAAGAGGGTTATCAAATGGCTGAGTAGTTAGCTCTTTGATAAAGCCTTTCAAACCTTTATTTTTAAACGTATAAGTTAACAATAAAATAAACACACCGAGTGCCATCGACATTGGGATATTTACATCCGCTGTCGGTAGGTCTCTAAAGTGCTCTAAACCCATTACACGAGTTAACCCTGGTATTAAATCTATAGGCAATAGGTCGACTGCATTCATTAACAACACCCAAACAAAAGTGGTTAATGCCAGTGGCCCTATTAATTTATCCTCCGCTTGAAAAATCTCTTTGACTAGGTTGTTAACGAAATCAAAGATAAGCTCGATAAAACATTGAAAACGACCTGGAACACCGCTAGTGCCCTTGGTCACTACATATCGAAAAGCTCCAATAAACAGTAAACCCGTGATCCAAGATACCAACATTGAGTCAATGTTGAACGCCCAGAAACCATCACCTGTAGTTAAGAAGGTTAAGTGATGCTCTATGTATTCGTGAGCGGTAGTGACTTGATCCATACTACACGTACTCCGATCTTGTAGAGGCTTTGTTGCGTAATTCAATGGAACTAAA
>NZ_AJZD02000360.1 GCF_000272105.2 Vibrio splendidus 12E03
ACCGACTCGAAACCATTATCTGACTCTATTATTCGCGCGCGTACCATTTATCATTACAACAAGACAATATGTTAATTTTCAATGGTTAATCAATTTTATAAAACCTTGGCATATATCTCATATTTGAATAAATGCCATAGAGTTATAACTCCAATGTCATAACTCTTGACTACGTTATTCTAGACATCAATCAATAAGGATAACGTAAACGATGAAAACTCAATGGACTTGGTTAGCTGCACTTGTGGCATCCACATCAATCGCTTCGACCTCTGCCATAGCAGACACTGACGTGTATCTCACCAATAACACCAATCAAGTAATGACCATTCAAGCCAACCACAGCGGTACCGACCTGCTTCAACTCGGTGATGAGTGGCAACAGCATGTTGAACAGATTGGTCCTTGGGAGACGAAGAAGCTGATCAGTTTTAACCGCTGGACTGGTGTGAAATCTGGGAAGACCTATGAGTTTGACACTGTGGTATCGAACGCTGTGGGTGAGAGTGTCACGCTCAACCAAACCATGAAGGGACATTGGTATAACTCGACACTGCAACATGGTTTGAGTGCCGCAGACGTCAACCTAACGTTGCATGACGACCGTAATATTCATCGCAGCACCACCGATGCGTTCGGGGTCAATGCAGAGCTAGCACTTAAAGCCGATTCTACGGCGCGTTATGATGATATTTATTACACCATCACCCCGTCAAAAGTGGATGAACAACCAGAGCCGGATGCCAATACACTGAAAGTCATGACTTACAACATCTGGGCGCTGCCTGCTATCGCGTCGCATATTGGTGACCGCTACGATCTTCTCCCTCAATATGTAAAAGGCTACGACGTGTTGGCGCTTCAAGAAGTGTTTGCTAACGGCAGAGATGAATTCTTGCGTGAACTTGCGAAAGAGTATCCTTATCAAACTAAAATGCTCGATAAAGATGGGATTAACATATACGACGGTGGTGTGATCATTGTCAGCCGCTACCCTATCGTTAACGAAGCTCAGTATGTTTTCCCTGATTGTACGGGCACTGATTGCTTTGCAGATAAAGGCGTTAACTACGCGGAAGTGATCAAGAATGGTCAGGCTTACCATGTTTTCGGTACCCACACGGCATCATTCGATACGGACACCGCTCGTGATTACCGACAACGTCAATTCAAGCAGATGCGTGCACTAGCTCAGTCTCTGAATATCCCGGCATCAGAAACTGTGGTTTACAGCGGTGATTTCAACGTGAACAAGCTCAAGTTCCCAGGCGACTACCAACAGATGTTTGCTAACCTGCAGGCTGATGAACCAACATACTCAGGTTACACCGCTTCTACCTTTGACCCACGCATCAACAACTTTGCGGGTGAGCCTATGTCGGGTGGCGAGAACGTTGAGTATCTCGATTATGTGGTAGTGAGCTCAGAGTATGCAGCTAAAGCGCATAACGACAATCGCGTGGATGTCCCAAGATCAACAAGCAGTGAGTTATGGAAACACTACAACCTTTCAGACCACTTCCCTGTTAGCGCCGTGATCAAGTAACTCGGTGAACCAATAATGCATCGAGTTATATTAATCCTAATGCTCGTCTTAACGGCGAGCATTATTGGCTATTCGTGGTCATCAAAAACGAACGAAACAGCGCTATCTTCTGCTCAACACACAGAACCTAAGCCGCGTGTTTCTACGACAACCGATGACGATAATTTCACACCAACTGCAACCACCAGTTCGGGAAATTCAGCATCGCACAGCAATCAAGCCCAAGCTAGAGCACTGGACGGGAAAATTCTTGCTGAAAACTTGAGCGAACTTGAAGGTAAAGCTTTATTCGATGAACTCGATGGATTCTGGGCGCTTTGCCAACAACGCGATGACTGCACTGAGCAACTAGCACGATTGAAATCAGAGTTGCCGAGCATATGGTTTGAGTTACTGAGCGACTATCCGCAGCTATCAGCCGACTGGCAATTAGCCCAAAGTACCATCCCACTTGAATCCATAGAGACTCTTGAAGATCGTGTTGCCCTATTCAAACAATCTGCACAGCAAGTATGGGTAGAGTTGACCCACCAGCTATTCGCCGATCAGTTTGCGCATCTGGATTTTACGCTTGACGCCAACACCCTTGAAGAGAATGAAGCGAGCCAGTTTTTGGCCAACTATCAAGATTTGCTTAGTGAATGGCAAAACAATACGGGCACGTTGAACGCCGAAACACAGCTTCAAAAATATGAACTGGCAGTATCTTTGATACCCAGCAGCTATAGCCCTGCTGAAGTAGCATCAGTCAAAGCCGACCTCCAAGATGCCTACTTAGATGAAGCGCAGGCCAGCAACATTGCCTCGCGAGAACAACAAGTCGCACAACAGCAACAAACCGTGATGAGTTATCACGAGCAACTGGATCAGCTCAAAGCGACCTTAGACTCTCAGCGTTCCTCAAGTTATGCCACTTGGACTCAACAAGATTGGGACAGTTACTATCAGCAGCAAGTATCCGATTTCAGGGAGCAATTTTTTAGCCAGTAACGTTTTAACTTAAACCGTCACGAAACTGCGCAGGTGTTTTATTGAGCCAACCTTTAAACGCCCTTCTGAAGTTTGCGGGGTCGCTATAACCGAGCCTTTCACCGATGTCATCGATACTCATGGTTGTGCCGAGTAACAGCTCTTTGGCCAGTTCCACTCGAACTTCGGTCAGCAACACTTGATAACTGGAATCATGAGTGATCAGCTCTCGCCTGAGTGTACGAGAGCTACAACCAAACTCATCCGCGAGTTGTTCTATAGTCGGGAAACTGCCTGCGGTTTGATAAAAGATCGTTTTGATTTGGTTAGTCAGCAGATGCTCAGAGTCCAACGTTTCGACTATCGACTGACAAGACGCAAGATAGCGCTTCAGTGTCGCGGCATCATGAGTCAATAAGGTTTGCGACACAACCGATACATCAAAACGCAGTTCACAATGGTTTTGTTCAAAAATCACAGGACACTGGAAACGGTCGTCATAGAGCTTGGCGTAATTGGGGCGAGCATAAGGCAAAGCCAAAGTGTGAATATCCAACTCATGGCCAGTCAGTTCTTTGAACAAAGAGACGATTGAACTCAAGAAATACTCACTACAGAAAGGGAGCAGCTCGCCCACTTCCAAGGTGTTCTCAATCTGAATCACTGCTTGCTCGGAATCTAGGAACAATTTAACCGAGAAGATAGGACCATTCAGGCGCAAATACTTGAAGCCCGACTTAATGGCCTCCCCGACATTTTGACTGGTCGATAGCGCATAACCCAACACACCAAATTGGCTCAAACTAGCGTATTTTCCCAGCCAAAGTCCTAAGCCATCGTGAGGGAAGCTCTGATTCGCCGCACTAAACAACGCAAGCTTATCAGCGTAAGTCAACTTTCCATTCGGATCTCGCCAATCCATGTTCGGCAAACCCACATCATTGAGTAGCCTTTCAATATCAACGCCTCGTTGCTCTAGCGTATTCAACAGCAGCGCGATATCTAAAGTGCCCAACTGATGCCGATGTTCGGTCGGCTTATACTCCGCGATAATCTCCAATCGTCTCTCCTTATATCGAGCCCATTCCCATCAACATGACTACTCACCTTCAACAGCACATGCTGACAAAATCGTGATTGGTAACGCGCTCTTGTCCGAATATGACCTCCCAATTCTACGCGACTCATCGCACAATGGCTTTAGTTGTTAAAATAATGTGAACCATCGCAATGATAAAAACAAACCCAGCCCCACACAGTTTGATTGATTCTAATGGTCAGCCGATCATTGGGCATTTCGATGGCATCCCCAAGCACCTGAACATCCAGAACTTTGACTACCGAAACTCGATGGATTCAAAAGCGAACCCTTGGCAGAAGCTCTTCCACTATAAGCAATTCCAGTTTGTCAGCATCGTCTCCGACACGCACATTATCGGCGTAGCTATCGCGGATATTCGCTATTTGGGCTCGGCATTTTGTTATCTGTACGATATTGAAAACAACCATCTAGAAGAGTCATCTTGGTTGAGGCCATTAGGGTTTGATAAACAAGTTACCGCTTCGCCATTTGACGGCACGACAAACATTGCAGGCCAAAGCATCACCTTTAATATTGAAGGCGGGCAATGGCAAGTTCGCTTGAATACCAAACTCATCAAGGCCGATATCGCTTTAGAGCCTAAAGCCGACAGCTTGCCCTTGGCGATGTGCAGCCCAACGGGTTATTCAGGTTGGACTTACACCCAAAAGCACAATGCTTTGCGCATCAGCGGTGAAATCCAAATCAAGGGAGAATCACTCGTTCTCGAACAAGCTCGTGCTGGTTATGACTTTTCAGCGGGCTACATGAGACGTGAAACCAGTTGGCGCTGGGCAAGCATCAATACGCAATCCAATGGCACAGGTATTGGCCTAAACCTCGCGGCGGGCGTTAATGAAACCGGAGGCTGCGAAAACGTGTTATGGGTAAATGGAACCAGACACTTGCTTAACCCGGTACAGTTTACGTTCAGTCGCCAAAACACGAACTTGCCTTGGCAGATAACATCACAAGATGGACGTATAAACCTGACCTTCACGCCCTTAAATAACCGCAGCGAAAAGCTCAATTTATGGCTGTTAAAGAGTAACTTTCGTCAGTTCATTGGTCACTTTTCTGGCTCGATTGAAGACAACAATGGAGTGATACATCAACTCGATGGTGTTCTTGGCCTAACAGAAGATCACTTTGCTCGCTGGTAGCGAAACTCTGCTGACTGAATTTCAGGCGCTCAAGTCTAAGTAAACTTGATACTAAGAACGCGTATGGTGTCTCAACAAGGATAAAACATGAATATCGACGCATTAATCAATCACCCAGAATGGCTACTGCTAGTATTAGCGCCCTTATTCATGGTGTGCATGTTGGCTGAGTATTTTATCGGTCAGAAACAAGGTCGACTGCCAGATAATTCTAGCTATAAGCTTTCAGAAGTAATGTGTAACTTCACGCTTGCAGGAATGCATCAACTCTCCGATTTACTCACCGGGTTATTGGTCGTTCAGCTGTATATCTGGATGTTTGGTTGGCGTTTAATGGACATTGAAATGGGCGTGCTGAGTTTTGTTGTATTGATGGTGTTACAAGACTTTTTCTATTATTGGTTCCATAGAGCAAGCCATCGTATTCGCTGGATGTGGGCGGCACACGTAGCACACCACAGTTCAGAAAGCATGAACTTCAGTACGGCTTTCCGTCAAAGCTTAATGTATCCACTTGCGGGTATGTGGTTGTTTTGGGTACCGTTAGTCATCATAGGTTTTGACCCTAAATGGGTGATCTTTGTGGTGCTTCTGAATCTAGGTTTGCAGTTCTTCGTCCATACACAATGGATACGAAGCTTGGGGCCACTTGAATACATCTTTAACACCCCTTCGCATCATCGAGTACATCACGGTCAAAACCCGCAATACATCGATAAGAACTACGCCGGTGTTTTGATCATTTGGGATAAGTTGTTTGGTACGTTCGAGCCTGAAGTTGAAACCGTGCGTTACGGCGTCACTAAACCAGTAAACAGTTTTAACCCGATAGTCGTCACCTTTCAAGAATGGAAGGCTATATTCAAAGATTTAAAGAACCGAGAACTAACCATAAAACAAAAAGTACAGCTGATACTTTCACCTCCATCTGATTAGGTGAGAGATTATGATTACTAAGAAATAGCCACGATTAGATTCAAAAGCATACCCATTGACTCGATTGAATAGTAAAGCACCGTTTTCCGACAATTTATTTGTGATCTGGGTTGCGCGCGTACCGCATACTATCAGATACTGAACAAAACTAACCTTCAGCCACAGTAAACGTTCCGCGCTTGCTGTTCAGGAAATTCAATGAGTTCAGATAATCAGTCGACCTACTTCTTTTTCGATTACGAAACGTGGGGCGTTAGCCCAGCAAAAGACCGTCCGAGTCAATTTGCGGGTGTTCGTACCGACCAAGATTTCAATGTTATTGGAGAGCCTCTCGTTATCTATTGCCAACCTCCTGCTGATTACCTCCCTGCGCCTGAAGCTGCACTGATCACCCGTATCACACCACAAAAAGCGGCTTCACAAGGTCTTCCTGAGCCGGAGTTTATTGCTAAGATCCATGCTGAGTTAGCCAAACCAAACACCACAAGCCTTGGCTACAACAGTATTCGATTCGATGACGAAGTAACGCGTTACACCTGTTACCGAAACTTCATCGACCCATATGCGTGGAGTTGGCAGAACGGTAACTCACGTTGGGATCTATTAGATGTAATGCGCGCTGTTCACGCCCTGCGTCCTGAAGGCATTGTTTGGCCAGAGAACGAAGAAGGTTATCCAAGCTTCAAACTGGAACACCTATCTGTGGCAAACGGCATTGAACACGAAAACGCGCACGATGCGATGGCCGATGTTATTGCGACCATCGAGTTAGCGAAGAAGCTGAAAGCTGCACAACCTAAGATGTTCGATTACCTCTACAACATGCGTCATAAGCGTAAGCTGAATGACCTGGTTGATATTGTAAACATGACACCATTGATGCACGTTTCGGGCATGTTTGGCCGTGACTGCAACTACACAAGCTGGATTGTGCCTATGGCTTGGCACCCAACCAATCAAAATGCCGTTATCGCGGTTGATTTAGCCAAAGATCCAAGCCCACTGTTAGAACTGGATGCTGATGAACTCAGAGAAAGGCTCTACACCAAACGCAGTGATCTGGGTGAAGACGAGCTGCCCGTACCAATCAAATTGGTTCAACTGAACAAGTGCCCTATTCTTGCTCCAGCCAAAACGCTGACGGCTGAAAATGCCGAAACCATCGGTATCGATCGCCAACAATGCTTGAAGAACTTGGCACTGCTGCGCGAACATCCAGAGATCCGCGAAAAACTGATCGGCCTGTACTCACAAGAACGCGAGTACGAAAAGAGTGATGATGTTGATACACACCTTTACGACGGTTTCTTTTCACCTGCTGATAAAACAGCGATGAACATCATTCGTGAAACTGACCCGAACAACTTGGCAGCTTTGGATATCACCTTCAGTGACGAACGAATTAAACCGTTACTGTTCCGTTACCGTGCACGTAACTTCCCATGGACGCTCGACGAAGCTGAGCAATTGAAATGGGCGAACCATTGTCGTGAGTTTTATGAGTGCCGTTTAGAAGAGTACATGCTCAACCTTGAAAACCTCGCACACGAGCATGAAAGCGACGAGAAGAAAATGGCTATCTTGAAGGCGGTTTATCAGTACGTAGAAAAGTTAGCTAGCTAATTCCATTATCAAGAGACGTAACACTTTGAAAGAAAGATTGCTCCAACTGGTTTACTGCTTAATCTCCTTCACCTTAATCATAGGTGCACTTACAGCAGGTAACGCGTTACAACACTTTTTGGATACCTCAATCCCAGGCAGTATTTTTGGCATGTTGATTCTGTTTGCCGCCATGGTGATTGGTATTGTTCCTTCGCACTGGGTACAACCCGGTGCAAGCTTGATTATCCGCCTAATGATCTTACTGTTTGTTCCGATCAGTGTTGGGTTGATGGATCACTTCGACATGCTCATCGCGAACGCATTGCCAATTATGGCGAGCGCCGTTGGTGGCACGTTGCTGGTGTTGGTGTCCTTATCATGGTTTTTAGACCGCTTGCTTTCGAGAGGTAACTGATCATGTGGATTCTACTCACCATCGTGGTATTCCTGTTTGCTCGCTGGGTAAGTCAAAAAGTAAACTCACCGCTGTGTAATCCCCTGCTGATCAGCATTGGTATCATCATTCCGATACTCACGTTCTTCAAAGTACCGTTTGAGACTTACTATGCAGACAACACCTGGATTACCTACATGCTGCAACCTGCGGTTGTTGCCCTTGCTTATCCGCTTTACGAACAGCTACCTCAAATCAGAGCCAACTGGCGCATCATCACCTTTGCTTGCACGCTAGGTAGTGTGATGTCGATGACAACGACAGCATTAATCGCAGTGGCTTTTAAAGCGGACTTAACTTTGATTGCGAGTTTATTAGGTAAGTCAGTCACCACGCCAATTGCTATGGAAGTGTCGAGCCATTTAGGTGGTGAAGCAGCAATTGCGGCAATACTAGTATTGATTGTCGGTCTGTTTGGGGCAATTTTTGCTTACCCAATCTACAATCTCATTGGTATTAAGAGCCCTATCGCGCGTGGTTTAACCATGGGTACCGTGTCTCACGCTTTAGGTACTGCGACCTGTGCTGAAAAGAATCAGGAAGATGCTGCATTCAGTTCGTTGGCATTGGTTCTTTGTGGGGTTATCACCTCAATCATTGCACCGAGTATATTTTCGCTCGTGGTTTGGTTCTATTCTTAACCACTTTGATTACAGTTTATACGCGATCTAATCGATGAGTTGGTAAATAGCTAAACTCACTGGTTCGCGACTTTTAAGCGTTACAGATATCAATAAGCCCAAGCATAACCTGATTATTTCAGTGATAGCTTGGGCTTTTTTCTCTCATTTATTCATCAATACGTGACAAACCAAACTCAATTTCAAGCAATAAGTGCGATATCAATGGTAGTTTTTGCTCTTGCAATCGATTTCATCTGTGACCTCACTCTAATTATGCAAGACAATGTAACAACAACAACTCATTAGTGATCAAAGTCACAGAAAATTCCTGAGCATTGCATAGAATTAAAGCCTAAGGTCAATTAAGGATTCAACATGAACAGTCGTATTACCCTGGCGCTGGAAAGTGCTCCAACAGCAATCAAAGCACTTTTGAGTGACATCGTATTAGCAGACAACTTTGACGCGACATTGTCTCCAGAACAATTTGCTAGCCTACTACAAGTAAGTGGTTTAGCGGATGACGAGCTACGTATTGCGCTACTTCCTTTTGCCGCAGCGTATTCTTACGCTCCGTTATCTGACTTTTATGTTGGTGCAATCGTGCGTGGTTTGTCTGGTACTCTGTATTTTGGTGCAAACCTTGAAATCGCTGGTGCTCAACTTGGCCAAACAGTACACGCAGAGCAATCTGCAATCAGCCATGCTTGGATGAAAGGCGAACAAGGTATCTCAGATATCACGATCAACTTCAGCCCTTGTGGTCACTGTCGTCAATTCATGAACGAACTGACAACAGCAAAAGAACTTAAAGTTCAGCTGCCACAACGTGATGAAATGTCTCTGCAAGAGTACCTACCAGACTCATTCGGCCCTGCTGATTTAGGTGTGACAACTGGCCTAATGACAAAGCTTGATCATAAGTACACGACCGAAGAAACAACGCCTATTGTTGTCGAAGCGCTAGCAGCACTAAACCGCAGCCATGCTCCTTACACCAAAAACCTAAGTGGTGTTTCGCTACAACTGACGTCAGGTGAAATTTTTACGGGTGCTTACGCTGAAAACGCAGCGTTCAACCCGAGCCTACCACCTCTGCAAGTCGCGTTAATTCAACTTAAACTGGCTGGCTTCGATTTCGAACAAATTGAAAGTGCTGCTTTGGTTGAAATCGCGGAAGGTAGCATCAGTCACCTAGCGGATACGCAATCTACATTAGAAGCGATTAATCCCGACATTCCAGTGACTTACTTAGCAATCTAAGTACATATAATTAACAAAAATTTAAATAAGCAGCCCTAATTAACAGGGCTGCTTTTTTTATGCCTGTAATTAACGCAACAACGTGCGCAAACGTTTGCTTTTGTCATTGAAATAAGTATGATCACCCCGTTTTCAATCAATCGTTCAAAAGATCGGAAGGAATTTCTATGTTTGGTACTGCTACTCGTGAAAATGCTACTCGTGTACTTCTATTAGGTTCAGGTGAACTCGGCAAAGAAGTTGCTATCGAGTGCCAACGTTTAGGTTTGGAAGTTATTGCTTGTGACCGTTATGCAGACGCACCAGCGATGCAAGTTGCGCATCGTAGCCATGTATTAGACATGTTAGACGGCGATGCACTTCAAGCGATCATTGAACTAGAAAAGCCAGATTATGTGGTTCCTGAAATTGAAGCTATTGCCACCAGCAAACTGGTAGAACTAGAAGCGCAAGGCTTAAATGTCGTTCCAACTGCGAATGCGACCAAGCTAACGATGAACCGCGAAGGTATCCGTCGCCTAGCTGCAGAAGAGCTAAAACTGAGCACTTCTCCTTACCGCTTTGCAGATACCTTTGAAGATTTCTCAGCAGCCGTTGAATTTGTTGGTATGCCTTGCGTTATTAAGCCAGTAATGAGCTCTTCAGGTAAAGGCCAAAGCGTCATCAAAACAGAAGAAGACATTCAGAAGTCTTGGGACTACGCACAAGAAGGCGGTCGTACTGGCGCGGGTCGTGTAATCGTTGAAGGCTTCATCGACTTTGATTACGAAATTACGTTACTTACCGTTCGCGCTGTTGATGGTGTGCATTTCTGTGCGCCTATCGGTCACCGCCAAGAAGACGGTGATTACCGCGAGTCATGGCAGCCACAAGTGATGTCAGACAACGCACTTAAAGCCGCGCAATACACGGCAGAGCAAGTGGTTAACGCTCTAGGTGGTCACGGTATCTTTGGCGTCGAACTGTTTGTTAAAGGCGATCACGTTATCTTTAACGAAGTATCCCCTCGCCCACACGATACTGGCTTAGTGACATTGATGTCTCAAGACTCATCTGAATTCGCACTGCACGTACGCGCCTTTACCGGTATGCCGATCAAATCCATCACGCAATACGGCCCGTGTGCTTCAGCGGTTATCCTTGGCCAAGGCACTTCAACCAACATTCGTTTTGAAGGTCTTACAGAGGCGCTAGACGCACCACAAACACAAGTTCGCCTGTTTGGTAAGCCTGATATCGATGGCCGCCGTCGTCTAGGTGTGGCGCTTACTCGTCGCAGCAGCACTGAGACAGCGATTGAAGATGCAATTGAGAGCGCGTCAAAAGTAAAAGTGATTTACTAACCTGCTATTCAATTCTGAACAATCACGAGTTCAAATCCGAACCATAAAAAAGACGGGCTATCGAGCCCGTCTTTTTGTTGGTGTTATCTGTTGGCTTAACTAAGCAGACTGAACTTAAGCGTCTGACTCAATCAAATACACTTCTTCACAGAAGCGAGACAAACCTTTCTTCGCAATCTTGGGATGTTCATCGTCCGCTATATCTTGATTCAACAATGTGATTTTGTATCCAGCGAACAACTGAGTGATCTCTAGTTTAGGCACGCTAAACGGAGGGCCCACCATCTCGCTTTGGTCATAATCTAGAGTCACCAGAAGGATCTTACCACCCGGTTTCAGCAGTTGTTTTAAACGCTCTACATACTGCACTCGCATCTCTTCAGGCAATGCGACTAAAGACGCGCGATCATAAATGGTATCGACAGGCTGGATTGGCGCTGTAAAGTAATCGCCCGTGTAGATGTTCAGTTCATCGAATTGGTAGAGCTCGTGCTGACCGCTAATTTGAGTCACAGTCGGGGTGTAAAGGTGCTCTGCAAAAAATGCGCGAACCGCAATCTGGCTTAACTCGACACCTTGAACATCCTCATGCTTTGAAGCTAGCCAAATCAGATCTTCACTTTTGCCACAAAGTGGAACAAACACACTCTTCTCGTAGCTAGGCTCAGTCTTTTCCCAAAATTTAATCAGAAGTGGGTTTACATCTTCGAGGTGGAAACCAATTTGGTTGGCTGCCCATTTATTGTGCCAAAATTCAGGATTATTCATCTTTCGTTCATGTTAAACAGTCATAATGCAAGGGTACAGTATAGAGAAGTAAGAGCAACCTTAGCTTGGTTTAAAGTACCAAATTGGTTTCGATAAAATCAGAAACTGGCTAAGTTCAAAGTTCTGATAATTGCGGAACTAACGCTTGGATTATTTGTCTATATCTTCACATTTTAAAGCAATATTAAACGTTAGAGTTGGTTTCTGTCTTAGCTAGCCCCATTTAATATGTAGTGAGTTTAGTTAAGCTGTTTTTACTCTTGTGCGTTACTGGTTACCCCTTTTGACTACCCGTTTTTTGTAACCTTGTATTTTGGAGTTTGAATGAGTGTATTTCTCCGTACGACGGCCCTAATGCTTCTAGTATTGAGCCGAGCGCCTGCATTCGCAGCAGCACCTGTTTCAACAAGTTCAACTGATCAAACGCGCACTCCTGCGCAAAACCAAGTTTCATCAAATGTATTCCGCCATAGCCTAAGCGGCTTGTATGGCATTAAAGCATTCGACTCACGTCCGACTCAACCTTATACCGACTTCGATATTCTGTACAGCAAAGCGCATCAAGGCCAAGCTGAACTAGAAACTATCTGTAAAAGCACAGCCCTACTCACCAATTCTGAAGCGCTCTTTGCTGGCGTTAAATCTCAAGCTCGTGCAGAAGAAAAAATCGCTCTTGAGCTTGATGGTGACGTAACAAAAATTACCGACTTAGCCCGTGCAACTATCATCGCGAACGATGTAGAGAGCTTGGTTGAAGTTTACGAAGCGCTAAGCCGCGAAGCAGACGTTGTTAAGCTGAAGAACAAGTTTAAATCACCAGCTGACTCTGGCTACCGTGACCTTAACTTATTGGTTCGCTTACCTAAAACCAACATCATTGCAGAGGTTCAACTTCACTTAAAAGCGATTGCTGATGTGAAAAGTGGCCCTGAGCACGAGCTGTACGAAATTATCCAAGGTATTGAGCGTCACGCAATTGCAGAACATCGCCCCATCAACGATATCGAAGCGGCACAAATTAATAGCCTAAGACGCCAATCTTTAGAGCTTTACCAACAAGCATGGCAACCGTACATTACAACGCACATTAAAGCGGCTTAACTGACTAAGCTATCATAAACAAGAACGACAAAGGGCTGCATAATCGCAGCCCTTTTTAGTATTTGTTGAGTAGCCTCTACACTTCCTATCCCAAATAATCAGATCGTTTAAATTTAGATCTCAGTCTCTTTTCTCCGTCGAACATTTCTGTTTCTATGGCGAATAAGCTTCTGACAAGAAAAGGAATTACGTCAATGCAGAATAACAAATCCATGCTTTCAATCGCGCTACTTGCTGCGTTTTCTGCACACGCTAGTGCTGACGAATGCGGAAAGATGACCATTGCAGACATGAACTGGAACTCGGCGAGCCTTATTGCTCGTGTCGACCAATTCATTTTGAATAACGGCTATGGCTGTGAAGCGGATTTGATCCCCGGTGATAGCGTCCCTACAGGCACGTCAATGATTGAAAAAGGTCAACCTGATGTTGCGCCAGAGCTTTGGACTAATGGCATCAAAGAAGCGTTGGATAAGGGCGTTACGGATATGCGTCTACGTTACGCAGGCAAGTCTTTGGTCAACGGCGGTGAAGAAGGTTTCTGGGTACCAAACTACCTTGTTGAACAGTACCCAGAGCTTACAACCATTGAAGGTGTCATCAAACACGCTGAGTTATTCGAACACCCAGAAGACGATGAAAAGTTCGCATTCTATAGCTGCCCGGCAGGATGGACATGTCAGATAACTTCCGAACACTTGTTTAATGCGATGGGTTTAGATAAACATGGATTTGAAATGGTGGATCCGGGTTCAGGTGCTGCACTGGCAGGAACCATTGCCAAAGCTTATGAACGTGGGAAACCATGGTTTGGTTACTATTGGTCACCAACACCTGTGTTGGGTAAATACGATATGGTGAAGGTTGATTTCGGAAGTGGTACCGACATTCAAGAGTTCCGTAACTGTACGACACAACCCGATTGTGAATCTCCTAAAGTGACCATGTATCCACCAGCACCGGTTCACACAATCACCACAGAAGCCTTTGCTAATAACGAACCTCTTGCCTACCAATACTTTGAAAAGCGTGGTTTTACCAATAAACAAATGAGTGAGTTGCTGGCCTGGATGGAAGACAACCAAGCCGACGCCGAAGAAGCCATGTATTACTTTCTAGAAAGCTCACCACAGGTATGGAAGCCTTGGGTGTCTGAAGACATCGCAAGTAAGGTTCAACAAGCCCTTTAGAGTGAAGATTCAAAGTCAGAGGCCTAGCCTCTGTTTTCGCATCTAAAGCAAGTTCTTACAGGACAGTAAATAGATGGAGTTTGAGAAAGGTTACTAAAAGTTAAAGAAATGCGTTTAGCTTAAACTCTATGCAGATACAAAAAGACCACGCTAGGCGTGGTCTATTGCTTGGCTACTTCTCGATTTTAATATTTTCGACACGGGCCTTTAGTTTTTGTCCCGGTCTAAAAGTAACAACACGTCGAGCAGAAATTGGAATGTCTTCACCAGTTTTCGGGTTACGACCAGGTCGCTCGTTTTTCTCGCGAAGATCAAAATTACCAAAACCAGACAGTTTTACCTGTTCGCCATTTTCGAGCGCCTTACGAACTTCTTCGAAAAACACTTCCACCGTTTCCTTGGCATCCCGCTTGCTGTATCCGAGTGTCTCAAACAGGTTCTCAGCCAAATCGGCCTTCGTGAGTGCCATAAAACTTTCCTCAAAGCTATGTTAAACATTGCTACCATCGCCAGTAGCGCCAAAGCATTTACCCTATTCAATCAATGAGATAAGGTCATTTACAAGGAAAGTGTATGCCAAGCTTCTGATTTTCGCCAACTTTTTTATCTTAACTATTTAATTATTCTTTCAAATCAGAAAGATAACTCGCTTCAAATTTCACATATATAGCTAAAAACCATCTACTCAACAGTAACTAAATGGAGTTATATTCCACACAAGCAACCCTTAATAGAATTTAAAACTTTAGCGAACTAAATAATAATTTTTGAGACTTTTCTCCGATACCCAATAAAATCAGCCACTTGATTTGATATGAGACTCAAAAGAGGTTACTAAATAAGCGTTATTAAATATAAGATTTGTATCATTTCAGAATTTAATTCGAATTCACTTATAAAAGCCTATGTTCTTTTGGGGTTTTCGATTACAACTTAACAGAGGATGGCTTGACGGAATCAGAACTCGATGAGTGTATCGAAACCAGAATAGAAATGATCGGTCTAGAAATAGACGATTATCTTGAGAGCCAGTTACTTGCGTGTATGGTTAGTTGATTGCTTAGGGCGGGTTGACCTTTCGTGGTTAAATTTTGTTCGGATGGGGACGCCTAGTCAAAAGCGTTTTAATCGCAGCGAGGGGAGATTTGCCTAATCACTCTAAGTAAATCTCCCCCAACAAAGAGTAAAACGCTTTTTGCGGGGGCGCCCAGCTCGAACCCTTCGGGCAGCGTTTGCTGGTCACTTCTTCGACATAGAATAAGACCTCACAAGTGCGAGGTCTTATTTGTCATTCAAAGCTACTCATGCAATATCAGCTTTCTTCAATCATTTTTGTTCAGCAAGTGTTTGTGTCGCTTTGGTATCCGTTACATTCGCAGGTTTCACAATCAAACCAATCCCGACAAGAAACAGTATTGATGCAACAACCTGAGCCACAGACAGCACCTCATCATACATAAAGTAACCGCTAATCAATGCGAAGATAGGCACTAACAAGGTTAACGGCGCGGTCGTGCTTAAAGGGTATTGGATTAGCAGCTTATTCCATACCCAATAACCAAATAGCGTGGTTGGGTAAGCCTGAAACAGCACCGCAATCGTCGTGTTCCAATCCCATTGTTCGATGCCCTGCCAGATAATTTGGTCACCATGTAACATCACAACAAACAACACCAACGGCACTGGCGCAAACAGCATTCCCCACACATTGAATGCAAAAGCCTGTTTAGTTTTAGACGCCTTAACAATCACGCCCATCAAGGTCCAACTGCACGCCGCAATCATAATCAAGATCACGCCATTAACGGTGACATTGCCCGTTGCTGCAGATACCAATACCGCCAACGCACACATGGCTAGCATCGCACCCAATAATTTACGAACGGAAGCACTCTCCTTGAACACCCACACGCCAACCGCCATGCCGATTAATACGTTGGTTGAAAGCAAGACCGATGAAAGCCCAGACGATAAACCAGATGTGATCGACCATGAAGCCATACCCCAGATACCCACACCGAACACAAAGCCATAACTGACTAAGTAGCGCCAAGCGACATTAGGTCTCGCTACAAAACATATCACCGGAATCACCGCTAGCGAGAAACGCGCGGCGGTTGCTAACAACGGATGAACATTAGTCACACCCATTTTGATCATCGAGAAGTTGAATCCCCAAATCGCCATGACGAATACCGCTAACAACAAATCATTTCTTTTCATACTGACCCCTCCTTTGTTTCGAATGAGTATCCCTTGAACAATAAAACCAGTACAGATACAATTTTTACAATTAAAACCAGTACAGTTAATAACGGTCGTGACAATGAGTATCTACAGAAAGCTAGCCAATCAGTTTATCGATGAGATAGAAACAGGCAAAAGACCGGAAGGCGGACGCATGCCTTCGCTACGTCAATTGGCCAAGCAACAAGCCATCAGCATGTCGACCGTGGTGAGCTGTTACCAAGAACTGGAATCACAAGGCTGGATACATTCTCGACCGCAAGCAGGGTATTTTGTCTCGCCTCACAAGCCGTCTCACTCAACGCCTGAGTGGGCACAGTTTGAAAGTAAGATATCGAGTGTTAAGCAAACCTCTTCGACCCACAACTCAATCAACGGGCCGTTAGGGGTTTCGAGTACCACCAATGATGAGCAGTCGATCGTAGAATTGGAACGAAGTTTTCGTCGCACTATCAAACGGATGGGAAGTAGGCTCAACCATTACCCAGATACACAAGGTGAGCCGATCTTGCGACAGGCATTATCCACTCACTTTGCCAAGCTCGATGTGCACTTTTCACCTGAAGAGATGGTGATCACCACTGGATGTATGTCGGCGATTAAAGCTGCACTTGAATCGTGTACCAAAGAAGGCGACACCATTGCGATTAGCTCGCCTTGTTTCAACGGTATTCTGGAATTGCTCGGACAAATGTCGCGACAAATCATCGAGATCCCGTCTCTAGATGATGGTGTCGACTTGCAACAACTGGAAGCGCATTTGAAGAATAAACGAGTGGATGCCGCGATCTTTTGTACCTCTCATATGAACCCTCAAGGGATCAACATGTCGGCTAGTCAAAAGCAAAAGCTTGCTGAATTAGCGAATCACTATCGAGTGCCGATCATTGAAGATGATGTGTATCTGGAACTGTCCTACTCCTCACACACGCCGCTGCCAGCAAAATACTCCGACAAAGGCGGCTATGTATTATGGTGTGGATCGGTATCGAAAAGCCTCTCACCGAGCTACCGATTAGGATGGTGCTTACCGGGTAGGTACATAGACGAGTACAAGGCTCAGTTTTCTGCTGCGAGTTATGGCGTTGCCCTGCCCACTCAGCTTGCGGTTGCTGACTTTATCGAATCAGGCCAATACGCTAAACACATTCGAAGAAGGTGTGCTCAAATCCTTTCATTACGCCAGCAATATCTAAGCTATTTGGCTCAGCATCTTCCTCAAGATGTGAAGATAAGTAACCCACAAGGTGGCATGGTGCTTTGGTTACAAATACCCAACTTGAACCAATCAACCTTTGCTCAGGCAGTTGCCGACCAGAACATTGATATCAGACTTGGACACCTGTTCAGCACTCTCGACCTTTACAGCAATTGCTTACGCATCAATATTGGTTACTCGTTAGAGGGGAAAGCCAAGCAGCAATTAGACGACTTAATAGAACTGATTCACATTCATAGGTAATACGTGCTAATTCATAGGTAATACGTGCTAGTTAATAAACAAAGCTAGCACACCGTAGCTTTTCATAATCGACCTTTTCATAGCCATTCGAGCACCGAATTTTAATAGCCTTTTATCATAAAAAAGAAGGCTATTATTCCCATCTAAACTAGGTTAAAGCCCCGAACCGTAAGGAAATTCACTCGCCTCAAAACCCTTAAATACTGAGTTTGCAAGCACGCACAAAATTATGCAACTTGGCCAATGACACCTCACTTTTAATCGTCAATATACAACCGTCAGCGCTGGCGTTATCCTGTATTTGAAGAGAACTATTATGAGTGATAAAACCAAAAAAAAACCATTACCTTCCTTTATTGAAGAACGCTTGAACTTCTATATTCAAGACCTGATTACCCAGAACCAAAGTCAGAAACACTTGGTGTTGGGTAAACGTCCACCGTGCAACGCCGTTGTCATGCAGAGCAATGATTACCTAGCCCTGTCGCACAACAAGCAGATCCAACAAGCTCACCAAGCGGCGATCAGTGAAAACGATGACAACGTGGTGATGTCGGCCATTTTCCTACAAGATGAAGAGTCTAAACCAGCGTTTGAAACCGAACTCGCAAGCTATGTGGGTATGGAAAGTTGTTTGCTTTCTCAATCTGGCTGGGCGGCCAACATTGGGTTACTTCAAACTATCTGTCCGCCAGCTACGCCTGTGTATATCGACTTTTTTGCACACATGTCGCTGTGGGAAGGTATTCGCGCGGCTGGTGCAATAGCCCATCCATTTATGCATAACAATATGAATCACCTGCGCAAACAGCTAGAGCGCCACGGCTCAGGCGTTATTGTGGTCGATTCGATTTACAGCACAATCGGCACCATCGCCCCACTACGCGACATCTACGAAATGGCGCAAGAGTTTGATTGTGCCGTTGTCGTTGATGAATCGCATTCACTGGGTACGCATGGAGAAAATGGTGCTGGCTTAGTTCACGCATTGGGCCTCACTAACCAAGTCGACTTTATTACCGTTAGCTTGGCTAAAACCTTTGCCTATCGTGCAGGTGCTATCCTTGGGCCAAAGCAGCTTTCAGAAACCTTACCTTTTGTCGCGTATCCAGCTATTTTCAGCTCGACCGTGTTACCACAAGAGGTGGTTCGTTTAGAGAAAACATTAGAGGTAATAAAAGGTTCAGAAGACAAACGAGAAGCCTTATTCAAAAGCGCTAAATCGCTTACTACTGGCCTCAAACGGATTGGCTTTAACATCCGCAGCGAGTCTCAAATAGTGGCACTAGAGTGTGGTAGTGAAACAAACACCGAGCGAGTGCGCGACTTCCTAGAACAACGTGATGTGTTCGGTGCAGTATTCTGCCGCCCTGCGACTGGCAAGAACAAAAACATCATCCGTTTTTCAGTGAATGCCGACATGACACCAAGAGACATTGACCATGTGCTCACGGTTTGTCACGAAGCGTACCATCACCCCGAATTAGAGTTCGTGTAACCTTGTTCAAACCATATTTATAACCAACACCAACGGCAGGACTGAATGGACGCTATCATGTCGCGATACAAAAAGAGCCCAGCCATTCGCTGAGCTCTTTCTTGTATCTATGTCTACCCAATGGCCGTGAACTTCAGACGATTACATCCGCTAAATCCAGTGAGCAATTTTATCGAATAGTCGGTTTTTGTCGGCAGGTTTAACAATAAAGTCCGACATACCTGACGATTCCATCTTTTCCAAGGTAACGGGAGAACTGTCACCCGTGTGAGCAATAATCGGCACCGAAGAGTATTCTTTGTCGGCACTTCGAATACAGCGAGAAGCTTCAACACCGTCCATGATTGGCATTTCAATATCCATTAAGATCAAGTCGATATCGTCAGTATCAAGCGCATCTAAGGCTTGTTGGCCGTCTTCTTTCTGCACAACATCAAAGCCCTGTTTTTCCAATAACATTGCCGTAAATCGGCGTAGAGACTCGTTGTCATCGACCACCATGATCGTACGTTTAGTGGTGGCCTCTAGCGGTTTTACAGCAATCGATGGCATCACATAGTTGGAGTCAAACAGTAAACGATCAATGGTCGCTTTGGTATTCAGTAGCCAAACTTGCGTTTCCACCCAAATAGGCTCGAAAGAGATGTTACGCACACGCTTGATAGGATGACGTTCATACAAGTAAATGATTCGCGCCTCAGTAAACGAAAGTAACGATTCAATCTTATCGAGGCAATTGGCTCTTAAATCCAAGCTCTCCATATCAACGAAAATCAAGTCGAACTCAAACTGATATTCCTTATTCTGTAGCGCTGACGCCACATCCAAAATCTCTAGGTCAAAACCCATAAAGCGAGAGGTTTCAGTCATTTTCCTGGAAAGCACTGTCTGATCACTGATCATCAGCACCGTCTTGAGTTTAGTCAGTTCGCTCTTGATTTCCTCTACCGAATTGGAAGTCAAAGATGGGAAAATCATCGTGAACTGTGTCCATTGATCCACTTCAGACTGGCATTTAATCTCACCACCAAACGAGCGCATGACCTTCTGACAAAATGGCAAACCTAAACCGTAATTACCCGACTGGCCTGTGGTGTAAAAGTCTTGGAAAATACGACGAATGATATCGCTCGAAATACCAGAGCCGTTATCCGTCACCATTATCTGGTTCGTCACTTCATCACTGAACATGGTGACATGAATATGAAAATCTTCAGGGCTACGATGATGGAACGCATTCTTGAACAGATTATACATGACGTATTTCAACAAGGTGTCGCTACCCAAGAACTCAAAGTTACTCTGCACATCCAAGGAGATTGCTGACTTATCAGCAGAGCGCTTGTAATTGAAACTGTCTATCGCATCCTCAACCACCGCTTGCGCTGAATGCTTCTTAAACGTAGATCGAGAGACTCGGTTTTCATCAATTGAAGTCAGTAACAGATCTATCGTTTCGTTTCCGGAATGAATGATCTCCATCGCTTCATCGCCCACTTCACGTAGCTGAATCACTTCCTCATTGCTTAACGCATATTGCCCTTTTTGATCGCCACTTTTAGGGTTCGGCAATATGGACTGCATGACATCAATAGAGGTAAGTAAACCGCTTAGAGGGTTTCGCATCTCATGGGCGATACCTGCACCAAAAGACTTCGCCAATGACACCTTGTTTTCATGTTCCACCTGATTGCGGAAGTAGAACAAGTTGCCGAATAAGTAGATAAACAAAAAGATTGGCACATGCGTCCAATCCATTGTGAGTTCGAGGTAGAAGCCTTGTGCAATCCAAGCGCACAAGGTAGCAATCCCAATACCTGCAAAGGTTTGTGCAAACATCACTCTCGTCACGTGCACTAATAAAATATGGAGGAAAATAGCCGACATGAATGACATAACCCAAACGTTGGACCAATTATTCATTAACAGCATGTAGAAGAAGAAACCGGGCAAACAGATAGTTACAGCAACTTGATAATAAGCCGGAAGGTATTTTCGCCATTCAAATGGGACGCGATTGCGAAATATAATGCCAAAGAACAATACCGAGCAAAACAGGCGGAGTGCCAAGTTTTCGTAGGGTTGCGGAAACAAAAACTCCCACACAATGTAGTAAATTGGAAAACCGACAAAGCCCATCCAACCCACGAGGGTTAGATTCGGTTCTGCGTACTGGTAAACTTTACGAATCGCGTTCATACGAAATACTTTGTTCTCTAAGCCCTGACGTTTATTAATTCTATGATTTAGTTTTTATACTTATATTTTGGCACCGATTATATTACACATCACCTCCGAGCAGTGAGGTTTCAATCAAATAACCAACGGATTCGTTTTTATTATTAAGCTTAGATGAATAAAGTCTCAGTTTTATAGTTTAATTCAGACACTAAACCTGAGTTCCTGAGACTTGTCCGCTAGCGCCTGCACCAATTACCCCTCTTACTTACTGTTATGTCACTGTTACTCGATGCATTTTTCTTGGAGTATCACCGTAATCTATCACTGCGTAATGTTGCGTTACCCTGTTATCCCAGATCGCCATTGAGCCGTTGTCCCATTTGAAACGAACTTGAAACTCAGGGCGTCTCGCAATTTCAAACAGTTGGCTGAGTAAAACATCACTCTCTTGACGAGGCAGTTCGTTGATATAGCGAGTAAACTGCTCATTGATATACAGCGTTTCCTTACCCGTTTCAGGATGAACTTGAACAACCGGGTGAACCACTGGCGGATTATCCTGTGCTGTTTTAAGCAAGGATTTGTGCCAATCAAGCTCAATGTCTTCTGACTCTATACCTTCAAAGGCCACCAGCGAATGAGTCGCCGATAAGCCTCTCAACTTAGCTTTCATATCTTCATTTAGAGATTCAAAAACCGCCGTCATAGAACACCAGATCGTGTCACCACCGACGCTTGGAATGTGTTGAGCATGCAACAGGGAAGCTTTCGACGGCAAGCTGCGCCACGTTAAGTCGGTATGCCAATAACTTTCCATTGGCGCATTGCCTAGGGTTGTTTCAATCACACTCACCTGAGGCGCACTTTCCACGCGAGGGAAGAAAGGATGTGCAGGTTCTAACGTTCCAAAGCGTTCTGCAATCATCAAGTGTTGTTCTGGAGACAAAGTCTGCCCGTCGAGAAAGATCACTTGATGGGTTAGAAGCGCCTGATACACCTTATCGAGTTCATCAGCACTGCATGTAGAAATGTCTAATTCGTGGATGCGAGCTCCGATGTGAGGAGTAATGGGTTCTATTTTCAACATACTTTCGCTTATTGATGATATTGAGTTGCGGGACGGATCTGGCTACTAACAGTAAACCGGATAAATGCAGATTTTCTTTCCCACTTGAAATAGAAAATCGTCTCTCCGAAACAAAAAAAGAGCCCCTAAGCTGGAGCTCTTTTCGTTTTTTGATACTTCCTGTATCCATAGACAAGTCCAATCTGTAGTACTTTCACTGAAAGCCAGATCATCGATATCTCCAGTTGTGTATCACTAATAAATCTAGCATACAATCTTCAGACTGTTCTGCGACACAACCGAGATAATCAACTCTAGTGCCAAACCATCTCGCCACTCAGCACTTTCGCGCCAAGTTCTAAATCACCTTCCGTAGCCTCAAATTTCGAGTAGGCTTTCTTCATATAATCACTGATCTCGACCGATGTTGAATTACTTTTGCTCACCAATGCTTTTTCAATATCAGCCACATAATCCTGCGTGAACTGAACTGCATTTATCCCAGTTGGCATTTCACCTAAATAGTGACCCGGAATTACAACCTCTGGCTCAAGTGCTTTCATACGATCCAACGATTGTGACCACTGGCTACGAATCTCTTTCGATGCGGCATCTGCCATCCATACATGCACACCGCTATACACCGACACGCCACCAAATACAGTCTTTTCAGACGGAACCCAAAGGTAAGCTTGGTGTGTATTTATCTCTTTCACTTCGATGGTTTCACCTTCGATGCTTAATGTTGAGCCGTTCATCACGGTTGGAACAATCACCTTAGAGGGCGCATTGCCTGCTAATTTAGGCCCCCAGTATTCAAGCTTTGCATCTTTGGTGCGTTTGATATGTGCGACAACAGCTTCACTGGCAACGACCTTAACGTTAGGAAATGCCGAAACTATCGGTTCCAAACCAAAGTAGTAATCTGGGTCGCCGCTGCTGATGTAAACCATCGATAATTTTTTGCCTGTGGCTTTGATTTGCTCCACCAACTTTTGCCCGTCTGCGACACTAAATTGCGCATCAAACAGAATCACTTCTTTCTCACCCGAAACCAATACCGAGCTTGCGGGGAATATCGCGTTCTCGCCGGGGTTATAGTGAGTGATATTCAGATCCGCAGCTAAAGCAACACTTGATGCCAGCACCGTTCCTAGGCTTATGGTTCCTAAAAGCATGCTTTTTGATAACAGGTTTTTCGATAATGTATTCATGGCTTTATTCCGGTATTTGGAGTTGAACACCTGCCAACTCGCTGAATGTCCAAATATCTTATTTGATTGTTTTTAGATGAAATAGACATCAAATTGACTTTAACTGTTGCAGTTTTCGGACATATACTGAGGTCGGTTCAATTCTCTAGGCAATAAAACAATGGATAAACTCGAGGCAATGAATGTCTTTGTCACCATAGTGGAGCGTGGTAGTTTGAGCGCAGCTGCAGAGCACCTTGATCTCTCACGAACAAAGGTCACTCGTTATTTGGGTGAGTTAGAAACATGGATGGACACACGCTTGCTTCACAGAACAACACGAAGCTTAAGTTTAACCAGCGCAGGTAAAGAAACACTTGAGGTCGCCAGAGAACTTTTGGCTCTGGAAGCATCCCTAACTGGAATCAGAAACCAAAACCGAGAGCATTTAAAAGGTCAGCTGCGTATTACCGCGAGCTACTCGATTGTCGATAGCTTCTTGATGGACGTGATCGGTCGCTTCATCGATAAATGGCCAGAGGTCTCGATTGACATAGTTTCTACCGATCAAACGGTCAATCTTGTTGAGTCACGCATCGATTTAGCCATTCGCATAACCAACGAACTGACACCCAATATTGTCGCGAAGCAGATCGGTGAATGCCGCTCCGTGATTTGCGCATCGCCTCAATATCTAAAAGAGAACGGCACACCCACAGAAGCCCAAGATCTAGCGCACCACAACTGTTTATCGTTCAGTTACTTTGGCAAAACCGCTTGGACGTTCAATGGCCCCAATGGGCTGGAATCAGTCCCAATTAAAGGGAACATCAGTGCAAACACTTCAGAGGTTCTGCTTTCTGCCACACTCAAAGGCAACGGGATCTGCTTACTACCCTTTCCTTCGGTCGAAGGCTTAATTCAAGACGGATTGTTGGTTCCTCTGCTCTCCGAATGGAAACCTAAAACGCTGGGTGTACATACGATTTATGGAACGCGTAAGCAAGTCACTCCACTGTTAAGAGCCTTTATCGATCACCTATCAAGTGAGATGGAACAGTCGACAAGCTGGTAGAAGTACGATGCCGTCAATAAAGAGGAAAACTTGCTATTAGTAAAACTGATGCAGAATTAAAATCATTAATTTTACTTAACTGTCAGTTGCTTCTATCGTGACTGCATACATCATCGATTAGCTTATTAACGCAGGGAAACTGACTATGACTGCCATTACCGATCTAGACCTCCTACTGAAATCCATGTCACCAGAATTAATCGACGGTAACTATGTTTTTTGCACTGTCGACGGAGCGCTAGCAGACTATGTTCAGCTCAATCCAATCTCGACTTTTCGTGAAAAAGAAGGTTTAACACTGGTTCTGGAAGAAGACGTTGCGACCAAAGCTCAGCTAAACTTCGACGCTGTGTTTAGCCTGATCACTTTATCGGTACATTCGAGCCTTGAAGCGGTTGGATTGACGGCAGCGTTTGCGACAAAGCTTGGCTCATACGGCATTAGCGCTAACGTTGTTGCAGGCTACTATCACGACCACATTTTCGTTCAAAAAGACAAAGCAGAAGCTGCAATGAGTGCGCTGAAAGAGTTTTCAAAAACTGATTAATTAAGAGTTCGATTACTCACAAATACAAAAAAAGCGACGTAATCTACGTCACTTTGACTTATTGCTTACCGCGCACTCACTGATCAGGCATCAGCGAGTGAAACAGTTAAGCAAGCTTAAAAGTGGCCACTTTGTCGCTTAAACCCGCGGCTTGGCTTTTAAGTTCGTTTGACTCAGTTAAGCTGTCCTGTGCCCCCACAACCAAGTGGTCAGTAACATCTTTAATGGTCGTAATGTTTTGGGTAATTTCACCCGTCACGTGTGTTTGCTCTTCAGCTGCGGTCGCGATTTGAGTCGCCATATCGCTGATCAAAGCCACCGCCGTGTTGATCTCTTCAAGCGCATGCGAAGCTCTGTCGGCATCTTCTACTGAATGTATCGCCAGTTTAGAACTGCTTTCCATCAGCTCAACCGCTTGAGCTGTCGTGCGCTGTAGGATATCAATCGTTGATTTGATCTCTTCTGTTGAAGAGTGAGTGCGCTGCGAAAGCACACGTACTTCATCCGCTACCACAGCAAAGCCACGACCTTGTTCGCCAGCACGAGCCGCTTCAATCGCAGCATTCAAAGCAAGTAAGTTGGTTTGCTCTGCAATGCCTTGAATCGTTGCGAGTACAGTCGAGATCTCTTGAGCATGCTTGTTTAGCTCGCTAATCACACTACCTGCTTCGTTCACTTCATTGGCTAGGTTATTGATTGAACCTTTGGTATCCACAACCAGAGCGTGACCGCTGTTAGTGCTTGTCGCTGAATCTTGCGCCGCTTTTGCTGTTTGCTCGGCATGCGATGCGATCTCTTGCGTGGCGCTCGCCATTTCAGTTACGGCCGTCGCGACCATAGTGATTTCTTGCTGCTGATGATTAAGCTCATCCACCGAACGGTTCGCACGCTGAGCACTTTGCTCTGACTGACTGTTTAGCTGCTCTGACTGACCACGGATATGGCCAATCAACTGCTGTAAACTTCCAACAAAGGTATTGAAGTTATGAGCCAACTCACCCACTTCATCTTGGTTTTCAACATGAATGCGTTGAGTTAAATCACCACTACCATTCGCGATTTGCGCCAGTGCTTGAGATACGTGGTTCAACGGACGGAAGAGAATCGTACACAGCAGGTTAAACAGTATGGTACATACGATCACCACAAGTAGCGTCACCAACACTTGACCAATCACTGCATCAAATAGTGGCGCAACCAATGAGTCATGGTTAACAACGCTCACAGTAATCAGGCTCGTTCCATCAATCGCACGTGCGTACAGAACATAGTCGCTGCCGTTCAACTCGATAGAAGTGTCTTTACCGCTAGTCAGCGCCTTTTGTACATCCGCAAAATCTAACCCAAGTGAGCTGATGTTTTTGTTCAGTAACTTGGTGTCAGGGTGCGTATAAACCGTGCCCTTATTGGTCGCGATGAACATGTAACCTTCACCAGGAAGAATCACTTGCTCTAGGCTATTAAGAATGTCGGTAATTTCTACATCAGCACCCAACACAACTTGTTGACCATGTAATTGCATGGCAGTACCCAGCGACACAACATTCGCCCCAGTTGCAGCTGCAACCGTTGGATTATCCATGAATACCTTACTTGGGTTCGCAACCGCATTGGTGTACCAACCCCATAAACGGGGATCATCATTGCCCGGTGGCAGTACTACTCCGTTCGCGTTCTTTTGCGACCCATCAGGAAATGCCAAGAAGACATTATCAAAAGAGGCTGAGTCACGAACCTGTTTTAGATGAGTCACCAAGCTTTCTTGTTTGGATTCTTTCGAAAGAGAAGTAAGCGCACGCTCTTTGGATAAGATCCAATCCGATACATATTGATTGTACGAAGTCGATGCGCCCTCTAAGCGCTGTTCAACTTCAATATCCAACCTTTGCAGTGAAGCACGAAAAGACAATGCCTCGACCAAAATTCCCCCCAGGATAATGGCCATACTGGCTGAAATCGCCAGTTTATTTTTAAGCGAGAGTTTCTTGAACATAGGAAACCTATAATTTGGAAGTAAAGAACCGTGGCGAACAAGTTGGTTGCCAAAGCGGTTTGCAAGCGGGATATATTTTACGCTTTAAAATAAATTAAGAAACCGATGAGGAACTGAAATATTGATATATGTGAGTAAGTGCACGCATCATATCCATTGATTTAGAGAATGGTGAACTCTAAGTTTTGAATTCATACACTAATTGAGGTCGGCTGATGGGTGTCTTTATTTGGGAGTAACAACGGCATAGATCGCCCTATACCGTTAGCTCATTAGGAAGTTATTTAAATGAGTTGAACGTCTGAATAGAAACAGGTTGCGGACTAAATAGTCAAAAGTTGATCAACCAAAGTCCAACGTTAACAGCAATCGTGTCTCGTCAGATGAAGTGACTGGTGAACGGTGAACAAGACCTCTATTCTCATTGCCACTCCAACGCTCTCCTTTTAATAACGCAACATCACCACTGGTCATTTTCTGGATGTCAGATTCGTCGTTGTACAGGCCTGAAACAGAATCAGGCTGTCCGTTACTTCCACGACCAAGCTTAGAACGGTCGACTAAGTCGTTTGGCAACCATTGAGTCGCAACACCATGATAAGTTGTCACCAAGCGGCAAGGCACTTGATCAAAATGGAAACGTGGGCACATCGCTTTGTTCAAAACCGCTAAACGCAACCCGACTTCTTCAAGATCGAACAAACAACAGAACATATCCACCAGCTCTGCCATGTTTTCTAATAACGCTTTAGAAGCGGTTCCATCGGTGGCAAATTCCAATTTATCGAGAGCATTTTCAGGTGACACGCTAACAGACTTACTAAAGTTTGGATTCAATGCGATAAATTCACTGATTGCCGTCCTTAAGCCTTCATCAAACTGTCGCTGCCATACCGCTATATTAATATCGCTTTGGTAGATATCCGCTAATACCGTTGGCTGCTCAGAAGCACTAAAGCTTGGCTTGTGATTCGCCGGATCCTGAATACTCACAGCTGAACTAATGTTGAGTGGCTGGTTGCTATTGGTTGCCAACGGCTTGGTTAACACGGCATTCATTACGTCGTCTCCTTGATACATGCTCATCGCTTCCCTTTTACCAACAAAATAATTATTCTTGGCAAGAGTGATTTCTAGTTATGTTATAACATAACTAGAAATAAACAAATCACTTCGTCGATCATGATTACAGTAATACTGCAACGCCCTTCTTTGCCTGCGGTAATTTTTCGAATGCTGAACTAAGCTTCTATCAATTACTCTTTCCAAAAAGTCATTTTAAAAACGTACGACTCAACAACGTTAACCTGTGAATTCATCAATCTGGTGACAACTTATGAAAAAACTAATCTCTACATTCGGCCTCTTATGCGCCGTTATCTCCGCTCAATCTTTCGCGGAGTCGGGCTACACATTAGATCCGAAGTTATCGAACATCACATTCGCGACCATTAAAAAGCAGTTTGTTGTCGAGCCTGCATCCATCAAGTCAATGTCTGGAGGGCTTACCGAAGAGGGTCAGTTTTCAATAGTATTGGACTTGAAAAGCGTGAGCACCGGAGTCGCTATTCGTGACCAGAGACTCAATGAACTCTACTTTGAATCGATGATTTTTCCTGAAGTGAAGATCTCTGGGAAGGTTGAACCGTAGATGCTATCTGGTGATCCAAAAAGAACAACAGTAGCAGCGGAAGTTACTTTACACGGCGTAACCAAAACGATCGACTTCCCAGTTGTCGTGGTTCCATCCTCAGGTTTTGTCATGGTTAGCTCAGCCTCGACAATCATCGTCAATGGCGCTGATTTCGGGATATCGACAGAGAATTTAAACAAACTTTCAGCAACCGTGGGGGGATTAGCGATTGCCGACAAAATTCCCTTAAGCTTCAATCTACTTTTTGACCAGTAATGGTTTATATCTCTCCTTTTGGACCACCTCATTTCACATTCATCAATCGTTTAAGAATGGTGAATGTGAGTAACATACCGATCCATACGAGAAACTCGCCTGCTTCAGGCTAAGGTTTGAATCGACTTAACCGACTCCTCCGTTCGATTCCCCTAAACAGGTCGATAGACACCTTTCACAAAGCGTAAAATTGAGCATTAGTTAAGCTCTGAGATATCGTTGATGTCACATGTCGTTACACAGCATGACACCTTAGGGCTTTACATCTTGGGCGAGGTAAACAACAATCCCTGAGAATAAATCCATAACCTAATGTATTTAGAAATTATGAGTAGCACAGAAAACAAAAAATCGAGTCCTCTTTTTGAAGTCGTGTTTAACGTCTTCCTCCCTTCATTCATCTTAATGAAGTTCAGTGGAGAAGAGCACCTTGGAACAGGCTTAGCACTGCTTGTCGCCCTTGCCTTCCCTATTGCTTACGGTGGCATGGAGTTAATCCGTAATAAGAAGTTCAACTTTATCGCAGCGCTTGGCTTTGTCAGCGTGCTATTAACCGGCGGTATTGGTTTCTTTGAGCTAGACACTCGTTGGTTAGCACTAAAAGAGGCATTAATCCCCGGTCTAATTGGTTTGGCGGTTCTTGGCTCAACCTTCACCCGCTACCCGTTTATCCAGAAAGTTATCTTCACACCGGCCCTGTTAAATATCTCTCTTATTGAAGAGCGCCTAAAGCAGTTCGGTAACCAAGCAAAGTTTGATCGTTGTCTAATGACATCGAACTACCTATTCGCAAGTACCTTCGCTTTCTCTTCTGCGATGAACTATTTCCTAGCGACTTGGATTGTGACAAGCCCTGCCGGCACTGCAGCCTTTAATGAAGAGTTGGGCAAACTCACGCTATACAGCTACCCAGCCATAGCTATCCCTAGCATGCTGATGATGTTAGGTATTTTCTATTACATTTGGCGCCAAGTTCGCGCTATGACTTCGCTAGAAACAGAACAAATCTTTATTACTAAGTAGTTCTCGTTACGTTAGCTTTAAATACAGAACCGCTTCAAATACTAGATTTTTTTAAACGCTATAAAGCCCAGCCCTGTCGCTGGGCTTTATAGTTTTTGCTATCTAAATTCATGAACTCAATCGGCGCACGTTTGATTGATACTCTCAATCAACCAAGACATTCACCGCCACTTATCCGTCGTGAACTCAACTAACTCGCTTTAAATCCATAATAATCAATGAATTCCATTGATTGAGCCGACAGATGCTTTTATAGTCAATTCTGTTGGTTACTTTACAAAGCTCTACCCAACCACTGACAATATTTCAGTTGCCGTTGATAAGATCGCATAAGCTAGGTGCTAAAGGTAGACGCCAGCCGTACTCAATAAGGAATATAGATTATGAACAAATCTCAATTAGTTGAACACATCGCGACTTCTGCAGACATCTCAAAAGACCAAGCAGGCACGGCGCTCAATGCGCTTGTTGAAGGTATCTCTACTTCGCTTGCTAACGGTGATGACGTATCGATCCTTGGATTTGGTAGCTTTAAAGTTAACTCTCGTGCCGCTCGAACTGGTCGCAACCCGCGTACCGGAGAAGAGATTCAAATTGCAGCGTCAAAAACGCCAGCATTTAAAGCAGGCAAAGCACTGAAAGAGACGTGCAACCTGTAATACAAAAAATACAAGGAAGGTTACGATGACGACTAAGGAAAAAGCGAAAACGAGCCGAAGCAAAAAAGCAGGTAAGTCGACTAAAGCGCAAGCCGAAACACCTAAGACTCGTCAACGCATTGAAGAGCTTCTCGAACAGCGTGAATTGGCCAAACTGTTAGAGCTATAGTTTATATAAGAACTAAAGTTTAGGTTTGAGCAAAGTGATAGTTTGTTATCGTTCTAATGCCACTGCAGATTTGTAGTGGCATTTTTGGTTTAGAAACAGATTCCTAAAGTAAATACCAATCGCGACCTACGCCTTCTATCTACTCAAACACAAACACATCTGCCCAAAATCTGAGCTCTAAGTAACTGATTAAGTTACATAGCTATACATATCCATACTTACCCAAATCGCCTTTTTCACTATCATCATTTTCTTGTTATTGGTGAGATTATTGGAAGGGTTCGTGACACGACTGTGTTCGAGCAATCCTTCTTCTTTGAGGTGATTATGAATGTCGTTCGCATGGGGATTGAAGCAAATACCCATAAAAATAAGGGTAAGTACAAAGCGATACTTAAGTTTACTATTCGAGCCCTGTTTTATTATTCAGCCACTCGAAAAATGAGTGATAATTTCAACTCTGAAGAGAGAAAGTTGTTATTTATCAAGCAACCCAACTTCCTTTCTAAATTTGTCACTCCCTACTTATGCACTGGCTTTAGCAATAAAGAAAAGATAGAAATCTTATCCAAGCACTACGACTGGTTTGAAGAAACCTTCGCAACAGAAGCTAGACACCAAATCTATAATGAAAGACTCAATCTTTTAAAACTAGAGATAGATGACAACGTTTATCTGGTTAATCTCAGCTTTGAAAGAAACGCGAGAAAAGAAGGTGAACTGACAATTTCATTGACCAATTCTCTACTCGAAAAAATGTATTGCATCTCGTTCACTGTTTTCGACAACAGCATCTACATCGGTGGTATTCAAGGTGGGGCCAATGACAATGGATTTAGCCGCACATTCACAAAAGCTTTCTACGGTTTAAGACCTAAATCCTTCATGGTAGAAACACTAAGACTGTTAGCCATTAACTTAGGTATCAACAATATCTATGCGGTAAAAGAGTCTGGTCATGTGTCGAACTCATTACGCTACGGCAAGAAAAACAAAGACATCAGCCTTAAGTACGATAGTTTGTGGGAGGAGCACGATGGACAGGTGCATAATGACTATTTTTATCGTCTACCAACCAACCCCAACAGAAAAGATCTTGAGGCTCTAAAACGCCAAAAGCGCAAGTTGTATCGCGAGCGTTACGCTTGGTTAGACCAATATGAACTAGATCTAAAGAACGTAATCAGTCAGCACATCCATGATCCTATTCATTATGCTCATGACAGTTAATTTGGCTAACCTTTACTCGACTCGCTAACGCGTATTACCTTTACTAGCGTGCTTTAGTCTAATCACAACCCTTGGACCAAACGCTCAATCCCGAGGTGATAGCTTCAAATTAATATTAGACAATGCTAATTTACATCTTTATAGTATCTAGGTATTTCGAAACTACTCAATCGCCGGCGACCAGCCAGTACTGATCATTAAGAAGATACAAGCTCTATGCTCGGCAATTTGTATAGTTAAACTTAGAGACAGTAATAGGTAAACGTATGACTAAAATTGTAATCATCGGTGGCGTAGCTGGAGGTGCTTCAGCTGCTGCACGCGCTCGTCGTCTTAGTGAAGAAGCCGAAATCATAATGTTTGAACGAGGACCATTCGTCTCTTTTGCCAACTGTGGATTGCCATACCACATAGGTGGCGATATCGAAGATAGAAGCAAGCTTCTGTTACAAACACCTGAAAGCTTCTTAGCTCGCTTCAACGTTGACGCACGAGTAATGAACGAAGTTACCTCTATTGATCGCACCAATAAAACCGTTACAGTCAAAAATCTTGTTGATGGTAATCACTACAGCGAGAGTTACGACTTCTTATTACTCAGCCCTGGAGCCGGTGCCGTCGTTCCTCCCATCTCAGGAATCGATAACCCCCTCACCCATTCACTACGCAATATTCCAGATATGGACCGCATCATCGAAACAATCCAAATGAATAAACCTGAGCACGCGACAGTTGTTGGCGGTGGCTTTATCGGCTTGGAAATGATGGAAGCGTTTCATCAGCTTGGGATCAAGACTTCGTTGATTGAGATGGCTGACCAAGTAATGACGCCTGTAGACCGGGAAATGGCCGGCTTTGCCCATGCGGAGATTCGTGACAAAGGCATCGACCTAAAACTCGGCGTCGCGCTTGAGTCTGTGAAATATATACCTAACGAACACATCGCCAGTTTTGATTCAGGCGAGAGCGAGAAGCACCAACACATAGAGGGTGAATTAGAATTAACACTTAATAATGGCGAGTCATTAACTACTGATATCTTAATCATGGCTATCGGTGTGCGTCCTGAGACTAAGTTAGCAAAAGAAGCAGGACTTCAAATTGGCGAACTAGGTGGTATCTACACCAATGAAATGATGCAGACTAGCGATCCTAGCATCTACGCTGTGGGGGATGTGGTCGAAGAAAAAGACTTTGTCACAGGTGCACAAACTCTAGTTCCGCTTGCTGGCCCTGCTAACCGTCAAGGTCGTATGGCTGCCGACAACATGCTCGGACGCAATGAAATCTATCAAGGTACACAGGGCACAGCTATCTGTAAGATTTTTGACCTAGCCGTTGCCTCAACAGGGAAAAACGAAAAACAGTTGAAGCGTGAAGGCGTCGACTATGAAAAAGTCTATGTGCATACCGCAAGCCACGCTAGCTACTATCCTGGCGCTGAGATTGTCTCATTCAAGATGTTATTCGCCCCTAAGACAGGGAAAATACTAGGTGCGCAAGCCGTCGGTAAAGATGGCGTTGATAAACGCATTGATGTTATGGCAGTAGCTCAACGTGCAGGTATGACCGTTGATCAGCTTCAACACCTTGAATTAACCTATGCACCACCTTACGGGAGTGCCAAGGACGTGATTAACCAAGCCGCATTTGTTGCCAACAATATTATTAAAGGTGACGCGACACCTATTCATTTCGATGAGATTGCAACATTAAGCGACAACCAACTCCTACTCGATGTTCGTAACCCTGGCGAACTAGAAAATGGTGGCTTTATTGAAGGCGCAATCAACATTCCTGTCGACCAACTGCGTGATCGAATGAGTGAGCTCCCAGCAGACAAAGAGATTGTAATCTACTGCCAAGTCGGGTTACGTGGTAACGTGGCTTATCGCCAACTCGTCAACAACGGCTTTAAAGCACGCAACTTAATCGGTGGTTATAGAACGCTCATGTATGCAAGAGCTTAAGGATTAATACTTAGTCGCCGGTAATGGTGCGCGGACACTTACGGGCTAGTTGCTAGTTGCTAGTTGCTGAGAGAAAGTCGCTCATATATAGATGCGAGTAGTTAATAGTAAACATTGAAAAACCGAGCTTGGCATTTAAGTAAGTGCCAAGCTCTTTTATTATTCGTAGGAGTCAATAAAAGCTTGCAGTGCTCGCTGATCGACAATTTCTAACCCTTGATCTCCTTTTCTGATGAACCCCTTGTCTAGTAGGTCTTTAACCGCTCTTCGATACACTCTGCTCGATGTACCAAATCGTTCTGCTTCTTGATTCACTTTATCGAAACCGCCTAACACAGTGTTAGTCTCGCTTTGAACCAATAAATCATAGGCAATATTGTAGGTAATTGAGTGTAAAAGACGGTTAGTATAAATACCCATAGAGTCTTGATAATCTTCCGCTAATGCAGAGGCAAAGAAGAACATCATCTCCGGATTTTCATGTAGTGCTTCTGCTAATCTCTGAATGCAAATAACATCAACTTGCATGTGTTCATCAGCCACTACGTTCCACTGACAAGGGGTCTGCGTGAAAAACTCCATCTCACCGAAGATATGGTAATCACAATTCACTTCGCCCAATTGAAAGCGTCGCCCATTAGCCGCGGAAATACTCATAGAGACTCTTCCTGCGGGCACGACATAAAGATACTGAAGCTGCTCACCTTGACGTAGGATTTCATCATTTTGATTGAAGTAACGAGAGTTAACTTGGTGTTGGTAGATGAGATCTCTAAATTCAGAGCTTTTTTGTTCTAAGTAGTTTTTAAAGCGTCCGCTTGAGTATGGTGCAATCTTCATACTTACTCTCTCATTACATTACTGCTGTTTATATTCAAACGATTGTAACCACTTAAACCACAGGAGAGAACACAATAAAAAAGCGACGGTCTCCCATCGCTTTTATTGTTGTTTTTCGCCAGAACCTTATTGTGCAATTAATGCTTCCAGTGCCGCTAAAGATGCTAGCCGCTCTCCTTGCATCATTGCCTCTGCCTCATCGACATATTGCCCAACGCCCTCTTTTACATCTTGTTCATACAAGACAACATTGTTCAAGATAGAAGCTACATTAAGCCCTCTCAAGCGTCCAACGGTAAACAGCGCGGATGTTTCCATGTCTGCACCTAAAATGCCTTTGCCATTCCAGTACTGACAAAGCGCCTGTTCATCATCGGTATAAAAACTGTCGTGTGAGCGTACCGTGCCCAAATAGTAAGGTGTTATTTGCTGCTGCAAGAACTTGTCTAGCTCTTTAAGCAGAGAGAAGCTTGCATAAGCGGGATACGACGGTTTAACGTAAGCCGCAGACCCCCCCTCATCACGAACCGCGCCCTCTGCAATAATTAGCTCACCAAGCCCGATATGTGACTGCATTGCGCCTGCAGACCCTACTCGGACAATATGAGTCACACCACAAAACTTAAGCTCTTCTACCGCAATGATCATTGAAGGTGCGCCAATGCCAGTGCTACAAACCGATATCGCTTTCCCTTGATAGACACCCGTGAAGATTCGATACTCTCGGTTCTCAGAAACCAACTCTGCCTCTTCAAGTAAGCTCGCGATACGATTCGCTCTATCAGGCTCACCACAAACAATGACCAACGAAGCAATTTGCGTTTCATCAACGCCGATATGAGGTTGCTTTGCCATCTTCACTCCTAAGAAGCCGTTGCTTGAGTGAGTGATTTATCACTGTTTCGTTTTGCAGTTCGCGCCCACTCACGAGTACCATTTGCCGCAATAAACATTAAGATTGCGTATTGAACAGACATTGCGTAAACGCCCTGCGTTGCATAAATACCAACACTAATAATGTTAATCACAATCCACAGTATCCAGTTTTCAACATACTTACGTGTCATAAGAACTTGAGCAACAATAGATAGAATGGTCATCGTTGCATCCCAGAATGGGAACGCATCCGGTTCAAGCACTGGCTCCGCTAAATCCGCACCAAATAGATTCAGGCTATCTACCGCGATGTTTGCTAGCGCAAAGAAGAATGGGTCGATGTACATAGTTAACAAAGCAATAGAAATCGCACACGCTACGGCCGTTGCTACTAGTTTATTTTGGCTCAACCAACGAACTTCTAGCGTTTCACCTTGCTCATTAGGACGTGTCCATGCGTACCAACCGTAAATGTTGGCGCAAAAGAAAAAGAGTTGTAGAAGTAACAGTCCGTATAACTGAATTTGGAAAAAGATAACCGCGAATAAGGTGACATTCAGCAATCCGAACAGGTAGTTAATGGTTTTTTCTTGGCTTGCAAACCAAATACACAACAAACCAAACACGGTGCCGAATGCTTCAATCCAGCTCATTGCGTAGCCATCCCCTATTGGGATATTGACTAGAGTATTGTTGATATCAAGTAGGGCGAATAGGTCCATAGGGATGTCCTTTATTATTTGATTTTTGTAGCACCTATCTTATTGCGCCGATAGAAACAAAGAGGAGGACATTTGTCCCCCCTAGAATGCATGCGATCATAAATCAGAATATTAATCCGGAAAATCAATTTCACGGGAAGGTGTCATAGCCCTACCACAGTCTCGAACTCGAAACTCCAGCACCAGAACAGCCCCCCTTCCAAAAACGAAATTTTAGCTTACTGGCTTAACGCCGATATCGCGTTGACGATACCATTTGAGAAGCGCATGCTTTTATTTCGAGCAGAATAGTTGTCTAGGGTGTTAACCGTGTAATCGCCCCATAACTCGTTCTGTCCAACGTACTCAATTGAATGGCAGGTCACATGAATAAAATTATTATGTTAGTAATGGGGCTGCTTTTTACCAGTCGATTGTTTGCCAGTATTGTTCCGCATGTTGGTCAGCTTGAGCATGATGCGCCTATTCTCCTTCGCTCGGCATTGATTGTGGGTGTTGCGGCTTACGCGGTTTGGAGTGCATTCAAATACTTCAAAAAGACCAAGGCCTCAGGTTCAGATCAACTGTAACGGCGAAAGTCCAAAAGCTTTTGAATAAACCTCTAATTTCGATTACTGATCCGCGAAATAATCGACCAAGATTTTACGCCACTTTCGTGACTCACGAATCTTCAACAGGGCGCGGTTAATCTCTTCTTCGTACACGTTATTTTCAGTGATGATAAAGCCATAATTCTGCTTTTCTAGCTGATACGGCAACACTTCCAGATCTTCAAACTGCCCGCTTATTCTGCCATTACCAATCATATATTTGAGCACCACATCATCGGCAACAATCGCTTCTACTTCACCGTCCTCTAAAGCCGCCAGAAGCCTTGGCATATCGACGTAACTCTTGTGTCGAATACCGAAGCTTGTGAGCATCAAAGAAGACGTCGTTGCAACCTTTGCACCCACCTCCACATTTGCAAGATCATTCACACCTTCAATATAGGAATAGCCTCGGCTGAGAGTCAATTTACTTGCTAAAACAGCGGTAATACTGGCAATAAACAGCATACTAAACACACCAATGAACACCGTGGCAATTCGTCCAGTTAAGCTCTTAAACTCAAAGTAATTGAAAGGGCCTCGTGTGATAAAAAGTAAGCCCATAATAAAGCTTTCCAACAAACGTCCCGTTCGGCTTTTCATCGAGTAGAGCTTTTCATTCTCGCCATGCTCCAATAAGTAGAAAAACGCGCCAATTACGCCAGAGATAAAGACGACGGCACCAATGATCAACCACAGCGCGGGATTGAAGAAAATGGCATGTAAGGTTTGAAGGTAGCCCTGTTTTTTAACTGCAATAGCGAGGTGAGTTTCGTAAAAAGAGTGAGAAAAGTCAGCAAATAACTCTCGCTCTGGGGTGATTGAAATACAAGATACACCGACATCAATTTGCTCGGTTTCAATCGAATTGAGTAAGTCATCTAAGCGGTGAGTCTCTAGCGTGTACTCAACGCTCATCTCTTTGGCGATCTGCTCCCAGAGCTCGACACTAAGACCACTCCACTCGCCTTCCATAGAGCTGATGACAAAAGGAGGACATGGATAAACGCCGACTTTAAGCGGGGCGGAAGAAGCATAGCTACTGAAGAATGGAAAAAGTAAAACGATTGATAGAGCACAATATTGGAATGTCGATTTGAAGAATTTTGGCATCAGCAGCCCTCCCAAAAAAGGCAGTGATGAATTGAATCGAGTGCGGGGAACTCGCTCTAATGAACGGATTCAAGCGTGCTCAGGAAGCTCAAAGATGGATAGTGAATTCAATACTGCCTTACTAGTTTTTTCGTTATTACATTAACTATAGAAAACCTCTATTTATTGTGCAAAACAGCGGAATCAACAAACTAGCACCATCCAAGCTGTCGCTCGATAACTAGGGTGATGACATGAACTGACTTTGTGCCGACGAACATAACTTTCCGCACTGCGTAATTTGGCTTTCTAGGAAGTAGATATTACGTCTGCTTTTGACCCATTGGGCGCAAACTTCCAGTTCTTGACCAATCAAAATCGGATGGTGAAAACGAGACGTTAAACTCACCGTCATCGCTTTGATACTGTTCTGAAATAGACAATGCAGCATCGCGCTATCATGCAGTGTGGTGACTATGCCACCCTGCATAATGCCATCGTAGCCCTCAGCTTTATCTGTTGGTACAATCTTGGCCTTGGTTTTATATTTAACTACTGCCTCATGCTTAGTTAAAGTCTCATGCTCGCCAACAGCTTCAAAACAAATGGCGCTGTCGTTGAAAAAACCTTGGCTGCACACTTGGCAACGCCGATGATTGTGTGGAATGAAAACCTTCATACTTACCTTTACCCATAGATTGCTAGAGATTGATATGGCTCGACCAAAAAAACATCGCCAGTTGTGTACCCGTACGGCTTACTCTTGTTTTAAGCCCAATGGTGTTCCTATGGACGAGCTTCATAAAGAAGAATTGCTATTAGAAGAGTTAGAAGCCTTACGCTTGGCTGATCAAGAAGGATTGAGCCAGCTTGAAGCCGCCGAGCAGATGCAGGTGTCTCGCCAAACGTTCGGCAACATCATCAAGCGTGCAAGAGCCAAAGTCGCCAAGTGCATCGTCAACGGCCATGCGTTGGTGATTCAAGGCAGTTAATTCACGTGTTAGCCAGAAGTTATTTAACTCAGCGAGCGAGAACTCTTGATACTTAGCTTGATGGCTCAGTAATCTGATATAACTTTCGGCTTTGCCCTTCACACACATCCTTGCAATTGCATTCGCGCTCAATGTCTAACTGTGCGAGTCCTCCACAACTGCCTTTGATTGGCTTGCGCGAAAAAATCACGCCTATCGCCATCAGTGTAACGACTCCGACAAACCCCAATAGCGTCAACAAAAAGGTCATTTACGGAACCCTCGAATAGCGCCTAACTGATTAGGCTGTGCCATTAAAATCGAAGCTTGTTTTTTGTGCCCTTTCTCGCCGCACATTTTATTGCTACACCCGCTATTTCGCGACTCGCGACCATAATCGAGGTCGGTTACTTCTTGTAGATTGCTAAAATCCAGAGTGGTAACTTCGGCTTTTCCTTTAGATTTAAAAACGCGAACATCATGATTGAACAAGTGCGACAGCATTTTCTTCCCGATGTGACGAACCACAACAGCTTTCACATCATAAGATTTAACTACGGACATCCATTGCTTCTTCTTATTGCACGGGCTGTCTGACTCAACCAAAGGAATAAGATGCTTTATTTGTTGTTGCTCATCGACAATCGCGATCTGTGGAGAACGGGCAAAATGGTTGCCGACATGAAGGTCACGACAAGGTATTGCGTATAACATAGTAACTTCCTGTTATTGATGATCAGAAGTTCAGCATACGCCCCGTTATTGGCATATGCCAACAACTATCATGTGAAAAATAAGATTTACTGGATCGATAGCTAAGATCACAAGCACCCAAACTTACCGTCATCTTCAGCCTATCTCAGTTACCTTTCAAATAACCATATATACTAGGGGGTAGTATTTTATGCTTGGGGTATTTTTTTGCGTTGTTAATGCCTGTTATCAAGAGCCAAGCTCAAACCCATTACAAAAAGGCCTCGCACAACCGAGAGCTTAATCGACTATTCAACGTCACACACTAGTCTGAATAATGTCGAATCAGGGACCAATCAAAGATGTTTATAGGAAAAATAGGTTGGATTGAAAATCAAGAATTACAGTCGGCTTCAATGTAAACAAGCTTATAATTTGAAGTGAACAACGCATCGAGTTGTTATAGTATAACATCACACTAAATTACCATCATTTCTCATGAAAGAGCCATTTATTCTAATCGATGTCATCAATCGCCTCTCCACACGCTATGTAAGCCGTTTCTCGACATGCTTTCGCTCTCTCAAGGGCTTGACTGTTGGCCTAGCATTATTGTGTTTTTCGCCAAATCTATATGCCCACCCTCACTCTTGGATAGAGATGAAAACTCATATTGAGGGAGAGAATGGCATGATCACCGGTCTCTCTATGGAGTGGTCTTTTGATGCAATGACCTCGATGTACATGTTGGATGGAGAAGACGTCTCTACCGATACAGAAACTGAAACATTCAAAAAGCTCGCTGCGTCTGTAATCGAAAACATGATGTACGAGCACTACTTCACGTATTTTTATGATGGTGAAGAGCCCATCAAATATCAGGTGGTTGAGAACGCAAAGTTTGAGCGTGATAAAGCCAAGATGGTTCTAACATTTGACCTACCACTTTCTAAACCTAAGCCAGTGACACGAGACTCGCTTCGCGTATTGATTTTTGACCCTAGTTACTTTGTCGACATGTCGTGGCTATCCAATAGAGACGTGACATTGTCACTTAAACTAGCGAGACAATGTCAGTTGGAACTAATCGAGCCCAACCCGACGCCAGAACAGATGAGTTATGCGATGTCTTTACCTGTCGATGCAGATCCAGATAACACGTTAGGCCAACTGTTTACTCAATCGGTCAAGCTTCATTGTGCGGCAGTTCCTACACCCTAATAAAGCAACTCTTTACCGCCATGACGTAAGCCTCTCAATTCATTTAGAGAAAAATATCTGATATAGGTTCTTGTGAAATGCAGACAAATCAAATTAAAACAAACTATTACCTTATTAGCGCCGGAGCTTTATTGCTTGTTGCTGTCGGTGCATATCAACTGTGGTCTATGTGGCCATCGTTAGTTATCTCTAGCATCCAATGGCAAAGAGAAATCAATTCAGAGCTTGCAGACCTACTCTATGAAGCTAAGTCCAACCCTTGGGGTGCAGGCAGTTACCTTATCGGGTTCAGCTTTATCTATGGCATGCTTCATTCTCTGGGGCCTGGGCATGGCAAAGTTATCGTGTCTACTTACTTAGCGACTCACCCAACCAAAGCCAAGGCGAGTTTAGTGCTGACAATCGTATCTGCATTTTTACAAGCATTAGTCGCAATCTTATTAGTAAGCGTGTTGCTATGGGGCTTTAGCGCTTCTATGCGAATGGTGAATGACAAAGCAAATATGTTTGTTTCATTAAGCTTTGCCTTAGTCTCGGTCGTCGGCGCGCTTATATGTTGGAAGACTTTGAAAATTATCTATACCACGTTTCGCAAACCTAAACTGAAAGTGAAAGCGATCACCACATTAGCTGCCGATACGTCTTCGCCAATTACAGTCCAATCCCCCATGGCGCTTCGCTCATCAGTACCAGCTGGTTCAATGATGTTGACCCCATCAAACGCATTACAACCTGCAGAACACACTCATTCCGACCATTCACATGCCAACTGTGGGTGCGGCCACCAGCATGTTGCCGATGCAGACTCAATCAACAAAGCCTCAACGCTCCGAGAATATGCGGGAATCATCGTGACGATAGGCGTGAGACCATGTACTGGCGCGATTATGGTTCTGCTTTTCGCAAACATGATTGGTCTATATTGGATGGGTGTTGGCAGTGCTTTTGCCATGGCGACTGGTACTGCTTTCACAACCTCGGCGATTGCTATAATGACACTAACAGGCAAGAACTTGGTAAAACGCTATTTGGCAGCAGGTAACAAGAATAACAGTGCTTCACTAAAAGCCGCAGGTCATTATTTACAGCTATTCGGTGGTGTTTTACTTGTCTTAATTGGCTTGTTGCTAATGAGTGGACAAGACAGCGGTATGTCGCCTGTTTTCACTATGTAGCGAACGATGTAATAACAAACCTCAGTTTATTGCGACCTTTACCATTTTTACTAAAAAACACTAGCCCTTATCTCTCAAATCTGAATTGACAGCCACATAATTTCTACTAACCTAACTTTGCACTGCCAGTTAGGTTAGTAGTCAGCCATTCAGAACAGCGCGCTCTATGTAGTTCTGTAACAAACCTACATCCAACTTTGATTTTCCTATTCTTAGCTACTCTTTCATAAACTAACTTAGATTGTTCTAACAATATTAGAGCACTATCCCCCTCCTTTTGAAAATAAGGACATAACTTCCGCAATCCAGAAACTGCGATCGCACTCTTCCTATTTTGAAAAAAATAGAGCAGCAGTTTTATCAATTGAGTAACAAGCCGAAATTATACCCAATAAATTTCACATCAAACTCCAAACCTTTACCTTACAACTACAGATAGAGCTTTCTTCAACCAAATTCTTGGATAACCTATACTCAAAGGTAGACAAATGAAACTATACATTCCGAGCGCCACGCTCAGTGTTTTGTTACTTTCTCCGAGTTTCGCGAGTGCCGAAGATATACCTGATTCATACGAATTGCGTAATTTTTCGATGCGCTCACAAAGCTCTGGGATAGCCCCACCGCAAGAAGAACTCGGCGTTTATGTTGTGAATTCGGGTCCTGGTCTGGATACCGGTTGTACCTATGCTTCTGGCGGACCTCTACTTATCTCTTTACCTGTTCCTATGGTCGTCAGCCCCAACGTTTTACAAAGTGACGGGAGAATTGCTCCGAGTAAACTGGGCGATATGCAGCAAAAAGGCGTTATCGGTTCTAACGCAAGGATCAGCATGCCGGTCTTCGACATAGACTCCAATGCCAACGTCAGTAATATTGCTCCAGAAATAGATATCGTATCTTTTAACGGAAAGTCTTTAGGTACGCTGCAAGGCGCTGATAACCGTTGGACGGATACTAACCTTCAAGTCGATATCAGTGATATCAAGTTCGGCCAAAACAATAAGATTCGCGTCGATATTGATACTGGCAATACGGGAGACAACTGGTGTATGTCTGTCGATTGGGTCTCAATCGAGTTTGATGTTGCCATTCCTGTGATTCTTGCTCATGGCATTGCTGCACAATCAGACACTTGGGATGATGATACGGCTCCAGGCGTGCTTTCTACACTTGATGACTATGGCATTCGTTATACTCGTTTCTCTGCTGACAAAAATGGAACCACAGCGACTAACGCTAATATCTTGAACAACAAAATTCAGGGTTTTCTCGATGAGTTGCAATCCGACAAAGCTCACGTCATTGCACACAGTAAAGGCGGGCTAGATACCCAAAACCTCAAAGCACTTAGCCCTTCCTTTGAGATAACCTCCCTTTCTACTTTCTCCACACCTCACCTTGGTAGCGTCGCAGCAGATTTGTCGGTGATAAAAATGGACCACTACGCAGATATCTACAGTAACGTCAGTACCAATCCAAATAATTACGCTGGCAAGTACATGCAACTCCCAAATATTCCGTTTGCGGGTCCTAAAATGCCTGGTATCCGTGATCTAACAACGGATACAGCATCAAGCGCGATCCAAATGCGTACTCGCGGCAATATTGCAAATACATTTTCTATTGGGGCAAATGCAGATCTCAACCAAGACGGTGTTATTGAGAAAGATCCTGACATCGTTGGCCTATTCCCATGGGGATCGCGTTGGGCAGGCGTTACCGCTTGGCAGGCGCTAAGAAGCTTTAGTTCTGCGGCCTACCTCGATACTCAAACTCAATCGGTCACAATGCCAAGTGGGTATGGACCACAAGCTCATCCAATCACCATAGTCAGTTACCAAGCCATTCAAACAGTACCGCAAGAAAATGATGTTGTTGTAACCTTGGCAAGCGCTAACCCAAGTTATACCAATGCATTGGGTAACGTATTGGCTAACCACTCAACAATGAAAACGGGACAAAACGTTGAACGTTTTCTACAACAAATTATTTCAATGCGCTAAGGAGTGGCCACAATGAAATTCATCAAGCAATTAGTGATGGTGTTCAGTCTTTTCTGTACCTTCATCACACCGGCTATCGCCAGTAATGCAATACCCGTTGGGATGAGTACAAGCACGACACTATCTCAACCAGTGACTAGTAACGATAACGAAGTCACAATGCTATTTACCATCGACAAAGCGGAAGCCCTAAAAGCAGAAATCATCGTGCCGTTGGATGATGCAACCGTATATTTAGTAAAGCCTAACGGGCAAGTCGCAACATCATCCAATGATGTGCAAGCGAACATACTTTCAGGTGACACACAAAGTCCGCCGCTACCGGGCAGCTATTTATTTTTGCCTGAAGTAACTAACCCTGAACCTGGCGAATGGAAGATCGTCGTTGATTTTCCAAACCCAAGTTACAACACAGTAATTATTGCTCAGGTTGCGATCCAATCCCCTATTGCGTTTGGCATGGCGATAGCTGCAAACCAATTTGTGGTCGGTGAACCAGTTCCCGTTTCTGCATTACTGACAAACAAAGGGAATCCAATCACAGGTGCCCAAACCAGCGCAGTGATCATTGATGAAGCTGGAATAAAAACACGCCTGACGCTTAAAGATGAGGGTGTCAATTTCGATGCTATTGCTAAAGATGGTGTCTACAGCAATATTTTCGTTCCACCCGCTGAAGGGGATTATCTAATTGAAGGCATAACGTCTTTTGAAGAATATGGAACAACTATCACTCGCCAGACAAGTAAAAAAATCCACGTACTACCCTCTGACATTGAATTTGTCAGCCTCTCACTCGCTCCACTGTTTTCCTCTGAAGGCTGTGTTATTGCCTTAGAGCAGCGCTTGGAACTTGATGTTAAATCCGCGGGGGATTTTGCCATTCATGGTTACCTCACCGATGGAATTGACGAGCTGAACACAAGCAAACGTCTGCAACTCAAACCTGCGAAGCAAATCGTCAATCTACAGTACTCAACTGAAGATATTTTTGGCGCGTTTGATTCAGCGTCTACTTTGACCTCCAACCCGACGATCATCTACGCAATCACTCAAGATGACATACGAATTTCAGCTCCTCGAATTCAGTTTGAAGAATTTATTGATTTAGCATCTTTTGAGCGTTGCCGCGAACCGATTGAAGTCACGGGGAGTTTAGTCACCACACCGACTATGTCGCAAGATGGAACCTACATTGATTCGCTGAGTTTTGAGTTTCCTATCCATGTTATGCGCAGTGGAACTTACACAGGTTCGGTAAATATCGTTGGTGCAGCCGGAGAGTATTTAGAGCTAGTGAGTTTCCAAGAACCGCTTGAGGCTGGCGAAAACACCATCAAGTTTACCGTTCCTTGTGACACGTTTAAGCAAGCCGATGGTCCTTATGAACTGAACGCACTGCTAATCTACAGTGGCGTTGACTCCTATCGACAAGGAGTTCTCGGTCAAACTCCACCATACCAAGCCTCTGATTTCAGTCCGCCAGTGAATGTGACCCTCCCCTCTAACCTATTCGGTTTGGAAAGAGAAAACTGGCAAGCAACCCCGGCAACACAAGTCACGCAACATCGTGTCGGTGGTTACTTAAGAGCGGGGGCTTCAATCCCATACGACTACGAAACACTAGCGAGTTTTGACTTAAGTGAGGTTCGAGGGAAAATTAAACAGGCAACGCTTATTGTTGATTTCGGAGATTCAACTCTTCAATTTCCATTCTACAATGTAACTGCGCATATCGTTAATCAAACTTGGTCTCCAAACACACTGGATTACGACACGTTCTGTGAGTCTTTTACAATATGTGCAGCATGGAGTAATCCACTCACTACATTCAACAACGTAGAAGCAGGTCAAACGCTTAGGTTTACCAACTCTAAACTATTAGAAGCATTAAATGAGAAGAGAGTGTCTGGGTTGAACAAACTAGATATTGCTCTTACCTCTTCTCCCTATGAAAGAAGTTTCTTCATTAACGTTAAGCAGGTGTCATTATTCATCGAGTACTGATCCTAAAACTGAAATAGAATAAGGCCATGCCCAAGGTATCGCTTTGGGCATGGCTTCTCAGAGTGAACAGTGATGAACTTTGCAAGCTTCATATGTTTATTCTGTTAGAGCAGACTATGCCAGCCCCTCAACAGTAGTGATAAAACACGCTAATCACTATAGACTCCATCAACCAACAAAATGAGATCGAAGTTTTATCCAAAAAGGCCAGTAGTCCCAACAACCGGGTGACTCCACAGATCTATCCATCCCATCACCAATTTTTTAGGTGACTTTAAAGATGCCCCTACACTAGTCTGATAGCTAAAGTTAGAATAGACCCGTTAAGTATCATCGATTTACAAAACAGAGCCAAAATATCTAAATAAAAACAGTGAGAAGCGATACAATAATCAAGTTGCAAAATTGCAGCGTGGGACACCTGCCCACTGACAGCCCATTCACAGAGAACCATAAAGTAGCCTCACATGTCTAAAGAACCCGGTTTCACCACAGAATACACCCTCGACAAGACGTTTTTTGCAGAGTGTTATGATCAAACTAGCCTTCCGACTCAGTTTCCAAAAGCCTATCTAAAGGGAATATTATTTCTTATTTTTGGTGTGGTTCTACTAGAGTTTGAACTATTACCTAATGGCTACGTTGGTTGGTTCTTCATTGTTTTGAGTGTGATTGAAGCATTCAGTGTGTACTGCAAAAGAACTTGGTGGTTGTGGAGACAAAAAATCAGCTCAGGCGCTGGCAGTAAAATAGTCTTTCAAGGTGATGCTAACGGAGTAAGTTACAAAAACCACAAAGCGACCAACACCATCGCGTGGAGTGACATCGACCAACTTGAGCAGACCGATCTTGGTTTTATCCTGCATATCGGTAAACAACGCCAATATGTGAGTAAATCTTGTTTAACTGATGAAGCCATTGCCTTCATGATTGAACAACACGAAGCTTCCAACGCTCCTAAAACGCCCTAAGCAAACTAATACCAATAAATGCCTGCCAATTTGGCAGGCATTTTTCTATCACCGATGGCAAGTGAATGGAATAATCGGATAACACCAATGACTACCGTATATCAAATCAGTGACTGTCACCTTTCAGATGAATCCAGCTACGAGAACTTGCGTAAAGCCTTGGAACACGTCGCTAACGATCCAACCTGTGAGACCATTTTCCTGACCGGTGATATCTGCTGTAACCCCAAACCGGGTGACTACGTTCGATTGGAAGCCTTCATTAGGCAACACCTTAACGATAAGTCTATTTACGCGATTGCGGGCAACCATGACGACTCTGCCTTAATGCGTACTGAGCTAAAAGGCTCGACGATTCTCCTCGCCGATAAAGCGATTATCAATGGACAAGAATTCGTATTTCTGGACTCTAGCGACAAGCCGCTTGATAGCCGACATCCATTAGGTTCAGGGCGTATTAATAACCGTGGAATAGCTCGTCTAAAAGAGCAACTGAGAAAGGCCGATGCTCCCATTGTTGTTGTCCACCACCCTATCATTCCCGTCGGTTCTGAGTGGATGAAAGCGATCCGTTTGGAAAACGATGCCGAGGTAATGAAGGTGCTTCGCAAGTATCGCGTGCGAGACGTTATTTGTGGTCACGGCCATGATGGGATAACAGTTACACAACAAGGCGTAACCCAATATATGGCACCTTCAACCGCCTATGGGTTTGACCACTCTATCAATGAATACAATCGCAGCGAAAAGGTAGGATTGAGTCGAATTCGTTTGTCGGCTAATTCAATCGATTATCAGGCTGTGTATTTTTAACATTGAACTGAGTTCAAAAGAATGGAACCCAATGTAAATGATGAATCCAACATTTACAGAGAATATAAATCACCATCAAACTCCAGACATTAGAGTAAAAACTCATTTGAGAGCATTCAAACTAAAATGTTAGCGTGATGTTACAAACACAAACATCGGGCGCGACATGCAGCAAATAAAACTCTTAAACCGCGCTACCTTTGCAGGATTTGCAGCAACATTAGTTGGGAATGGCATTGGCCGCTTTGCCTACATTGCCTTGATGCCAGTGCTCATACAGAGCGGATGGTTCTCAAGTGAAGATGCCTCAACCCTTGGCGCTGCAACGCTGATCGACTATATCTTTGGAGCTCCCACTTCAAGCTTTCTACAGCGATACTATTCAACCGGTACACTCATACGTGCCTCTCTGTTATTGAGCAGCTTTAGTTATCTTGGTTGCGCCTTAAAGTCTGCCCCCTTCGAATGGTTTTTAACACTGAGAACCATTGCTGGAATATCAGGAGCCATTCTTATGGTGCTCGCTCCCCCGATGATCGCTAGCCTTCACCCAAAAGAGATGAAAGCGAGAATCAGTGGCGTCGTATTTTCAGGGATTGGGCTTGGTGCCATGATCTCAGGAACGATCATACCTCTTCTGATCTATCAAAGTGTGGAAAGCGCATGGTTAGGGATGGGAGTCATCGCTTTTCTAGCAACGGTTCTGACATGGAAAACATGGAGTCTTGAGGCTAAACAGAGTCATTGTGCAATGAGCCCAGCTTCATTTAAGGACTTATCTAAGCGTAAACGTACGAGTATTCGATTTGTACTTTTAGCCTATACCTTTAGCGCAATTGGTTACTTACCTCATACCCTTTTTTGGGTCGACTATATTGTTCGTGAGTTAGGGATGAGTTTTACAAGTGGCGGCTTTTATTGGGCCGTATTTGGCATCGGAGCGGCGATTGGACCGATAGTGACAGGAGTATTGGGTGATAAGGTTGGGCTCAAAAAAGCGCTATTAGCTGCCTTTATTTGTAAGGCGATTGGCGTTGCACTTCCGTTAATGAACACAGGTGAAGTTGCACTTTTTGTTTCGTCGCTACTCGTCGGTATGTTCACTCCGGGTATCGTAACACTCGTATCAACTTACACTTTAGAACTCGTTGGAACACAGCTCCATACGAAATCTTGGGGAGCCATGACAATGGGTTTTGCTATTTCCCAAGGCGTGGTTGGCTTTGTTATGGCTCATTACGCACCACAGTTAAGCAGCTATAACATCCTATTTATGGTCAGTACGAGTGCACTAATCTTGTCGATAGTCTGCATTGCCTTTACATCAACCAAACAGCAATCATTAAACACTGCTCAAACAAATTCTTAGCAAAGGAATCGCTCATGAAACTGTACTTAAATGATACCTCACCATTCTCACGAGCGGTGTTGGCCACTGCCTATCTGTGCAATGCGCCACTTAAACTTGAATGGGTCGATCCATGGCAAACACCCCAAGCATTAGTCACAATCAATCCATTTAGTACCATCCCGGTTCTTGAAACTCATGAGGGTATTGCGCTCACCGAGAGCTTGATGATCTGCGAGTTTCTATTGCAGGCTTACCCAACTAAGATACTCACAGCAACCAACACTAGTGATAGTAAGCGCATGTCGTTATTGGGGATGAGTAAAACCCTCATGGAAGTAGCCTTTCGTTGCGCTGCATTGAGCCGCTTTGACGCTGAAAAAAATGTGCTGACAGTTAGAGCAAAGGAAGGTATTCAAAGAAGCGTTCAAGCACTTATCGAGCAACTGAATAACACTCATGATTTACTGCAGCCCGATTTCTCGACGTTGTACCTGCACGTTGCATTAGATTACGTTCTGTTCAGGCACGCGAGTTTACTCTCAGTTAGAGAAGTAGATACCCTCTCCACCGCCTTACAAAGTTCCCCTTTCACAGACACACTCGCAAAGTTAAGCCTAGAAGCGCTTTCCAATAAACCAAGCTTTAGCGAGCTATACCAATAGAAGAGGCTTGCAGCGATTCAATTTATCAATCTGTGATTGAAACCAGCACAATCAGGAGGTTTGGCGTTACACTGAACGAGACATAATAAGTAAAGAGGGCCTATGACGTTTTCTCCTGCCATTCTGCGTAAAATCTGGTACTCCCCTTCGATTAACTTAGGGCTTCGCGCCACCAGTGCCATTGTGTTGTTTCTTGGTTTAGGGGTGTTGTCGAATCACCTCAACATCGCAATGACCGCGCTAATGACTATGCCAGCGGCTTTAATTAGCGGTCTTGATGCAGCAGGCCCAAGGCGGTGGACACGTTTTTCGATTACCGCAACCGCTTGGGGAATCACTTTAGCCGTCAGTTACGTCCTGTTGAACAGTGGGCTTCCTTTATGGTTAACCTACGGCGCAATGGGTGCCTTACTTGCCAGTGCGGCGGTCAACGGTCCATTCTGGGCACGGCTAGGCATGTCCAGCCTCTTAATTGCTGTCGTTACCCTATCACTTCATAATTCCAACACAGCGCTAAGCTTGTACCCAATGCTGGTACTTGGCCCTCTTACTTTTGCTCTATTTAGCTGGCTTTGGTTTGCCCTGTGGAAACACTATGCGCTTCGCGTGTGTTTATCTGCGATTTACGAGACGTTGGCAGACTACATCCAATATCGCCAAGCTTTCTTATTAGGTGGCGAAAATGAAGCGCCCAAAAGACGCATCAAATACCAGCTCATCGAGTTGCTCCAACAGGCGCTTCAGTCCGAATCTTTTCGCTCTAAACACGAAGATGCAAACTCGCTCCGACAAGCCCTATTTCTCGCGCTCGATACATTTGAAGTGATACTCAGCAGCCATACAAGTAACCCGGATTTATTGAGCCAGTTTCAATCAAGTAAGGAAAAGCGTGACTTGTTATTGGTTTGGAGCCAACATTGTCAGCAAAGGCTAAGACACAAAGCCAAACAGCTTTTGCACAACACGAATGAAGAGATGAAGCACTTAAGCTCATTAGAACAAGAAGCCGATGACTTGATTGAAGCGGTAAAGCTTGAAGAGCAACCCCGCTTTCGCTATTGGGCATACGCAGTGAAGCACATTTCTCGTCGTATTGAGCTTAACGAACCCGCCTATGAACGCTCTTTTGAAGTGCAGCCGTTCGAATTGTCGTTTCGTCTGCCAAGCCGAGGCAATCCGATTTGGCGTCATGTTACCCGTGTTGGTTTGATGTTCGCGCTTGGTGCTGGAATTGCCGAATACTTTGAGTTGATTCGCCCTGACTGGGTGTTGATTTCGATGTTAATGGTGATTCAACCAAGCTTCTTGGCGACACGCAGTAAAACTTGGCAACGCTGTTTAGGCACGGCACTTGGTGTCCTGTTTGCGACTTCCTTGATTCATATTGGCGTGCCAACGACCGCGATGTATACGCTGATGGTCATCCTCTTACCCGTCGCGATGCTTAATATCATGCGGAATTACTCGCTAGCAATTGGTTGTATTACCGCGCTATTGATTTTGATTTATCAGACGATGGCGCATCAAGGGCTCGATTTTGCCGCGCCACGCTTGATCGACAACATCGTGGGGGGCGCCATTGTCCTACTCGGTTATGGTTTGTTATGGCCGCAATGGAGAGGCAAAGAGATCCACAACCAAGCGTTAACGGCTCTGAACAGTTCAAAAAGCTTGTTTGTGTATTGCTATGAACAACTGCAAGTCGACCCTGAACAACGCGACCACATGGACTTAACCAAGCAACGTGCTGCCATGCTCACCGCCGAAAGCGACCTAGAACTCATCTATAACGAAATGCAACAAGAGCCAAGACACACTCGCGCCGATCCCCATTATTATGAAGATATGCTGAGTCACTATCGATTATTGAGCCATTATCTTTGCCTGCTGATTCCACTCATCAGAACAGGCACGCAATACCAAGGAACTCAACAAGTCGAACACTTAATTCATGATGCGATGAACGCATTGGTCAATACCATTCGTGATAACCACGTCCATGAGCTACCCGCGCTAACCAATAAAACAGATACCGACCACCTCTCCTCCACAACAAGTCAACGCTCAGTAGAAGAAATCATTTGGTTGGCATTGATGACGATAAAACAAATGCACGATTTAGTTAGGCGCAATCTGGAAAGCTGAATTCAAGACTTAAATACCAATAACGAATCAGATTTCGCTCTGTATTTTTAGAGCGAAGTGTTTGGCACGCTTTGAGGAACAGGCTTGTTAAAAAATGGCCGACACATATTTGCTCCAGAACAAGTTAGATTAAATATCTATACACAATTTAAGGATCATTAAACACGGAAATTTCCGATTCTGATTCAACACATTTGCTATCATCTTGTGCTGATACATGTTAGCGCTGCGATTTGAATCCGCGTGGAACTTAGAGGTTGTAGTCAAATTGACCAGACATCACATAAGAAAGTTCAAGCTCGGCTCTATATCGAACATCTTCATCATTTATCCCAAATTCTCTAATCTCTTTAAGTACGGGAAACGACATGGCAGTTAGCACTTCTGATAGACTATCTCTATCAGGTTGAGATCCTAACAAATTTTTAATTTTCTCACTGAAGAACTCAGGGTGTCTTTTCAGAATTTCTCTGATTATCAGATGCTTGGTGGATTTGTGAGGGTGGTAATGTGCAATGTCACTAGTGTATGGGGTGTATACGACATTACCACCACGACCAGATAAAGGACGCGGAACAGGTGGAGATGAAAGACGTTGTTGGATAATTCGATTAGGTTCCTTAATGTCTACTTCGTAAGTATGATTACTATATGAAAACTCGCAAAAATATGGTTCTTTAATCCTATCGTCTGAATCTCGAGTTTGGATTGTAGATACCTTTCTACAACATTTTTCAGAAATATTAATAGAGTATTTTTTGCATGCCTTAATGTTTCAAATCCGTAATCTTAAAAGGCTTAGAAGATGTATGAAGAAGTTTGGGTGAAGCCACAACAACACTAGTCCAACGCTTAATCTCTTTCGCTATCCAATTGTTATCCTCTAGCTTCCCTCGATGAAAACTCAAAATAACGTCAAACCCGTCAAGCGGATCCTCTTTAGGGCTCATACTCGTATCACAACATAATGAAATAGATGGATATTGAGTACAAAACGAAACGACGGCTTGGGCCAAGTCAGGTGAGTCTGGCATTAAAACATTGAGTTGCCCTATGACTTCACGAGAGTGTTGTGTCACCTCCTCAAGAGCATCATTGAGTTTATCCAACAATGGCTGAGTTCGTAGATAGAGGTGGTCCCCTGCTTCTGTCGAAGAAATTCGGCGAGTCGTTCTATCAAAAAGTCGAGCATCCAGCTGCTCTTCTAGCAACGCGATATGACGACTGACGTTTGAGGTCGGCAAACACAGAAACTCCGCAGCTCTCTTAAAGCTATTGTTCTCATAGACACAGTGAAAACTTTTTAGCCATTGTTGATCAACCTTCTCAAGCATTCCCATTAATCCCACCCAGTTGGATTATAAAGCCAATATTAGCCACTTTATTACCAGAAACAGGCTTATACAATACTCATCATTAAAAGTGAACTGGATAAGGTTTCCAATGAGTTGGTTAGAAAAGCTATTAGATAAGAAAAATATAATCAGTACGCGTAAAGCGAATATTCCAGAAGGCGTATGGACAAAATGCCCCTCTTGCGACCAGATTCTGTACCGGATAGCCCTTAAAGAAAATCTGGAGGTGTGTCCAAAATGCGATCACCACATGAGGATGTCGGCACGCTGTCGCTTAGAAAGTTTTTTAGATAACGGTGAGCGAACTGAGATTGGCAAACAACACGAGCCGCAAGATTTGCTCAGTTTCAAAGACAATAAACGCTACACAGAGCGCCTTGCCCTAGCCCAAAAAAGTACAGGTGAGAAAGATGCAATAGTCGCGATGCAGGGAGAGTTGTTAGGGATGCCTGTTGTGGCGTGCGCTTTCGAATTTTCTTTTATGGCTGGCTCAATGGGTGCCGTTGTGGGCGCTCGCTTTGTTGATGCTGTAAATACAGCCATCGAGGCTAACTGTGGATTGGTATGCTTTTCGGCTTGTGGTGGAGCGCGCATGCAAGAATCGCTCATGGCTCTAATGCAAATGGCAAAAACAAGTGCTGCTTTAATGCGACTATCAGATGCAAAGCTCCCTTATATCTCCGTATTGACCGATCAAACTTTTGGCGGTGTATCGGCAAGTATTGCGATGTTAGGTGATATAAATATCGGTGAACCCAAAGCGAGAATTGGTTTTGCCGGGCGTCGTGTAATTGAGCAAACAGTACGAGAAAAGCTACCTGAAGATTTTCAGCAGAGCGAGTTCCTATTAGAGCATGGTGCTTTAGACATGATTGTTGATAGACGTGAGATGCGCGCCCGAGTAGCTAAGCTAATCGCAATGATGACCAACACTCAGATTCAAGTTGATCATTAAAAACCTCCCCCTCTAGCTCCCCCTCAAATGACCAACAACGACCTCTTTAGATTAAGGACCGAGGGGGAGAACATTCTTTATCGCTGAACATCTGGCCGTACTTGTAACGTTCGCATTCAGTTCCCCCCCTTTCCTTCCCTACGATCAATAAGAGATTGAGAATACGAACCGCACCCAGTACATTCCTTTAAATTACTGTATTTTCACTAGCTTCTTATAGTTAAAATACCGTATGGTACAAACCATAAAATTATTAAGACTTGTGGCCTTTGCCACAGAGACTCTCCATTTAAAGCGAAAAGACTTACTATGAATTTTGATATCAATGCACTGAAACACCACCAACTGGTCGAAGATGGTCAATTAGAAGGGTGTTACATTCACCAGCCTGTGCAAGGCAGTCAGCCAGATGATAAAGCGGTTTTAGTAGAACGCCAAGCGCTGGAAAGCCTGGGATATAAGGTGGTTCAGGTTAAAGCGAAAGGCGTAACAACTACGTTTGCCGAAGCTATGCTAGAGCTTGCGAAGAAAACAGGCCACCAGCCAAAATAGTAAGCGAGTGGATAGAGGGAGTTATAACGTTCGCTAACGTTAGTCGTTTATCTATCCATATTCGCTGTTCTCAATAAACACCGTTCCGAATTTGCACAATAGAACTACGAAAACTTCAGTCTAAAATTACCCAACTTTTTTAATGGTTGTAGTATCTATTGATGCATAACAATTGTGGAACTAATTTAATGAGAGCACCATTTCAGGTATTGATATTCCCTTACAAATTTGAGTTGGCAGACCCAATATTCTTGATTGGTCGTCGAGCTGATAATGGAGAGTGGCAGGCAATTTCTGGTGGCGGTGAAAACCGAGAGTCTTTTCTCGATGCTGCGATAAGAGAATTATATGAAGAAACCTCGTTAACAGGTATTGATTGGGTCCAACTAGACTCTATGTGTATGTTGCCTAGAGTGTTTTATTCTGGTCATGAAAAATGGAACACCCATCCTTATGTGATACCAGAATACTCATTCTCAGTGAAGGTTTCGGGTGAACCACAGTTATCTTCAGAGCACTCTATGTTTCGTTGGTGTAAGGCCTCTGAAGCGAGGGAGCTTCTAAAGTATGATTCAAATCGAATAGCGTTATGGGAGTTATCTGAACGACTTAAGTTCCATCCTATAAAGAGTTAGAATCGAATTGATGTAAATTCAATTTCTAATGCCTTGAATAAGAGAAACAAACTGCTTTTTGTTATCTTTCAAGCTCCCGAAATATTGCTTATCTAATTCTTCGATTAACGTCAAAGCCATTTCTGTCAAAGATTCTCCAGTCTGTGTAAGTTTAAGAGAAAATTACGTGAATCTTGAGTAGCACTACCTTTGACAACTCGTTTCTTTAACACCAAGCCTTTCATTGATTTGGATATGGTTACCTTATCTAAACCGGTAGTTAATACTATTCCCACTTATATTGTTTTTTTCGATCTCTTTACACCATAGCACTGAAGTGTGTATTGCAAACTGAGTATGATTAAGAGCCTTAAGTATCTATAGTGCCTCAGAGTGCCATTTGGTGTAATTCGCCCAAAATTGTAGCCCTATGCTTTGCGACTAAAGGTCGGGGCTAGCCTGAAGTTTAACTCTATGTACAACATCGGTGAACTCACATTTATTCTGATTCATTCGAACAGCAATACCCGTACCAAAAATCATTTAAAAACATTCAAGGCGGACATATTTAATATTTACGTCACGTGAATTTAAATAACAAAAATATCAGTTTGATTATTTATAACCTCTAAGTACTTAATAGGGGTAACATACTTATAATATTTTGTTACAATCCTGTCGAAAATAATCACCATGAAAACCAATACGTTATAAACCCACTCAGTTTATTCGCCTCACAAATAACTTCTCGAGTTACACATATAGGTATTTTATGTTTGGAATGAAAAAAATAAAATTAGAAAATGCATCACTCAAACAAGAGTTAGCCGAACTAAAAAAGAAGCATGACGCTGATATTAATGCCCTCGAAAATCAACTCCAAAAGTCTCAAAAACTTGTTCAATCGACACATGAAGAACGCCACAACAGTAATGAAATGATGTCTAATTGTTTGAAAGGTGGAGATATGCTCAAAACCATTCAAAAAGAGATGGTTGAAAGTGCCAAATCTATGGCTCATGAGAACCTAGAACTTCAGCAATTAGATGATATGTTTAAGCAGACTCATCAAGCATTAGTCCGTTTAGATAACCGAGCAATTAATATCGGTACTCAAGCATCTCAAAGCATTGAATCTGTAACTATATTAGATAACACTGCTGGTGCTATATCTAACCTTGTATCAACCATTCAAGAGATTTCTGACCAAACGAACTTACTGGCACTAAATGCTGCTATCGAGGCCGCGCGCGCGGGTGAAGCAGGACGCGGGTTTGCTGTCGTCGCCGATGAAGTAAGAACCCTTGCAGGTAAAGCCAGCGAAGCCAGTGAAAAAATTGATTCATTGGTGAAACAAGTTTTGACTCAAGTAAATGCGATTAAAACCTCTATCGATGAAAACCAAGTTTGTGCAGAAGAAGTTTCAGCATCTTCTGCACAAATTAGCTCAATTGTTAATGAAGTAGTCGTGAAGTCGGAAAACATGAAGCAAGTTATACATATTGCTTCCACTCGCGCTTTCTTAGATTCGGTGAAGCTCGATCACGCCATTTGGAAAAATAACACCTATCGTTTACTACAAAGCGGTGCATTTAGTGAAACGATCAACACTCACTCAGAGTGTCGTTTAGGTCAGTGGTATTATCGTGGTGATGGCAAGGCTTACAACCACCTGAGAAGTTATCAATTGCTTGAAGAACCTCATAAACAGGTGCATGACAATGGTCGTAAAGCAATGAATCAAGCGGCATCTGAGGACATTGAAGGAACAATTAGATCAGTTAAAGCTATGGAAGACGCAAGTATACAAGTTGTCTTTCAAATCGATCGTTTAATGAATGAAATCATAGAAACTGAATCAAAGTAGCGTTTAGTTTCACTTATTCCATACATTCGACTTGGTTAGTGCAATACCACTAACCAACTTCTACCTAAGAGTTTATTCGAAACAGATTTATTGCCACTCTCCAAAACCCAAAAGGCCTCGCAAACGCGCGGCCTTAGTTTTTCTATCTAGTGATTATAACTGCACTCTAACGGTTACAGCTACCCTACTTCACTGACTTTTCTTGCTAACCTTTATTGCCAGCTTAGCTTACTGACCTAAGTTACTGAGTAAGCTGACTGAACTTCGGCAAGCTCGTAACAAACCTCTGATGTACATCCATATAGGTTTGCATATAGATTTCATCGATACTGTTACCACTAGGGAAACTCGATGAGAAGTCGGCGTGTTTGCGGTCGATTGACAATTTGGCTGCCTCGATAATGTGAGCAATGAACATTCGAGGATCTTCCAAGCCGATAGAGATACGCATTGTGGTCGGTTTGATGCCTGCTTCATTGAGCGCCTCGTCGCTGAGTTCAGAATGCGTAGTCAGTGCCGGGCACAGTGCCACCGTGTTGGTTTGCCCTAAGCTCACTTGCATGCCGATTGCTGGCTCAAGCATGTCGAAGAACTGTTTAAACCCATCTCGATTGATTGGTGCACGGTCGCCGTTGCCTTCCATATCTATAGTAAACAGCGCTGCTGGTAATCCTAAGTACATGTTGTTCTGGCAGTGTTCATAGTTATCACTGTCTGGCAAAGCTGGGCACGACACATTGATGTCTGGGTGAGCATCGAAGATCTTCGCGAGAGTCAGTGTGTTAATGGTTTTCTGTACCACACGCATCTCATACGTTTTCATGCCGTTAAGCACTTCAAACGCTTTGTCTGCATCTAAGAATGCGCCTTTAATGTAATACACATTCCAAAACAGCGTTTCGTTCCATGGAATAGTGACCTCATCGCCGTTAGGTTTGTTACAGGTGACCTCTTCTCCTTTTGGCACAAACATGGTCTCGTTACGACCGATGACTACCCCAGCCGTTGTGGTGCCGGAACCCGCCAGTTCTTTGGTGTAAGAGTGAATAACATAATCTGGCCTTTCCATAACATCATCGCGTTTTAGTACTGGATGCAGCAATGGTGTGCCGACTGTCGAGTCAACAATCACATCCCAACCGCGAACGTGACCAGCTTTGCTGATACTCGCAACATCCAACACGTATCCATGCGGGTTACACGGTGACTCTAGGTAAACGTAGATTTTCTTACCCGCTGCGAGGCGATCAGCGTATTTAACGGCAACCTCATCAAGTCGAGTCGCAAACTCATCACCTGAGTAACCATCCACCCACTCTACCGCGACATTTAGGTTAGACGGTTTCCCAAACCAATCTTCCAACAACTGGTAAGAACCGCCATAGATATTACGTGAAGCCAAGACTATGTCTTCATGCCCAAGTAAATGGCTCAACAACCCATCAATGGCCGCCATACCCGAATTAAAGTTCCATGCGAGGTATTCGTTGGCTCTAGAACCTGCCTCAATATCAACCATATGGTTAGCCAGTGAAATCGATGTTGGGTTAAGCAGTCGAGAATAAATATCGTGCAGCGGCTCTTTACCGTTGAACGCATCTTCAATCCATTCTGTACAGGCAAATAAATACGTGGCGGTGCGCGTAATAACCGGGCTTGCCGAGAAGATAGCCGCCACATTATCGAAGATAGGATACGCACCTTTAGACGCAAAGTTACCATTATTGGTGGCAATAGATTGGTAAGTGGCACGCATCGGATTTTGTAGGTTATCGAGGATCTTAGCGATCTGGAATGACAAGAAACGTTTAGCGTTAAACCAAGCGATCCGGTCGCTCTTGTCGAGTTCTGAAAGTCCATCAACGGTCAATGCCCAAAGGTCGTGAGTCTTGGTATTGGCTTGGTACAGTGTCGTCGCCAGTTCAATCAGCGTGACGCCGTAATCACTGTTTGGGTCGATACCAAAGTGCTTTGCCTGTTCAATGGCAAGCGCTTCTGCTTGTTCGTGTTTGGTCGTTTTACGCAGCGGGCTAAGTTGAGTTGAAGTATTCATAATTCCTAAATCATTCCATGCTTGTTGTTCCTCCTTTAATTCTAGTTTTGCAACGATGTTAAAAATTGCTATTTGCGAAGTAAGACATAAACTTTGAGCAATAATATTACCAAACTAAACTCAATATTGATGGAATATGCCAATGGACGAGATCGACAAGAAAATACTGGCTGAACTACAAAGCAACGCTCGGCTCACCAATCAAGAGTTGGCCGATCGCGTGTCGCTATCGCCCTCTCCTTGTTTGCGTCGAGTTCGCTCATTAGAGAAACAAGGGATTATTCGCGGCTATCACGCCAGTGTCGACCAAGAAGCATGCGGCTTGCCTGTGAATGTGTTTGTGTTGGTGAAACTTGAAAAGCCAACTGAAGAGAATATGCGAGACTTTGAACAACACATTGAAGTGATTGACGAGGTGTTAGAGTGCTTTCTGATGACGGGCAATCACGACTACCTATTACATGTCGTCAGTGAATCACTCAAAAGCTACGAGCAGTTTATCCGCAAACACTTAACTCGCCTGCCTAATATTGCGTCTATTGAATCCAGCTTCGCCTTCGGTCAGGTAAAAACAAAGACCAAGCTGCCAGTGAGGTAAATACGGGGCGCAGTTGTTTGATCTGAGAAGTCGTTTAGCCTTTTGCTTGAGTCCTTGCTAAGAGTTGCGTCACTTCAAAGGTTATTTGGTCTACAACCGCTTTCACAAACGCGGCTCTGTCATGCCCAGACAATTCTAAGGCGGTTCCAAGATTAGGGACAGCCCAGTGGAGCCTGTTTGGTATGTGTGAACAAACCACGTTTACGCATTCAACAAACAAGTCACACTGCTCATTACTTACTTTATCACACAGTGTAATCACGTAATCGAAGTTTTCATTTGTCCTTTTGTATTCAAAAACAGTTTTGCTTTCGGTCTTTATCGATACACTAAGTAAGTTAGATAACTCATCTAAGATAACTTGGGGTGTTTCTCCCGGCTCAAACCCTGAACAAGTTGCTTGTAACATCCCATTAGATTCCTGCTCAACAATTGCTTTAGCGATAGATGCTCTTACACCTTTTTTAACGCAAACAAATAGAATATTGATAGGAGTTGTATTCATATCAAAAAAACCTACAGATGAATAATCGTATTTTAAACATAGGCATTTTTAGCATTTTTTCAACAAGATAAATACGTTAGACACAAGAAAACTTAAGCGTCTAGCTCGTGGCTGCTGTCGTGTGGTGAGTTTGACCTGTGATTTAGAGTTTAAGTAATATCTCAGAGAGTCCGTTAGTGACTAAATTAGACAAACTATCCCCATTCTGTCTAAGTATTCGACGAACTTAATTAATCCGCTCTCAAAGTAGATATCTATCCTATATTTTTATATAAGCTAGAAAAATAACATGGAAGTCATTTAAGCATGACCAAGCTTTCTTCAACTAGCCCTACAGATAGGTTTGGGGGTGTCGACATTCTGGTATTAAATACACCTAGCGGCTTAATATCAATCTAACCTCTTAACACCAATCTAACCTCTTAATATCAATCTAGCTTTGCTTCTAACAAACCTATTGACCCGATCGCATAAATAGATAACATAGACATCTAGATGCCTACATGTCTTTTGGTTAATTAAATGGAGTTATCATGAACAGCTACAAAAAAATCACAGCATCCCTGTTGGCATTAGCTTTCGTATTCGGCGTAACAGGATGTGGAAAAAAAGACGAGGCTGTTATCAAGATTGGGGCGACAGTTGGCCCACATGCACAAGTTGTACAAGCTGTTGCCAAAGAAGCAGCAAAGCAAGGTATCAACATTGAACTCGTCGAATTCTCAGACTACATCACCCCTAACGCAGCACTGGACGATGGAAGTATCCAACTGAACAGTTACCAGCATCAGCCATTTCTCGATAACTTTAATGCCAATCACGATAGCAAATTAGTTTCTATCGGACGTTCAATTTTGATGCGTATGGGCGTTTACTCGAACAAGCACACTTCGCTAGACTCTATCCCCGATAACGCACGAATCGCGATTCCAAACGACCCAACGAATGGCGGGCGCGGACTATTGCTACTTGAAAATGCAGGGCTGATTTCATTAAAAGACAACGCTGGTTTCAACGCTTCATTAAACGATATTGTTGATAACCCGAAGAACATTCGATTTGTTGAAGTGGATGCCGCGCAGCTACCCCGCTCTCTTGACGATGTAGACGCAGCTGCAATCACCATGAACTATGTGATGTCTGCTGGACTGGACCCTAAGAAACAAGGCATTTACTTAGAGAAAAAAGACGCACCTTTAGCTGTGATGGTTGTGGCGGCGCGAGAAGAAGACAAAAATAACGAAACGTATAAAAAGATCATTTCAATTTACCACTCACAAGAGATCAATGACTTTTTAAACAGCACTTTCAAAGGCACCATAGAAGCCGCAAATTAAGCTAAGTAAATCATTTCAGATTTGGTGTTGCCTGCTACCCATTAAGCAACGCCAAATTCGAGTGACGAGTTCATCGACGACTCATTCCAACCCTCTTTTCTGGTTAGAGAGCAAAGCTTAAGTTACTTAAATCGAGGTTGAAAACCGTATCATCAGAGCGGATTATGTAAGTATGATATTCAATTAAATCTGGGTTCTTGGCATGAAAAAAGAAGTGATACTGTTTGATATAATCGAAACGGTTTTAAATTTGGAGTCATTACAGCCTAAATTTAAAGCGGCATTCGGCAGTGAGGATGCACTATCGCTTTGGTTCTCAAAGCTTTTGCACACTTCAACGGTTTGCATCGCAACAAACGTAAAGTCTACTTTTTCTGAACTAGCGAATGCAGCGCTCGACGCTATTGCACAAAGGTACAAGTGTGATTTAACGGCGGAAAGCAAAGGTGCCTTGTTAACTTCTTTTGCCAATCTACCACCTCACACTGATATCAAAGAGTCTTTACTTAAATTGCGTGAGAACGGCTTTAAAACCGTCGCTTTTTCTAACTCATCCCTCGACCTCATCACTTCTCAAATCAAGAACTCGGGTTTAGAAGACTATTTCGACACTGTCATTTCCGTTGAAGAAACAGCCAGTTTCAAACCCAATTCAGATGTGTATCAATTTGCAGCAGAAACGTTAAAAGAGCCTGTCGAAAACCTTCGTCTTGTCGCTACTCACGATTGGGACACTCATGGTGCGTTATCTGCTGGCTTACAAGCAGCCTATATAGACCGCACTGGAATTGAATATCATCCCTTGTATTTGAAGCCGGAGATTAGCTGCAGAACAATGGATGGTGTGGTCGAACAAATCATTAAGCACAATTTAGAAAAGTAACACCTCAAGAGGCTTTTGCTACTCCCGCTCGATACAAACAAAAAGGCTTCGCACACGCGAGGCCTTAATTCTATCTACAGAGCAATTAACTCGCCTACCCAATATAGCTTCTATCGAACCCAGCTTCGCCTTCGGTCAGGTAAAAACAAAGACCAAATTGCCAGTGAGATAGATGAAGTTCGCTTTTGCTCGGGGTTTATGGGGCACTAGAAACTGCTCTTCATCATCCCTGAACTGCACCAACAAATATTTAGCCCCATTCCGCATTAACGTAATTACTCCGTGGAAGATCGAGCTACTGGAATTTCAGTACTTTTTCTCAAAGTAAACTGACGACGTCGAGTTGCAAGTTGGTGATGTTGTAGTTGATGTTGTAGTTGTAAAGAACATGCTCCGATTTGATCCAATATGAAAAATAACGTTTAACGGTGTTTTACACTTTCAATTCTCTATGTCGACTCTAGTCCCACAAATCAACTATTTGCACGATCCCTAATATACACCTCACTAATATATTGAAGAATGAGGTACAATTACGTCTATATTTGATAAATAAGACCAAAACCAACGTTATGGTTAAACTCCAGTGAAAACAATTAGTAATAGGTATCTGATGCGTTTCATAACTTGTTTTGCTTTAACTTTTTCTATTTTTTTGTCAGCACAGAGTTTTGCTGAAGAGCTAAAAATTTTTACGTGGGAAGACTATATCTCTGACACTCTGATAGAAGAGTTTGAAGAACGGTACGGTCATACCGTTTCTCAAGTTTATTTTGAAAATGAAATGCTGCGTGATGCTGTGGTGTACTCTGGCAAAGCCCTAGCCTATGATTTGTTTATCATTGACGGGCAAACCATTGGTGAACTGGGCAGAGCAAGCATTTTAGGCGATTTATCTAATACTTTGAAGGAAGGTAATTCAAACTTTACTGAGGTATCTCGCAGAGCTTGCGGGGGCATTGGAATCCCGTACTCTAACGGTACCATGGGGGTCGCATTTCGGTCTTCAAAAGTCGCCGAAGGTATAACCTCTTGGATGGACGTTTTCGACTACGCATTAAAACACCCTCAAACGGTTGTGATTCCTGATGACGATGTAGATACCATTGCAATCGCATTATTGGCGTTAGGATTCGATCCTATGACCGAAAATGAAGTCGAATTGACACAAGCGTACAAACTGTTGATGAAAGTCCGTGAACAGCTATTAGTAATAAGAGCGGCTATTGGCTACGCTCTAGATAAAAAATCTGGCTCTAAAATGGAAGTTGCCGTTATCTATTCAGGAGAAAAAGAACAAATAGCGTCGGATACAGAGCAAGATGATTGGATCTATACCATTCCCCAAGAAGGTACTTTGATGTGGCATGAATGCTTTAGTGTCCATAAAGACAGGCCTATTAGCAAAGCGTCAATAGAGTTCCTTAACTTTATTAACACACCTGAAAGATCGGCATTAAATGCTGAAGAGATGTGGTTCGCAAGTTCGAACAGAAACGTCTTAGACTTAGCATCTGATGATTATCTGTTAGATGAAGAGTTGTTCCCAACGGGATTAGCCAGCGGTTCATCGTTTACCTATAAGACACTAAGCAAAGAAGCTTCAGACCTGAGAAGCCAAATACTCTTTGTTATTCATAACCAAAGATATAAAACAAAAAAATGAAACTGTCGCTAAAGATTAATTATATTCTGCTTCCTGTTATGGTAGTAATTTTCTCCATCGCCGGAGTGTTTTCGTATACCAGTCAAAAAATGCAACTGAACTCGTCGCTATCGGAACAATTACAAACTGAACTTACTCATATCTCTCATGAGCTTAATGAAGCGCTTAGAGAGCTCGATTCTGCGACTAGAATGAGTCTAGAGAACTACTACATTCAAAAGTATCTTATTGAAATATATGATGATACCGCTCAGTATTACACGGAGAAAGAGCTAACGGGTTATATTAATCAATTAAAGCTCAATCACAGTACGATCGAGAGCTTTGCTCTAGTGGATATTAATGGCAAAGAGCTTATCTACTTTAATACGTCGGATCCATTTACAAAATACGCTGCTGATACGGTTGTGACAGATCACCTTGCTGCGATTCAACAAGCATTAGATTTGAAAGGTGTGGCGCACGTTAACGCCTCTACCTACAAACTGTACGATAGTGTTGAAGGCCCTGAATTTTTAGTTGTAAAGACATTTACACCTGAGCAGAGTTTTACTGTCCCAACCTTTTCTTATGGACAGACGTTACTTACTGCAGTGGTTCGCTCTAAGGTTAGGCACTACGATGAATTTCAAGAATCTGTGAAAAGTAAGCTTGGTCCCGATGCTCAACTAATACTTAAACCTAATGCTACTTCGCATTCGCTGGGGAACGAAGAACAGATAGAAGATATTACCCTGCCAGGTTATGAATTGGGTTTTCAGTTAATACATAACTTATGGTCTATCAAGGTTTGCCTATCTCAAATACACCTTAATGAGTTGTATAAACCCTTTCAACTTCTTTACGCTGTTATTGTTTTGTCAGTAACTGCTGTCACTTTCTTACTACTAAAGTGGCTTATCGTAAAACAAATCATTAAGCCAGTGGAGAGACTGACTAAGAAAGTAGAGTCCGTAAATCATAATGACTTAGTCTACATAGAGCGTTCCAAAAGTAACGACGAAGTCTCCATCCTTACCAATAAGTACATTAATTTGATTACTGATCTCGATGATCTGGCAAAAAGAGACTCTCTGACGGGCTTACCAAATAGGAAAAAATTCAATCTAGATATCACGCGTATAATGAGTAACTGCACCGAAACAGATACAAAGTGCGCCGTTATCTACTTTGATATTGATAACTTTAAACACGTAAATGACAAGTACGGACATCATGTTGGTGACCACTTATTCGTAGTGTTTGCAGAACGCCTTGTCGAGAGCTTTGTTGATTTTGAGTGGGGAAATCTAACTATCTCTGAGCTTGAGTTCGCCAGGCTATCTGGGGATGAGTTTGCCATCATAGTTGGTGGATTGGACGACTTAGATATACTTACCGAATTTGCCCATCGAATTCTCTCTCTCTTTGAGGACGGCTTCGAGGTGGATGGTACTCAATTTGATATTGGGGTCAGTGTCGGTATTTCCGTTTACCCTGATGATGCTAGCTCTGTCACCGAACTGGTTAACAATGCTGATTCAGCGATGTATGCCTGCAAAAATGTCGCGGGAAGAAACCATTATCAATTCTACTCAAAAGAGATGGATAGAGAAATAAAGCGTCATACTCAAATTAATGAAGACTTGAAAGAGGCGATTAAATCTAACGGGTTCTATCTAACCTATATGCCAGTTTATGATATCGAAAAAGGTAAGATAAAAGGTGCAGAAGTTCTAATCCGTACAAGCCACGAGGCTCTTCTTTCCTACGGGCCAGCGGATTTTATACCTGTAGCAGAATCGTCAGGCTTAATTAAACATATTGATTATTGGGTTTTTGAAAATGCTCTGCAAAAGCTGTCCGTCTGGATAAAAGAGCTGAATTTTGATGGTACATTAGCGATTAACTTCTCATCTTGGCAGCTCCATAATTCCGACTTTGTCAATGTACTTTCTGGGTTACTGACGCGCTATGAGATTCCAGCTCACATGATTGAAATGGAAATCACTGAAACCTGCTTTATACCCGGAGATGAACAGAATATTGAGAGACTTAAGGCGTTGAAACAACTCGGAGTGAAGGTTTCTCTTGACGATTTTGGTACCGGCTATACAGCCTTTAGCCAACTGATAAATTATCCTATCGATACGCTTAAGATCGACCGTATGTTTGTCAACGCAATTGACTCTGAATCAACAGACAAACAGCTTATTGAAGTGATCATTGAAATGGCCAAAATTTATGATCTCAATATCATTGCAGAAGGCGTAGAAACAGTGAGTCAATTAGATTACGTTCGAAACAAAGGATGCCAGGAAGTACAGGGGTTCTTACTATCTAAGCCCTTAAAAGAAGATGATTTTATCGCGGCATGGAAGAGAGGGAGTTTGCCTGAATACAGTTAAATATGTGACACCATAGAATATGGTCTAGTTCTGCGCCTTGGAATGACACATCGCTTTGCCCGCTCGATTGATGACTGTATGTCGTGGCCTGATTAATCTAACCTCCTGATTAGAATTGTTGTCATGAGCTTTGACATGGGTAACGATAAAAAGCCAGATGCACCTCTATTTGAGGCGAGCCAACTTCAGTAAAGCGGTGTTTTCGATGCTATAACTAATCCGTATTCTATTAACTTAGCAAAACCACTGACAAAATAGTTATCCAATACCTTCATAGGCTGAGTTTTTACTCGTGGCACTTTCTAGCTCACAGGTGCCCTTTTTTCGGGCTCAAAACGGGAAAAACTTGTAACAGAACCGTATTTTTCTTTTGTCTTCCTACCTTATTCCTACCTTTAAGAGGATGCATTGCTGATCTTCATCGCGAGTTGGACGTATAGGCTGATTAAAAGGAAGGAAAACTATGGCCACTGTCTATGTCAGCATCGGAAGCAACATTAACCGCGAACATCACGTCACAGAGTCTCTCAAAGCATTGCATGACCGCTTTGCACCGCTGCACATTTCCAAATTCTACGATTGCGAGCCTGTCGGTTTCAAAGGGGATAACTTCCTCAACCTCGTCGTTGGGTTCGAATGTAACCTGCCTGTCGCAGAGCTGGTTAAGGTTCTGCATCAAATCGAATTAGAGAACGACCGCAAGCGTCAGACCAAAGCCTATGCTTCACGCACGATGGATATCGACATCCTTCTTTATGGTAATCAAGTGGGCGTTATCGATGGCGTAGAGCTGCCTAGAGGCGAAATCACCGAGTACGCTTTTGTGCTCAGGCCATTAGTCGATATTGCTGCGCAAGAACGCCACCCCACTCTAGACATCTCATATCAGCAACTCTGGGAAAACTTCGATCAGTTGAGCCAGAAAACCGAACCCATCCCTTTCGAGCTTAATTTTACTTAGCCTTCACATGACTGCAGAAAGAACAACTGAACTCTTAATCGCCTGAACTTTACTGATCTTTTCTTAAAACAAGCACGTAACTGACTTCACTTTCTAAGGAATGGACACTGTTATGAACCACAACGCCATTATCACCATTACAAACCTGAGACTAAGAACCTTCATCGGCTTCAACGAAGAGGAAAAGTCTAAGCAGCAAGACATCGTCATCAATGCCGAAATCCACTATCCCGCCAACAACCTTTGTCTATCTGATGATGTAGACAACGCGCTCAACTACAAAAACATCTGCAAGAAGATCATTCAACACGTCGAATCCGGAAGGTTTCTGCTTTTGGAAAAGTTGACCAGCGATGTACTCGGTATCTGTATCGATCATCCATGGGTGAAATACGCTCAAGTGAGAATCGACAAGCCTCACGCGCTACGTTTTGCCGACTCTGTTTCGCTCACTCTGAGCTATGAAGCAGACACCGACAAGAATTCATAAGGAGAGAGTCATGCTGAATACAGAAGCCGAAAAAGTAAGAGAAGCTTTGCTCGCAAAAGGACTTGAAACCCCAATGACAGCGAGCGAAATGACCCCCGACCAAAAGTACAACCGCATCAAAGGACTCTTAACGGAAGTGGTCAGTACGCTTGGATTGGATTTAACGGATGATAGCCTTGCCGAAACACCCCATCGCATTGCGAAGATGTACGTACACGAGATCTTTTCAGGGCTCGATTACAACAACTTTCCCAAAATCAGCGTTATAGACAACAAAATGTCCGTTGATGAGATGGTTAAGGTGTCGGATATCGACTTAACATCGACGTGTGAACATCACTTCATCACCATCGATGGTTTAGCGGAAGTGGCCTACATCCCTGAAAACAAGATTCTTGGACTGTCTAAAATCAATCGTATCGTTCGATTTTTTGCTCAGCGTCCTCAGGTACAAGAACGCCTTACTCAGCAAATCTTGGTCGCGATACAGACTCTCGTTGAAACAGAAAACGTGGCTGTGACGATTAAAGCAACCCACTATTGCGTTAAATCCAGAGGTGTTATGGATGCAAACTCTGAAACCTCTACAACCGCGCTTGGTGGGATCTTCAAAACTAACCCTCAAACCAGAGCTGAGTTTTTACGATGAGTGAAACGATACTAATAACTGGCGTGGGAAAGCGACTCGGCTTCGCACTGGCGGAGCAACTTTTAGCGGATGGATACAAAGTGGTTGGCACTTACCGAAGCGACTACCCTCAACTGCAATTACTGCGCGACAGTGGAGCCGACTTGCAGCAGGTAGATTTTTATCAACAAAGCAGCTTAGAGGGCTTTCTTCATTACGTGGGTCAAGAATATAAGACACTTCGAGCCATCATACATAACGCTTCTGACTGGAAGCCGGAGAACAAGAAAAACCCCAGTGAAAATGCATCCCAAATCATGCATCAGATGATGACGATTCACGCTACCGTGCCTTATTTGTTCAATTTAACACTCAAAGACCAACTGATGTCTGGCGATAAAACGTCAGACATCATCCACATCAGTGATTACGTTGCGGAAAAAGGCAGTAAAAAGCACATCGCTTACGCGGCCAGCAAAGCTGCGCTCAACAACCTAACGTTGTCATTTTCAGCAATGCTGGCTCCCAAGGTCAAAGTAAATACCCTCTCCCCAGCCATGATTAAGTTCAATGAACATGACGATGAGGCATACAAAACTAAAGCGCTGCAGAAAGCTCTGATCCCTACAGAAGCGGGCTTTGAGGAAATAATAGACGGCATCAAGTATGTTTTGGCCAGTCACTACATGACAGGAAGAACCTTACACCTTGATGGCGGTAGGCATTTAAAGTGAAGCTCTTGAATTGTCGGCTTACGGTAGCATCGCAAACGTATAAACCTGATTGACTGAGCACAATCCAACATAAGGCTAAATACTATGCCGTGTCAGGAGGAACTGAACCAGGCAAATTTCCAACATGAAAAGGGCCGAGTTAGAGTTAGAGTTAGAGTTAGAGTTAGAGTTAGAACACTCCACTAAAAGCAAAAAGGCCTCGCAATCGAGACCTTAGTTTTATTTAAAAACTACCGCATTATCTCGTTGATTTAGCTGTTTTGTCATGGCAACTCATTGATATTGATACCTTGTCAGTAATTTCGTGTTTTGGTTAGATGCCAACCGTTACCATGCCTGCACTTATAAACATCTAACGCAATGCCTTGCTCTTCGTAAATTATACTTGCTCTGATTTTCGCTTCCTTGCTTGTTAAGTACGAATTTTTATACTCATTGGTAGCAGATGTACACTTGCTACACTTTTGACTGGGAGTCATTCTGCATTTTGGCGATAAATGCCAGTAATTGCACCTTTGACATTTATACGGTGCTAACTCATTGTCATAAACATTCTTGGAGTATTCAGCTGCGCTTTGTGCTTCAAACTCCGTGTAATAAAATCTTAAAGGTTTGCCGGATACTTTCCCTAAGCACGTTTCACTTTTCATGCCAGCACCTCACCACGAATGTTGGATGGGTTTCCAGCATAGTAACGAGACTTAAAACGATTACAATTGAAGTTTATTTGGTTCAATGCAGTCTCTACGCCCACATCAGTAATGCGTTCACTGTAACTATAACGACCAGACATACCTTTAGAGTTTTGATAAAAACGTCCGTTTGGGTCAACCATCAAGTATGATTCAGTCATTGTATTGTTTGATTCAGCTGAGATTGGTAAGCCTTTGCCTGAATGTCGTTCAACAAAACTACTAAATTGTTCATCTGAAACTAGCAAGTCACTCCTACCAGTCGGCATGACTTGAAGAACTTTCCATTTATCTAACGATATGCTGGAGATTAGCTGAGAAAAGTCTTCTTCCCAATTTAGAGCATTTACAACGGTGTTTATTTTGGTCTTTAAACCTTTTTGGGTGCGCGATAGATGTTGGATTGCGAGCTTAAGTTCATCTATGTTTAACGAATTGCCTTTTCTATCAATACGACCTAACTCTCTTCTTACTGGATGTTGTTGACTATCGAAGCTGATACCAACCATATCTAAAGTATTAAGAGGTAACTCAAAACGGCTTCTTAGCAGGAGGTAGCTGCCGTTAGTGATGATTGAAGTTTTGAATCCTTTTTGTTTTGCCATTACTAAGGCCGTAGAGAACGAACTACCTAGCATCATTGGCTCACCGCCAGCGAAATTTAAACGTACATCTTGGTAACCAAGAATTCTTTTGATCTCTGGGTCATCATGAATGAAATAGTTAGCTAACTTGTCGAGCAGTTTTTCAATTGCATCCAATGATTGATGCAGTTCATTGGGTCTTCCCCACTTAGCAAAGCAATAGGTACAGTTATAGTTGCACGCCTCTGTTATGTGCCAGTTGATTACGAGTTCATTTAACTGACTAGAGGTCGTTTCGTTCGTTGTGTTAATAACAAGGTGGTTTTCTGTAGACATACGTATACTCCTTGACAGGCCTACTCTTGTAGGCCGTAAAGTTTTTACATGGCGGACGGTAAGCGTCAGAGTAGGAGCATCGGGCTCCAGTACACCAAGATTGGATGAATGAATTAAATGTAGTTTATGGGTTGCGCATTAAGTTGCGTCTCGCTTTGAGGGCGCCCTCATGGTTTATTACCATACCAAGTTTTTGTCGTTGGCAGATAAGTAGCCACCATTCAGCTGCAATAATGCCTCGCTTCAAATCAGGAATAGTAGAATTCTTTTTTGTTCTTCTGCGGACTGCTTTGTAACATTCACTTGCGATTGCACGTACATCAGGATCAGGATCTGATTGTTTGATGAAATACACTGCCTTATGAACTTGACCGTTAAGGTCAACCCCTAATTCAGTTAATGCTTTTAAGTACCCTTGTCGCCAAACTGAAGACTGCTCAACTATTTGTTCAACTGTGTATTGTTTATCTCTCGCTTTTTCACCTTTACGAAGGCGTAAACGACTTAGGCAGAACTCTGCTAACTCATTAGTGCATGTGACATAAGGTTCCATCAAAGCTTTCAAACGGCTTTCAGCTGGTTCGGTCAACTTAATATCTAGGTGTTTCTCAAACAATCGAGTAGCAAGATCACTTACTGGAATATACCATTGAGTTAAATTACTTTGGTTCAATGAGTTTCCCAAAGAAATCGATTCATCAGATAGCGGTAGAGTATAGGAGCGCATTAGTAACAACCTATGACGAAAGGATTTGTTAGGATGTAAACGATCAAGCTCTACTAGTAGTTGTTTGAGCTGGTTATCATGCCTTTTCTGCTCTTCAGGCTGACATGCTCTGGTTACTTCTTTTCTTAAAATACCTATACTTTTATCGATATATGGAAGCAAGTTATGCTCGCGTAAACAACGAGTGGCGGTGATTGTCCATTCCGGGATTAACGTTTTAAGAAAGTCGTCTGTTTCTGGAAGCTGGCTAAACAGCCCGCGCCACCATTCAGAACAGGCACTGATAAACTCGGATGATTCTCCCCTTCTTGCAGGAGAAGTAGCAGATAAAACATGAAGTTGTTCACTAGCTTCTAACGTAGTCAGGTTTGCTAAGAAAAGAGCTTTCCAAACACCAAAGAAAGATTCACACACCCATTTCTCAGAGCTATTAGACAATTCTGGCAACCGTTGTTTATTGTTCAAAATACGGTCAAAATCTTGCTGGATTGACCATTGGATCCATGCTTCTAATTGTTCACGAGTTAACTGAGAACATAAATCCTCGAGCTCTTTTTTCAGACGAATATCAAACTTATCGTGTTCGTATGTTTTCCAGTCAATATCGCTCTGAATATGATGGTAGATATCACTAAAATATCGGTCTATGTGGTTAGCCCACTCTTTCGCTTCTAGACCTTCAACATTGTCTGCGTTAAAATTAAGAATTAGAACCTTCTTAAGATCTCGCTTTATGGTGCTGAACCAGTTAGTTAGAGAGCTTTTGACCTCTTCGTCATCAAAGTCTTTCTGCCAAACTAGTGACTCAAGCTGTTCCCATGGGGTGCCCCAAAAAAAACTAGATAAGTCAAAAGAAATTCGTCCCATTTCAGCATCATATTTGATCCATACTCGTAAGAATTCTAGGCCTAGTTGGATTGATTGAGCGTGTTCGCAAGGGAAGCTAGAATCATCGTTTGATGAAGCTAGTGATAGTAATCCATTAACTAAGGTCGAGTCGTCTGTACGATATTTTAAACAGTCAAACGGCGGTGCGATAAAGTGGAAGCAATCCCAAAGAAAGCGCATTCTCTCGTTTTCATTTAGAGAGCTAAATGTTTCATCACTAAAGAACTCTTTGGTGAAAAAAAGATCATCACCATAGTGATTTCGAACAAACCAAGCATATGAGTGAAGATGTTTTTCTATCCCCGCCTTATAGAAACCGTAAGGAGAGGTTGGAAAATATGCGCTTGCCACATCAGTCAAAAACTTGAAAAGTAATGACTCTCTATAAGATTCGTCAACACGAAATGGCTGTAACTGAAAACGTATGTTTACGTTTTGGCAAAACGCTAGCGCTACGCATTTTTCTGGTTCAGAGTTCTGCTCGTTAGCAGTAGTCAACGCTTCTTCAAGACGTGAAGAGTTGTAAAAAATATCAATCCAGTTTTCTGAAAAGTGTTTAATCAATAACGTTCGAAAATTGCCTTGAACTTCAAATTCGTCAAGTGCTTGCACGAAACGTTCGACGGGATCTTTTTTTTCATCGAGGGAGCGATTGCCAAATGGCGCATCTATCCTGCACATAGTTTTCTCCAATAAGAATGGGAGTTAGGTTTCACATATAGAATTAACCGGAGCAGTGTCCGGGTTTGCAGCTGAAACCTCCCGTGCAATAGAGGGGAGCGGAAAAGTGAGTAACGTACTCGATAGCCGACTGCAATTTAGTCATATTCACCATAAATCGTATTGTGCTGCATTGTCAATAGCTTAGGTCCTTTAATATCTATACGTGTTACCTTGGTTTGAAGTGAGGGAAAGGGGTGAGTTTGTACTTCGATTCCAAAAAGCTTGTTGCAAGTTATGAGTTAAACCCTTACTCCTTTCCCATATCGAAAAAAAGCCTCGCAAACACGAGGCCTTAGTTTTATCGAACAATTACAACCACCCTACTTCACTTACTTAACTGCTTTCATTAACGTTTCGTTGAGCTGCACTAGTTGCTCTAGCATTAGGAAGCTAGAAGCTAGAAGCTACTATGACCTAGAAACTGCTAAAAGAGTGAGGAAGGCGTTTTTCTTCGTCCCAGCCGGATAACTCAATATTGGTCAATGACTTTCGCTTCTCATTACACAGTGAAGCGAGATTGATGATAGGCAGTTGGCTGCGAAACTGCGCGGTAAGTATCACCTTTTTACTTTCACTAAGGCTTTTTCGACATTGCGCCAAAATCGCTTCAGTATCGAGTTGACGTGCGTTCTCGATAATGTCGATATCAGTATTATCTTGATAGCAATCTATCAGCCAAGATACTGCTGACACTTCTATGCTGGTGAGCAAGATGACATCTTTTGTTGTGACCAATTCTTTGAGTTCAGATAGTTTGAGTTCAGTTTCCATAAATACTCTCATTCAGCAGCAAATACATTAAAGTCGATTGCCCAGTTTAGCCTGTGCCAAATGATAGCCTCTGTCTATCATCTCTTGTGAGCGATCAAACTCTAAAGTGCCACAGGCATTACGTGGGATCTCAAGCGTAATATCGGCGGGATAAGCGGCCAGTTTCTGGCGAGCAATGGTCGATTGCATCGCATCAAACGCTTGGTTGGCAATGTCGTAGGCAGCAAAATTGAAGCTCATTTTGCTTTTTACACTGCTACCTAGATTATCGATAAAGTGAACCACCCTCTCATGCAGATTGCTCTCTTTTGTAGGTAGGGAAACCGGTATCACTTCCTGTTGAAGCATCTCAGGTTCACCACCTAAGTTCACAGCCAGAGTAAAGTCTGTCTTATCACTAAACGTAGGCGCAATCGGTACGGGATTGAGTACTCCGCCATCAATCAGCACTTCACCATTGATGACATGAGGTGTGAAGAACAGTGGCAAAGAGATGGAGGCGCGAATGGCATCAAACAGAGAACCTGATTGCAGCCAAACCTCTTTTTCATCGGCGACGTTGGCAGCAACTGCGGTATAAGGGATAGGCAGATCTTCAATTGAAATCTCGCCGATCAATCCACGCAGTGTGTCGATGATCTTGTCCCCTTTGAAGATACCACTCGATTGCCATGAAAAGTCCAACATCATAGCCATATCCGATTGGTCGATACTGGTGACCCACTCTTCAAATTCATCCAACTTACCCGCAGCGTAGACACCACCGATAAGTGCGCCAATTGAACAGCCAGAGATGGATTTTATCTGATAGCCATGCTCGATTAACCAACGGATGATTCCAACGTGAACCAAGCCTCTTGCGCCACCACTGCCAAGTACCAATGAGACCGTTTTTGCCATCGTATTAATCCTTTAGTTTTTAATTCTAGGGGAGCTAACTCGCCGATTTACCAATTCGCGGATCTCAACTCACTGAGTCACTCTCAGTCCATACGGGTAATGAAGGTTTGCTCGTCATCCACAAAAGCCACATAGTCGCCGTGATAGATAAACACCCGACCACGCCCTTCCACTATACACGCTAGCTGTGGGTTCAAATCTTCTTCAAGATTTTCACTTTGATACGTGCCGGTATCGGTGATCACACCGCGGAGTTTAGGCAAAAATCCATAGCTACGCTTGGCTTGATCAATCAGGCTCAATTCACTGGTAGTAGAGAAGTAAGCTGGGATAGGACCAGCATCTTCGATAAACATCGGTTTCAGTTCTTCAAAAGCTGTAATCACCAGCCAGTCGATGCCGTTTACGTGATGGATAAACATTGTTTATAAATACCTAGTTTCTCGATAGTTCTGATGCGGAGATTCTAACACTATCAGGGGCCAAACGTAGGAGAAATTGAGTTACTAGAGGCAATCCCTACCCCTGCTTATTACCCAATATATCCAGCATAAAACTGGAAAAGATGTTCACCATCAAATCACACAAAGAATGCAGCCAAACGTAAGTCGTTGGACTTTTTTCTGGGTCTTTAGAGTCGAACTATTTGTTGTTGAAAGTGACTTTGTTGTTCCTGAGATTAAGAGCCTACAAATAAACAGACACATACAATCTACAGCGTCTAATACTCGTCGGCTTGCTCTACGACTAATGTCTAACTAACTGAGACTATTTGTTTTTTTGGGTTTGGTATAAGGTACCAACAACTAAATGTTAATAAGTTTTTAATGATAAGTTGACGCATTGTTTTCACTTTTGCGTGAGTCAACAACGTTTGTTGGAATAACACACCTCAGAGTGTGAACGAAAGGAATCAAAATGAGCAGTACTTTAGAGTCCGTAAATATACCAAGAGAAAAGCCTCAAACCATTGAGAACGAGCTCTCCTATGAACAACAACACAAACCAAGTTCAGAGTTTCAATCCCGAGAACAGTATCTAGAGCACGAATTACAAATCATGTCGCCTAAGCGCTGGCGTCCAAATTTACCGTTTAAAGATTACCGATTTGAAATAGAAGACACCATCCCAGCCATGGCCGCGACCATTGGTAAAGTTGTTATGGTAGGCGCGATTGCTGCTACCTTTGCGGGGGCTCTCGGATTAAATGAAGACTTCATTCTAGAAAACGTTCGTTATGAACTCCTTATCGCCTCTGTTTTCATTATTATTTTCTCTGGCTTCCTATTGCCGACCGCGAACCTCGCAGGTACACACGGCCCACTCATCCCTTTAATTCCCATTGTCGTTGCAGCAGGCGGACACCCTATGGCCTTTGGGTTACTGATTGGTGCTTTTGGCCTCATCTTAGCCATCAGTAAAGGTGGCAGTATGTTGGCCAACCTCACCAGTAAAGGCGTGTGTGGCGGCTTATTACTCTACCTCGGCTTTGTTGGAACCGCCTCTCAAGTGAAAAAGCTGTTCGCTTGGGCTGAAGGAATCGGCATGAGCCACATCGCGTTTGTCGTGATCTTTTGCACCATTATCTTGTACGCACTATTGGAACACTTCCGCAAACGTTGGTTAGCAGTACCTCTTAGCTGCTTATTGGGTGGTACGATTGCATTTGCCATGGGTGCCCCATTTGCTTTCCACACCGAGCCAGGCTTACCTAACATGAACCCTATGTATTGGTGGGGCGAAGATACAGGTTGGATGCTAGGCCTACCGACGATTGAACACTTCATGGTGGTATTGCCGTTTGCTATTTTAGCCGTGGCGATGTGGTCGCCAGATTTCTTAGGGCATCAAGTATTCCAAAAGATCAGCTACCCAGAACGTACCGAAAAAGTACACATGAACATTGACGACACCATGACCACGGCTTCAATTCGTCAAACGTTCGGTTCTCTGTTCGGTGGTACTAATTTTACGTCTTCATGGGGTACTTATATCGTACCGGCGGCGATTGCTAAACGCCCTATTCCTGCTGGCGCTTTGCTAACGGCTCTGTTCTGTATCATCGCCGCGGTTTGGGGCTACCCAATGGATTTAGCTATCTGGCAACCTGTATTGTGTGTAGCACTGATTGTTGGGGTATTTGTGCCATTGCTAGAAGCTGGAATGGAAATGACGCGTGAAGGGAAAACCACCCAATCGGCAGCGATTGTTGTATTTTCTTCAGCGCTCGTTAACCCTGCATTTGGTTGGGCTCTCACCATGCTGTTGGATAACTTAGGCTTAGTCGGTTGTAAAGAACGTAGTAGTGAGCTGAGTAAAATGAGCCGCTGGGTGTTGCCTGGCACTATGTTTATTGTGCTAAGTGGCGTAATGGCGTTGGTTGGCCTTCTACCGGGGATTCCAGCGATTATCCCGAGCTTTCGTTAACCTCGATTAATATTGAGTTTTAGTCGGAACACAAAAAGGCCTCGCAATCGCGAGGCCTTAGTTTTATCTAAGTTTCAATGAACGAGCAGCGAAGCAATTTACGATGGTAAAACCAAATCAACTAGAGAGCCATTCATCCAATACTGCAATAAACTTGGGGTTAATGAGATAACCGATGGAAGCATGTGGATTGCTTTTTCCGTTGCGAATATTGAGATTGTAAATGGGGTGAATATCTTTCATTCCGCCGGGTATCAGATCCAGTTCGAGCATATCCTTAAAGTCATTTCTAATTTTGTTGTCATGAGAGATAAAATCATCTTCTGCCGATATGTTTATCCATTGCTGAATGTTTAAAGGGTACTTCTTCTCATCTTTTAAACGGCTCCCTTTTAGCCGATCTTTTACGTTTTCATCGCCTAACGGTGACCCGAGCGTGAGCAATAAGTCGACCTTCTTATCCGCACCATAGTCGTGTCTATACTCTCCGTAATGAGACAATTTCCATAACACGTCATAACTGATCATCGAGCCGAGACTGTGCGATACAATCATCACATCATCTTGATTATCAAGCGCTTCCTTCAGTTCAACCATTAGCCTATGCCTGACATCGCTACCAAAATAGGTATCTTCATTCCAATAATGCGCCATGTCAGGCGCGACCTTCGTTATGAGTGTCTCAGCCACACCTAGCTTTCCAAATATTGATGAAAAAGTATCTGCTAACGCCTCTTTCAGAAAACCAATTTTAGATACCTTGTTATACGTTGTTTTATTGAACTGGCTTGTCTTGTACTTTTTGAGTTCAGACAACGCTTGCTGTCGACTTGCAGGGTCTTCCGTTGGCTTCTCTAACAATGTGTTTGATAGTTCACCGTAATAGACAAACCGTTTATCGACATCTTTAAAGGCTTGTAATGAACTTGAGCCTCCACAATCTCGCTGCAAGCCATGCTCTATAGCATCGTACCAGAGTGCTTGAAGGGGAGCTTTATCGGGCTTTTGAGCGCGACCATGAATGAATATTATTTTCTTAGCCATAGCAGGACGTCCTAAACACATAGTTAAAGTGATTATCAGCAGAAAGCACCACTAGATTCGGTCAGCCCTTACCAATAACAGTGGTGCTGATTACATATCTAGGGTGGTTGATAGAGCATTTATATAACTATGAGCCGGTAGTTTAAGGACCATAAACGAATGAAAGACGCGGGTATGACTCGCAAATTGAAATGAATGTAGCTAGCAAAAGCTCCAACTAACAAAAAGGCCTCGCACACGCGAGGCCTTGGTTTTATCTATCTAACGGGTACAACCATCCTTTAACAACTACAGCGCCCTACTTCACTGACTTCACCGCTTTCATCAAGGTTATGTTGAACTGCTGTGGTTGCTCAAGCATTGGGAAGTGGCCGGAGTCTTCAATGTAGTAAATGCTGTAATCCTTAATGTGTTTTTTGTTCGCTTCTGAGTCCGTTGGCCATAGACGAGCGTTGACCAATATTACTGGCACATTCACGTTCTCATACACGCGGTGGGCTTCACCTGTCACGTATTGGCCCAGATAATGGCGGAACTGGTTTATCGCGATAGCTGGCGGTGCTGATGCCATGTCTTGCGTTACCCAGTAAAGTAAATCCGCGTCTACGTCTTTTGGCAGCGAGTCTTTCACGAACATAGTAATGCCCGCTTGGAAGTCTGCTTCAAATGGTTTAGTCATTGTATCTAGGTCGCTTTGTGAAACCGCTAGTGCGACGTTTTGCGATGTATCGACACCAATAACGCCCTTCACTCTTTTCGGCATCAGTTTAGCGGCTTCGGCAATCACACCACCCGCCATGGAATGACCAACTAAGATTACAGATTCGAGTTGTTCTTTCTCGGTTACCGCTTTGATGTCTTCAGCGAACGCAACCATGGTGTACTCTTCACGGTTGAACGATGAGTTACCGTGCCCTGCTAAGTCCATGGTGATCACTTGATACTGCTTTGAAAACTCACTCACTTGTTTTTGCCAAAGCCTTCTGTCTAAGCTCCAACCGTGAATGAAGATCAGCGCCGTTTCACCACTCCCACTTCTGCCATACGCAATTTGCTCACCATCGTGAGATATCGCGATACCGTACTTAACCGTTGAATCATGAGCCATGGCATTAAAGCTACCAAGCGCCATGAATACCAAAAGTGTGATGTTTAGAATTAAACGTTTCATAGTGTCTCTCTACTTACTTTGGAGGGAACACAGAAAGCGCCCCTCTCAATCAATATAGTTACTATAAAGTGTGAAGTTGTAGACAGGTCAAGGGTCACATTTAAGAATGGCGCACTAAATTAGATTTAAAAACACTGTATTTTTCGACGCCCCCCCAACATGAAGTTCTCAAACCAACTATTTACATATTTATCAGTAACTTAAATCCCACAAAAAAAGTGTTATTTTTAACTTTACCTTATGAGGATCAGTTAACGCGGAGTATTATACCATCCAAATAAGACATTGATTTCGAGGCTATATGCACATCACCAAGTTAAACCTAGTCAACTACCGTAATTTCAAGAACGTTAAGCTTCATTTTCACAAAGGTATCAACACAGTAATTGGTGAGAATGCATCAGGTAAGACTAACTTATTCCGAGCAATGAGATTACTACTTGATAACTCAATGCCTCGTTCGTCTACCAAACTGTCTGAGGATGATTTCTGTAGGTCGCTAGGTCCTTGGAAAGGACATTGGATTATTATAAGTTGTGAGTTTAGCGATATTTCTAGTGATGAAGCTAGTCAATCCCTGTTTCTCCATGGTAACGGAAATATCGACGGCGAAAGCGAGGTGGTAACCAAAGCTACTTATAACCTAATATTCAGGCCTAAAGCTCATATACGCCAAGCTCTTTCAATACTACCCCCAGGTGATGCTACAGCACTAGAAGAGTGTTTAAGCGATGTTTCGATAGAAGACTATGAAACGGTATTAACTGGAAAAAGCACAGCTAACTTTGCTGATCCGGAGGAATATAAATCTATTGTTGGTGACTTTGATGCTATCGTTTTTCCAAGTGAATTAAACAACCCAGGTGTTGGTGTACGTTTACCATATATCCTTAATATGCCTAATGAGGTTTCTTTTACTTTCATTAAAGCACTCAGAGACGTGGTTTCTGATTTCCACAATAATAGAACTAACCCTTTGTTAACACTGCTAAAAAATAAGTCAGGAGAGATCTCCCCTGAAGACTTTCAACCAATAGCTGAGTTGATCGGAACATTAAATGATAATATTGAAGGTTTGCCTGACGTCTGTGATATTAGAGATGACATCACATCGACGGTAGGTGACACAGTTGGGGATACCTACTCACCAAACTCTATTTCTATTCGCTCAAGCTTAACTGATGATTCAGACCAATTATTCCAGTCCCTCAAGCTTTTTGTTGCAGAGTCCAACGATGTGCATGAAGGTGCTATTCATGAAATGAGTTTAGGTGGCGCGAATCTTTTATACCTCACTTTGAAACTTCTAGAGTTCAAATATCAGAAAGCTAATCAGTCTATCGCTAACTTTTTGTTGATTGAGGAGCCAGAAGCTCATATCCATACTCATATACAAAAGTCATTATTCGATAATATTAACTACGATAATACTCAAATCATATACTCCACTCATTCGTCACATATCTCTGAAGTTAGTAATATCAAAAATATGAACATTATTGGAGTTGTTGAAGGTAATTGTGAGGTCTTCCAGCCTGCTACGGGTCTTAGTGATCCGCAATGTGGGTTTGTTCAACGCTATCTGGATGCGATTCGCAGCAATCTATTGTTTGCGCGAAGTGTCATTTTGGTTGAAGGAGATGCGGAAGAAATCCTGATTCCAGTTCTGTTCAAAAAGGTAACAGGCCTAAGCTTAGATGAAATGGGCATTAGTCTTGTTAATATAAGAAGCACTGGGTTTGAAAATATTGCGATGCTCTTTAGTGACGAACGTATTAAGAAGCGTTGTAGTATCATCACTGATCTCGATGACACGTTTTTTGATACGACAATCCGCAACACTGATAGTGTTCCTTTAAAGAAAAAAAAGAAAAAAGCTCAAGGCTCTAAAGAATCAGGACAAAGCAGAAAAACAGCGCTTGATACATTCTGTACAGGTAATCAATGGTTAAAGCCTTTCTACGCAGATCATACCTTCGAAGTTGATTTCATTAAATCCTCGAATAGTTCCTATCTAAAGAAAATAGTCAATGATGTTTATGTTGATCCTGCCACAAGAGTTACAGCTAAAGGTGAACTATCTAACGCAGACATCGCTATATCGGGTGTTAGAGCATTAACAATGGCAAATCATCAAGGTAAGGGCTGGTTTGCTATTACTCTTGGCAACGCTATTAACTTTAAAGTGGTAATTCCAAAGTATATTTTTGAAGCAATAAAATTTGCTCATGGTGAATTTAAGCCTGAACTTGTTTTGAAGGTACTATCTCATCGATATCAAAGAATTGTTGAGCATGTTGCTGAAGGTACAATGAATATGAGAGCAGCTGAAGCAGCTGGTAATTTGGTTCTCAAAACAAAGTGGGAAACATACCTAGCACCTTATGAAACAGGAATTGAAATATTTTCTCCTAAATGGGAAGCATTCGATTTACTGATTGATGATATAGATGACATAAAAGCTGAGTTTATTGCTGACTTCCCGACAGAAAATAATCACTTCTTAGAAAGGATTTAATGATGTTCGTATGGGATAGAGATGATCTTAATGATGAGCAAGTCGATGCTATTCGGCAACCGGGTAACGTATTCCTTGAAGCATGCCCGGGCAGTGGTAAGACTCGTACATTAACGTACAAAATAGCTCTCGAATTGTCGAATTTGACTGATACAAAAAAGTGGATCGTCGCAATAACATATACGAATCGAGCGGCTGATGAGATTCGTGAAAGAATAGAGTTACTAGGCGTTGGGACTTCACAACTATGGATAGGAACAATTCACGCGTTTTGTTTAGAGTGGATAATAAAGCCTTACGGTATATACCATTACAAACTTCAAAATGGCTTCAAGGTAATTAACTCATATGACAGTGAAGAGCTAATTACCAATATTTGTACTGGATTGCGACCTCGATATAAGATCACCTATTATCAGTGTTCGCATTTTTATACCCCAAGAGGCATCAATATCACAGGGAATGGTGGGAGTCTAGCTAACAGTGTTTTGGAGGCTTATCATCAACACCTAGCCGAGAACCATCAGATAGACTTTGAACAGATATTATACTTTTCGTATGAGCTTTTGAGCAATAAGGTGGCTATACCAAAGATATTATCAAATCTGTTTGCTTACGTTTTTATAGATGAATATCAAGATACTAAAGAGATACAGTACTCAATTGTAGCAAGTATAATGAGAGCTAATCCGAGTAAGGTGAACACCTTTATAGTTGGTGACCCAAACCAAGCTATATATACGTCATTGGGTGGCTATGCTATATCCCATACAGAACTTGAATCTTTAACTGAAGCTACTTTTACCCCAATGTCTTTGGATAAGAATTATCGAAGCTCCAGCAGAATTATCGAATACTATCGAAATTATAATGTCAGTCCGAGTGCAACTAGTGCAACTAGTGCAGAAGGTAGCGAGAAAGATTATCAGAGTACAATAACCTATGATCAAATTACTCACAAAGATGATTTAGTAGAACAGGTAAGCCGATATATTGAACACAATATTGACAACTGCAATATTAAAGAGAGTGAAATTTGCGTCATCGCCCCTTGGTGGACGCATTTAGCCGCGTTGACTCGAAACCTAGTACATCGATTACCTCAATATAGTTTTGACGGACCTGGTTTGGTTCCGTTTTCTAGAGACATTGAGAACTTTTGGTACAAGCTTACGAGAATCATTCTCACTGAACCTTCCCCTAGTATGTACGTAAAGCGTCTAAGATGGGCATCTGAAATTTTATATGATTTAGAAATAGCAATGGTGGACATCGAATCTATCACCTCCAAAGATCTTCTTAAATCTCTTAATTCTATTTCAATTGATAGGGAAGATGGAATTGCTTATCTTCGTACTTTCTTTGATGAGCTATTCGATATTTTAGGAATTGACTATTCTCTTTATCCAATGCTTCAAGAGCACTATGAATCTTTCTTCAGTAGTACAGAAGATCGAATAAGTAGACTCCGTAGAGATAGCGAGGAATTTGCGACAGACATAGACGCTTTTCGTAGAGCATTTAAGCCGAGAAGTGGAATAAAAGTGTCAACAATACATGGGGTAAAAGGTGGTGAATATGACGCAGTTATATCTTTCGGCCTACTTGAAGGGTTAGTGCCTAACTTCAATGATTCTTCTGAAGAAAGTGCTAAGAAGCTTCTTTATGTTATAGGCTCAAGGGCTAGGAAAAATCTACACTTGATCTCTGAAAAAGGGAGAATGACTGGCTTTCATCCAAACCAAACTGAGCGCACTTCCACAGAAGTACTTCGATGCATCACATATAGTTATGTGCATATTTCGGAGAATTCCGATCAGTCA